>NZ_JBSUQM010000003.1:0-446779 GCF_054065835.1 Nocardia citri
TGCAGCTCTCACGGTTCACCGATATCGGCTTGCGGGCCATCATGCGGTTGGCGGTGAGTGAGGAGGCCGACGGCCGGGTGACGACACGGCTCATCGCGCGACAAGTGAATGCTTCCGAACACCATGTGGCCAAGGCGGTTTCTCGACTGATCGAACTCGGCCTGGTGCAGGCACAGCGCGGTCGCTCGGGAGGACTGTTTCTCACCGAGGCCGGGCGCTCGGTCTCGATCGGGTGGTTGATCCGCGAACTGGAGGGTGATCGGGAGGTGGTCGTCTGCGAAGGCGACCATCCGTGTCCGCTGGTGGGCGGTTGCCGGTTACGTCGGGCGCTGGCTGAGGCTAAGGAGGCGTTCTACCGGGAATTGGATCGGTACACCCTCGACGAACTCGTCGACGCGCCGACGGCCGGATTGCTGCGTCTGCTCGCCACATCTGCGGCGGGCGGTTCTATGAATAAGGAGTTGTCATGAACAGCACGGTCCGTAGCGAACCGGAACTCGAAGCACATCACGCCGAAATCATCCGCGCCACATTGCCTTTGGTCGGCGCACAGGTGGATGCGATCACCACGGTGTTCTATCGAACGCTGTTCGGCAACCATCCGGAACTGATCCGCGACCTGTTCAATCGCGGCAACCAGGCGCAAGGCGCCCAGCCTCGGGCCTTGGCCGCGTCCATCGCGACCTTCGCGACGTACCTGGTCGAACCACAACTCCCACATCCGGCCGCTATGCTCGCGCGTATCGGCCATAAGCACGCCTCGCTGGGCGTCACCGCCGAGCAGTACCACATCGTGCACGACAACCTGTTCGCCGCGATCGTGGAGGTGCTCGGCGCGGATGTCGTCACCGCACCGGTAGCGGCGGCCTGGGATCGCGTCTATTGGCTGATGGCCGACACATTGATCGACCTGGAGAAGCAGCTGTACGTGGCGGCCGGGGTCGGGCCGGGCGATGTGTTCCGGGAGGTCACCGTTGTCGATCGCGCAGATGAATCGTCGTCCGGTGTCGCGGTCTTCACTGTCGAATCCGCTGATCCGTCTGCTCTGTTGCCGAGTTTTCTCCCGGGCCAATACATTTCGGTCGGCGTGCGGCTACCTGACGGCGCCAGGCAGTTGCGTCAGTACAGCTTGGTGAATGCGCCGGGCGAGGGCATGCTGTCATTCGCAGTGAAACGGATCGATGCCGGGGATGGCTGCCCGGCGGGCGAGGTCTCGTCATGGTTGCATCAGACCGTGCGGCCCGGCGACGCACTGGAGGTGGGTCTCCCGTTCGGCGATATCGTCGTCGACACTGCGGCTACCACCCCGCTGGTGCTGATCTCGGGCGGTATCGGCGCGACACCGATGATCGGAATTCTCGAACACCTCGCCGTCAACAGCCCGGACCGACGCACCGTTGTGCTGCACGCCGACCGTTCCCCGCAGACGCATCCGTTGCGGGCGCGCCTGCGCGAGCTCGGCACCCGGCTGCGCGACACCACGGTGGAGCTGTGGTATGAGCAGGACGCCGAGGGCGCCCATCACGGGCTGCTCGACCTGTCACTGGTGGACCTGCCGACTGACGCCGATATCTACATTTGCGGCGGCCCCGGATTCCTGGAGTCGGTGCGCACCCAGGTGCTCGACGTCGGTGTGCCCGAGGAACGCATCCACATCGAGCAGTTCACCCCGACCGACTGGCGGCTCGACCTCTGCCCGATGTAACACGCAATCGGCTCGCGCCGGAAACCGCGGCGCGAGCACCCGCGTCGGGACGGCCCGCGCGGAGCTCCCGATCAACCGCAGTGGCAGGATAGGAATCATGGCGCGACTCGACTATCAAGCACTCAATTCCACCATCCGCTACCTGATGTTCTCGGTGTTCCAGGTGCAGCCGGGGGTGCTGGGGGACGACCGCGAGGCCGCCATCAAGGAGGCGCGGGCGTTCTTCGATGGGCTCGGCGAGCGTGATGTCGTGGTACGCGGCATCTACGACGTCGCGGGGATGCGCGCCGATGCCGACTTCATGATCTGGTCGCATGCCGAGCGGGTCGAGGATCTGCAGTCGGCGTACGCGGATTTCCGGCGCACCACCGAATTGGGCCGGGCCAGCGCGCCGGTCTGGAGCAATGTGGCCCTGCATCGGCCCGCCGAATTCAACAAGAGCCACATTCCGGCGTTTCTGGCCGGTGAGGATCCGGGCAACTACATCTGCGTCTACCCGTTCGTGCGCTCCTACGAGTGGTATCTGCTCCCCGACGACGAGCGCCGCAAGATGCTCGCCGACCACGGCAAGGCCGCGCGCGGCTACCCGGATGTGCGCGCCAACACCGTCAGCGCCTTCGCTCTCGGCGACTACGAATGGATCCTCGCCTTCGAGGCCCCGGAACTGCATCGGATCGTTGATCTCATGCGCGACCTACGCGCCACCGAGGCCCGACTGCACGTCCGCGAAGAGGTCCCCTTCTTCACCGGCCCCCGCGTCGAGATCGAGAAACTCATCGCCACGCTGCCCTGATCACGGACCGCCGGCGCATGCCCCGGTTTTTCGGGGCATGCGCAACAAGTCCGTATCTTTCCTTCGGTGGCGCTGTTGTTCTACTCCGGTGCGCTGCCCAAGGGGTGCAGTTGCAGGGCGATCGAGTTGATGCAGTAGCGCTTATCGGTGGGCGTGTTGTATCCCTCGCCCTCGAAGACGTGGCCTAGGTGGCTGTGGCAGTTCGCGCACAGCACTTCGACCCGATGCATGCCGAGGGTGTCGTCGGAGCGCAGAATGACCGCCTCCGACTTCGCCGGGTCGAAGAAAGACGGCCAACCGCAATGCGAATCGAATTTCTCGGTGCTGCGGAACAATTCGGCCCCACACGCCCGGCAGACGTAGACACCTTCGGTCTTGGTGTCGGTGTATTCGCCGGTGAACGGACGTTCGGTCGCGGCCTGTCGTAGCACCGCGTATTCCTCCGGATTCAGCTTGGCCTTCCACTCCTGTGGGGTCAGCTGAATCCGGGGCGCGGGTAGAGACGTGTCGGCGTCAGAACTCATTGCTCCACGCTAATAGGTTTTCGACGTCCGCGTCGAATGTGCCGTCGCTACTTGATCGCACTCGCCGTCGGTTCGTCCCGCAATTCGTTGCCGTTCGTCGCGTCGTCGTGAATGCTTTCGTAGGCCGTCTTCGGCTCGACCACCCGCGGTGCGTCCGCTGCGGCATCGCGCGGATCCGGCGCCGAGCGCATCCACTCCGGATCGATACCGAGCTGCAGCCGGCCTTCCCGTCGCGCCGCCAGATACCGATCGCCGAGCACGCAGGCGATAACGATCAGCAGCAGACCCCAACCGAAGGTGATCCGCAGATACTCCAGATTGCGCCCGAGGCCCTGCCACCGGTCCGAGAGCCACTTATCGTAGGACATGAATCCGAAGACTGCCAGCCACGCGGGCCAGTTCCGCATCACCGAATTGCGCAGCACCACCGTCATCAGCAGCGGGAACAGCATCATCGAGTAGTACATCTGCCCGAGCGAGTTGAGCAGAAACTCCGCGGTCATCAGCACACCGGAGGCGGTGGCCACGAAGAACAGCTCATCGTCGCGGTAGAAGCGGTACAGCAGCCACAGCGAGATCAGCACCACAACACCCATCAGAATGCGGATGCCCCAGGTCAGCCACAGCGGCAACCCGTAGTACGCGGCATTGCCGACGATCGCGCTGTTGAAGTAGTCGCGTGGGTCGGCGAGGTAGCGTGCGGTCCTGGTGAAGAATTTGTCCGGATCGGCCGATAGCGGCCAGGCGATCGCGGTCAGCGCTAGTGGCACGCCGATGGCGGTGTAGAAGACCTTCCACTGCCCACGGGCCGCGGCGATCAAGACCAGGGGTGCGAGCGTCGGTTTCACCGCGATGCTCAAGCCCAATATCGCACCGGCCCACAGATCCCGCCGCGCGAGCAGCAGCATTATGAAGACCACCTCGGCCAGCAGCACGCAGCCGTTCACATTGGTGAAAACCAGTGTGTTGATGACGGTTTCGGAGCTGAACATGGCCAGCAGCAGGATCGGCGCCGCCATCGAGGACAGGGTGAACTTGAACAGCTTGAGCAGCAGATACCAGGCCAAGATGATGGCGCCGGCGTTCAACAGGATGAAGCACCAGCGCGATTTCTCCGGGTCGATCAACGCCAGCGGCGCGATCAGCAGGGTGCCACTCGGCGGATACAGGTAGTGCGGATCCACCAGATCGTAGTTCGCGGTGTAGACCGGCCGGTGGTTGAGGAAGGCCAGCGAGGCGTTGTAGACAGGTTTGAAGTCATCGGTGATGAACCCGTTGACTGCCTTGATGAAGACCCGATTGAGCACAGTCATGACCGCGAGGGGCCACAGTGCGAACTTGATCACCTCGGCGGTGGTGCGAGCGGTGCGAGGCTCGAGCTGTCGAAGTAACACTGGGGCACGGTACACCGGATCCGCATGCGACGTTTGCCGGGACCTCCTCGGCACGCCGAAGTCGGGGGAATGACTGCGCCCGAAGGGGCGGTGCCTTGTGATGCGCGCGCTTCGCTCGCCCACGTGACTGCGTCCCGCCAGCGCTCGGCTCCGTCACTCCCCTGAAGGGGCTACACGTTCGATCCGCTCGCTCATGCCGGGCACGCCGTCCCATCAGCAGGCAGCTTGGCGTCCTTCAGGTAGTCGGTGAGAGCCCGTTGCGCACAACCGGAATGAGCGAAAACCGGGTGCCCCCAACCCTGCCAGGCGATAGCTGCCTTGCGCGCGCCGGCGGCGCCGAGCGCACCCGTCACCGAGGCTTGACCGCCATCGCCGACCAGCGGATCCGCGACCCCACCGAGGACGAGAACCGGCAGGTCCAGCTTCTCCGGCAGCGGCGGTGCGGCACTGACCGGCCAGGCGACACACGCCATCATCCCGATCGCGGCCGACCTGCCGAAGACCGGATATTTGGTGCCCCAGGTGTCGGTGAGCTCCTTGGCCTTGCCGGGGCTCGGCGGCAGCTGGTTATCGGTGCAGCGGTTGACGAACTGTCCGTCGGTCGCGGTGGCGGCGGATTCCCGCTGGATCAGCGCCCCGAGCGGGCCGCGATCGCCGCGTCCGGCGGCGGAGAGCGCGTCGGCGAGTTCGGCGATATGCCCGGATTGATCTCGCGGACCGGCGAGGAAGCCCGACAACCCGGTCAACAGCGCATTCGCGGAGATATCACCGAGTCCGCCGCTACTCGCCTTGCGCACCAGATCGATGATCGCAGCACGCGGATCGGCACCGAGTGAGCAGCCGATTCCCGTACAGCGCTGGGCGAACGCGGTGACCGCCGCCTCCGCGCCCTGGACGCGCTGTTCGGTGCGGGTGACGGCATCGGCGCCGACGGCCTCCGGTGAGTCCAGCACCAGTCGCGCGAGGTGGTCGCCGAACTTTCGCGCATAGCTGAGCGCGACCTTCGCACCATTGCCCGAACCGAGTAGATCGATCCGATCGACCTGCCACTGCCTGCGCAACTGTTCGATGTCATCGGCGGCGTGCGGTGCGTCGAAGGTGCCCTCATACGGCTGCAGGAAGTCGCGGCAGGCGATGGTGGCGTCCTGACTGTATCCGGTCACCGCTTCGACGGGATTGCTTGCGCTCGGCCCGAATTGCCCGTTATCGGCCAGGCCGCGGCGGGCCTCGACTGTCATGCAGTCGATCGGTTGCGAGGTACCGAGGCCGCGCCGGTCCACGGCGACGATCGGGCGGCCGGTCAGCAGCCCATTGCCCGCGCCGACGGCGAGTCCGGCCAGTGTCGCGGTCGAGGAGCGGTCCGAGCCGGAGGTGATGACCAGCGGCGCGACATTGGTCGGGGTCTGCGGCATCCGTGCTCGCATGGCGCCGGTACGGAAGTTGCCGAGCACACCGCCGGTCGAATCGATCGGTGTGGTGTACTCGGCGCAGTCCAGGACCAGGCCCGACGGCGTGGGGCCGAGGCCGAGCGAATCCAGCGTCGATGCGGTGCAATCGCGCCAGGCCAGATCGGTTTTGGGGACATCGGCATCCGGCGGCGGCGCGACGACTGTGGTCGGGTGCGGAGCCGCCCCGCCCTGCGGCGCGCGCTCGACGGCGACGCCGGGGCGATCGGAAGGTCCCGCACCGCATCCGGCGATCATGATCGAGAGTGTCGATGCCAGCACGACGGCCCGAGTCCAGCGCATGCGCTACAGCCTGCCAGGTTCGCGCGGTGTGTTCATGAACGGGTCCAACGGGTCAGTACGGTTCCGTCCTCGTCGAGCAGGATATGCCTGCGCACCATCGGCACCCGGAACTCGTGTGCGGACAGCGAGATTCGGCGGGCGGTACCGCCGATCAGGAACGGCGCCGTGGTGAGGCACAGTTCGTCGACCGCATTCGCCTCGAGCAGTTCACCGAACAGATGCGGACCGCCCTCGCACAAGACGCGCCGCAGTCCGAGTTCGGTGAGTGTGTTGAGCAGGCCCTGCGGGGTGATCGCGATCCCGCCCGCCTCGATCACGTGCGCCCCGGCGTCGGCGAGTTGCCGTTTGCGATCCTCCGGCGCGGTGCTGGTCGTGATGATCAGCGTCGGCACCTTGGTTTCGGTGAACAGCCGCGCGCCCGGCTCCAGCGCAGCGCTCGCGGTGACCACGGCGATCGGTGGCGGTGCGCCGTCGCGATGTCCACCGATGCCGCGGTCGTACAGGGCGCGTCGGAAGACCGGGTCCGTCCCGGCGCCACCGTAGTTCTCTGCTCGCGCGGTGCCCGCGCCGACCACGATCACATCGGCCAATTCGCGCAACAGCATGAAGACGGTTTTATCGGCCGGGGTGCCGAGGCCTTCGGAGGCAGTGCCGCTGGTGGCGGAGCCGTCGATACTGGAGACGAAATTGGCGCGGATCCAAGGACGCTGGAGTTCGACGGGGTAGGCGTACAGGTCGGCGAGCTCGTCTCGGCTCAGCCCTGTGAGCTGGATCGCATTGTGGATACGCTGCATGAAGAAAGATCACACCACGTCATTAGGCTTCCAGCATGCACGAACGCCTTGTCGATCGCCATCCGGACGTTCCGGCGGACCAGTTGGTCGCCCAGATGGTGCCACCGCCCATGTTCGACGAGGTCAGTTTCGCCTCCTACATTCCCGACCCCAAGGAGCCGACCCAATCGGCCGCGGTCCACAACACCGAGGATTTCGCCGGTCAGGTCGCCAAGATCCGTCAGGCGGTGAACAAGAAGAGCCTGTTCGGTAAGAAGAAACCGGTCAGTGGCGCCGGGCTCTACCTCGACGGCGGCTTCGGTGTCGGCAAGACCCACCTGCTGGCCTCCATCTTCCACAGCGCGCCCACGCCGAAATCCTTCGGCACCTTCGGTGAACTCACCAATCTCGTTGGCGCACTCGGCTTCAACAAGGCCCTCGACCGGCTCGCGGCGAACAGCGTGCTGTGCATCGACGAGTTCGAACTCGACGATCCCGGCGACACCATGCTGGTCTCGCGGCTGCTGACCGAGCTGTCGGCGCGCGGCGTCTGCATCGCCGCGACCTCCAACACCCTGCCCGGCCAGCTGGGCGAGGGGCGCTTCGCCGCCCAGGACTTCCTGCGCGAGATCAAGAAGCTCGGTTCGATCTTCGATGCCGTGCGGGTCGACGGCCCGGACTACCGCCATCGTGATCTGCCGCCCGCGCCGGAACCCACCTCGCCGGAGCTGCTCGCCGAACGGGCCGCTGCCACACCGGGTTCCACGCTCGACGAATTCGACGCGCTGCTGATGCATCTGAGCACACTGCACCCGTCGAAGTACGGCGCGCTGATCTCCGGGGTGTCGGCGGTATTCGTTTCGAATGTGCATCCGGTCACCGATCAGGCGGTCGCGCTGCGGATCGTCGTACTGGCCGACCGGCTGTACGACGCGAGTGTTCCGGTGACGGTTTCGGGTGCGAAGCTGGACGAGATCTTCACCAAGGAAATGCTCGACGGTGGGTACCGCAAGAAGTACCTGCGCGCGATTTCGCGTCTGCTGGCGCTGTCGCGTTTCGAGGTGGCGGCGTAGTGGATCGCCGTCGCTGAGTTCGGATCAATCGCTCACGTCGATGATCAAAGCAGTGGCCTGATCCGGTCACAGCAACCGCCGCATCACGAAATCGTGATGCAACTGGCTGCCGACGGTGAAGGTCTTCGTGCCGACCCGCTCGAACCCATGCTTGAGATAGAACCGCTGGGCGCGCTCATTCTCCTGGTTGACCCCGAGCCACAGCCCGGCAACGGCCTCCTCGCGGGCCTGTTCCAGTGACGCGTTCATCAGCGCCTTCGATACGCCTGCGCCATGGTGGCCGGGCAGCACGTACATCTTGCTGATCTCGACGGTCGGCCGCAGGTCGACGGCCTGGGCGACCTCGGGATCGGCGGGATCCCCGAAGTGCAACATCGCGTAGCCGACGATATCGCCGTTCGTCACCGCCTTGAGCACGATTCGGGCGGGGTCGGTCAGATACTCGCCGAAGCGTTCACCGGAGAGCACCTCGGCAAGGAAGATCTCGATATCGTCGGCAGTGGCGTGCGGCGGACACGCGAGCGGAAAGGTCACGGCCGCAACGGCACTGAGGGCCTCGGCGTCCCATAATCCGGCTCGGCCGACGGTGACTGGGATGTCGCTCATGTGTCCAGTACAGCATGGCCTTCGATCGAACCGGAAAGTTCATCCGGTTCGGATCGGGAATGGAATGCACGTGCGAGTCCGATAACGACTGCCATGAACAGGACCGGGATCACGAAGCCGATTCGATGACCGAAGCCGGCGGCGATCGCGCCGACCAGCCCGCCGCCGACGAGGGTGCCCGCGTAGTTGAACAGATTCAGGCGCGCGATGAGTGCGTCGAGTTGTCGTGCGCTGGTCAGCTGTCCGGCCTCGCTGAAGCACAGCGGTGCGACAACGCCGGTGCCGAAACCGCCGATCAGGAAGCCGACGATCGCGACCGCAGGTCCGGGCGCGATCACTGCGACGGCCAGTCCGAGCACACCGATCGCTCCCGCGATGCGCACCACCCGCCGTCCGCCGAGCCGGCGCACCCATAGATCGCCGCTCAGCCGCGCGGCCAGCGACGCGCACTGATAGACCGCCAACGCCAATGCCGCGGTGGACGAACTGGCGAGCAGATCCTCCTTCAGATACAGCGCCGACCAGTTGCTCACGGCGAGATCGATGGCGAAAACGAGTGAGGCCGCGATACCGAAGGCGAGGTACATGCGCAGCGGAACCATTCCGGATACTCCGGAATCGCTGTCGGGCACCTCCGCAGGGCCGGATTCGGCCGCCGCGGTGCCGAGCAGGCGTGGGCCGAGCACCAACCCGACGACGAGAACCGTCCCCGCCGCCGTCAACAGCGATTCGCGCAGTGTGATATCGACTGCCTCGCAGGCGGATACGAACACTGCACCGAGGATTGATCCGGCACTCCACGCCGCGTAGAACGAGGACAGGATGAATGTTCGGTACCCGCGCTGAATGAATACGCCCTGCATATTCGTGCTCGCATCGACGATGCCGACCGCTACTCCGTAGCACCCGACGGCGATCAACAGCACCGGGATATCGGGGGCCAGCGCGATGGCGCATCCGGTGATCGTGATGCCCAGTAGCCCGATCCGTACCGTGACCCGGCTCGACCGGCGCGTGGCCACCCACTCGGCAGCCACGCTGCCGACGCTGGCGAGGATCGAAACCAGCACCACCGAACCCGCGATCAGGCCGTCGGACAAGCCGAAGCGATCCTTCTGCTGGGGCAGTTGGGTGAGCACCGCCGCGAAGAAAAAGCCCTGCAACCCGAAGGCGAACGAATTCGCGATCCGAGCTCCGCGCAGGACGGGAGAAATCGGTCCCATCTGGGGAGAGTATCGCCGCGGTCGGTGCCGTGCCCGGCGAAACGGCCGCGGTCATCCTTTCGTCGGACGCGGTGCGCACGACCGTCGTCTGTTGCTCGGATTCGAGTCCGACGGTCGGCGCGCGGGTGGTCGACGCGAGTGATGCGTGCCACTATCGAAGGGGCGCAAAACAACTCGCGAACGGGGAAGGGTCGTCGAATGAGAAAGCTGCCGCAGGACTTCTTTCACGCACCGTATGCCTTCTACGAACAGCTACGCGCCGACGGCCCGGTCCACCCGGTCGAGTTGAGTACCGGCGTCCGTGCCTGGCTGGTCGTGGACCTGGATGTCGCGCGCGAGGTGCTGCGCCATCCGGCCATCCGCAAGGACCCGCGCACCGACGCCAGCCGCAAGGCCCGTGGCCTGGTCACCGATGACACCGGCGTCGGCGCGGTGAATACCCGCATCAGCTACCACCTGTTGAATACCGATCCGCCCGGGCACGCTCGCTTGCGTCGTCTGGTGACGCCCGCTTTCGCGCCCGCTCGGATCGAGGCGCTGGCCCCACGTGTGCTGGCGATCGCGGACGAACTCCTCGACCGGATCGCCGCGGCGGGTGCGGATCGCGTGGATCTGTTGTCGGAGTACGCATTTCCGCTGCCCATCACCGTTATCTGTGAACTGCTCGGGGTGCCGGTGTCCGATCGCGCGGATTTCCGTGAGTGGTCGCGCATCGTCGTCGAGCTGTCGACCTCGACGGTCGAGGAGATCCGGCACGCGACCGATGCCATCGCCGACTACTTCGAGCAGTTGATCAACCGACGGCGGGCCGAGGGGCTGGGGGCGGATCTCGTCTCGGACTTGATCGCCGCCAATGCCGACGGCGATCGGCTCACCGATGACGAGCTGATCTCGATGGTGTTCCTCATCCTCGTCGCCGGTCACGAGACCACGGTCAATCTGATCGGCAATACCGTGCTCACACTGCTCTCGGATCCGGCGCGCTACCGTGCGCTGCACGGCAAAACGGAGGATGTGCCCGCCCTGATCGAGGAGATGCTGCGCTACGACGGCCCGGTGAACGTCGCGACCCTGCGCTACACCGCCGAACCGATCGCCCTCGGCGGCGTCGAGATTCCCGCGGGTGAACTGGTGCTCGTCGCACTGGGTTCGGCCAACCACGACGAACGGCACTTCGGTGACGCGGCGGAATTCGACCCGCAGCGCTGCACCGCCGGCCACTTGGCCTTCGGTCACGGCATCCACTACTGCCTCGGCGCGGGACTGGCCCGGCTGGAGGCGCGCATCGCGATCACGAGGTTGGTCGCGCAGTATCCGGATCTGCGCTTGGCGGTCGACGGTGGGGAATTGCGTTGGCGGGAGAGCATGCTCATCCGGGGGTTGCACGATCTGCCGGTCGAATTGGCCGGGGCGCCCGCGCTGCGTTGAGTTCCCGCGTGCGCCGCGCTTGGGCCGGGCCCCTGATCAGGCGTTGTGTCGCATGGCCTGCCGCCGCGCCGGGAACCCATGCAACAGTGTAGAGAACCAGGCGTAACGCTGAACCTTCCGTCCGTCGCGCTGGCTCGACGGCGAGGTCGAACCGAATACGGGGCTGTCCTTCGACGGCAGGGTTGACGCCGGTATCGGCGCCGGATTCTCGCTGATGGAGGTCACGGCCGTGCTGCGCGAGATCGTGTCCCGCTAAACCCTCGCCCCGCCTGAGGGCAGGAAACTCGAACGTGGACGAGTGCGCAATATCACCATGGTGCCGCAGGACAAGGCCAGGATTGTAGTCTTCCCCCGGTCAACCTCGTGAAGTCGCACCGAGGCTTTGCCGCATCCGTGCGAGCGACGTAATCTCCGTGCCATGACGAGCGGGAACCGCGTCGCGATCGTAGGTGCGGGCATCGCAGGCCTCGCCTGCGCGAAGGTGTTGCGTCAAGAGGGATTTCCGGTCGAGGTATTCGATCGGACCCCGGACGTCGGCGGAGTGTGGAGTGCGACGCGCCGGTATCCTGGCCTGCGCGCACAAAACAGCAAGTACACGTATCACTTTTCCGACTTCCCGATGCCCGACGACTACCCGCGCGTGCCCGACGGACAGCAGATACAGCAGTACCTCGACGGATACGTGCGGCACTTCGGCTTCGGCGAGAGCCTGCGCCTCGACACCGAGGTGGTCGCGGCCGATCCGGTGGACAGCGGCTGGTTGCTGGAGATCCGCGACCACGCCGGCATCCATCGCACCTCCTGCGACCATCTCGTCATCGCCAACGGAATATTCAATGAGCCCGCGGTGCCCGACTTTCGCGGCGTCGACCGGTACCGGCAGTCGGGGGGGCAGATCGGGCACGCCTCGGAGTTCCTGGATGTCGAATGGGCGCGCGGTAAATCGGTCGTGGTGGTCGGCTACGGCAGGTCGGCCTGCGATATCGCCGAGGCGGTCAGTCATGTCGCGGCCTCGACCAGTGTGGTTGCCCGCAGATTGCTGTGGAAGATGCCGCGCAAGTTGGCACGCGGGCTGGTCGACTACGAGCGGCTGATGCTGACCAGGCTGGGGGAGTCGCACTTCCGCTATCAGGAGCTCGGGCGGATCGAGCGGTTCCTGCATGGTTCCGGACGCAGCTTCCGTGACAGCAACCTCGATGTAATCCAAGAACTCGCCATCAAGAAGTCGTATCTGCGCGAGCTGGGTCTCGTGCCGCAGGGGCGCTTCGAGGACATCGCGCAGAGCACGGTCAGCCTGGTCACCGAGGATTTCTTCGAGCGCGTGGGGATGGGACTGATCGCGGTGCATCGCGACAGCACCATCACCGAGCTGGCCGAGAACCAGGTGCGATTGTCCAACGGTACGGTCCTGCAGGCCGACATAATCATCTGCGCTACCGGATTCCATCAGCGGGTCCCGTTCCTGACCCCGTATGTACAGCGTCAGCTCACCGACGACGACGGTAACTTCCGCCTGTACCGGCAGATCCTGCCGATCGGCGTGCCGAATCTGAGCTTCGCCGGGTACAACTCCTCGGTCATCAGCACGCTCAGCGCGGAGATCGGCGCGCATTGGACAGCCGCACTGCTGCGCGGCCATCTCGCTCTGCCTACGGAGGAGGAGATGACTACGCACGTCGATGAGCGGCTGCGCTGGATGGCCGAACGTACGGGCGGCCATCACGCGCACGGCGGGGCCATCACCCCGTTCTCGATCCACAATATCGATGAGATGCTGGCCGACCTGAAATTCCGGCTGCCGCGCAGAACCCGTGCGGCGCAATGGTTCCGGACGGTCAAGCCGTCTTCGTATCGTGGGCTCGCGGAGCGGTCGAACGGGCCGGTGGTGACGGCGCCGCCGAAGACAGTAGCGCCCCCGCCGGTCTCCGCCGAACAGCGCACGCCGTAGGTCGATTGCCCGCAATGCACCCCGGGTTGGCTGGGGGCGTTGCGGAAGCTCGCGCGGATTATCGCCAATGCAATGTTGGTGACCAGTTATTTCATTCTGGATAATCCAGATGTGGATGCACTGGATATGAATCTGCTGGTTGCTCTGGATGCGCTGCTGGAGACCAACAGCGTCACCCAGGCCGCCGACCGGCTGCACACCTCGGCACCCGCGATGAGCCGGACACTGGCCCGGCTGCGTCTGCTGCTCGGCGATCCATTACTGGTGCGCGCAGGCCGCAATCTGGTGCCGACGCCGCGCGCGCTCGAATTGCGTTACGAGGTACGCGTTCTGGTGGAGCGCGGCCGGGCACTGCTCACCCCGCACGGCGCACTCGACCCGACCACACTGAAGCGCGATTTCGCGGTGCAGGTCGGCGATACGGTCCTCGGCGAATTGGCGACGCCGCTGCTGGCCGCCGTCCGCGTGCAGGCGCCCGGTGTGACATTGCACCTGCTTGCGGACCGCGACGAGAGCACCGCAGCGCTGCGCGACGGCCGCGTCGATATCGAGGTCGGCATCATCGAGCACACCGATCCCGAGACCACTGTGCAACGTGTACTGCGCGACCGCGTAATCGGCGCTGCCGCACCCGGACATCCGCTGCTCACCGATCGTGTGACGGTGGCGCGGTTCGCCGCGGCCGCCCACCTCGGCATCTCCCGCCGCGGCCGCGCGCGCGGCCCCATTGATGACCGCCTTGCCCTGCACGGCCGCACTCGCCGCGTTGTGGCCACCGTCCCCGACCTCACCAGCGCCCTGCTGGCTGTCCGCCACGGTGACCTGATCTGCCCTGTCCCCGCCGCGCTCACCGCGACAACTCGCACCGCACTCGGCTTGTGCGCCTTCGAAATCCCCCTGCCCCTTCCCGAAGTCGCCATCGCCATGGCCTGGCACCCCCGCAACACCGCCGACAACGGCCACCGATGGCTTCGTGGATTGATCCGCGACACCCTGACCGGGCTGGACTCGCCGGTCCGGTGAGTTGCTCAGCCCTCGGTGCGGATCGCGAAGGTCGGGTCTACGCCGGGCAGTTCATTGGCCGAGGAACTCGGTTCGGGGCGGCCGAAAGGGCCGTTGGGGTTGCGCTTGAGTTCGTCGAGCATGGCCTGCAGCTTGTCGACGTGGGAGGTGTCCTCGCCGGTGCCCGCACGGTGCGCGCCAGGAGTCGATGCACTGTTGTCCTCGGCGCGCGGCGCGGTCATACCGGTGTCGGGACGGGTTGTCGGCGTCGCGGATTCGGAGCCATTGCGAGGTGAGGAGGTGATTGGCTCCAGGCGGCCGTTGCCGGCGCCGATCGAGCCATATTCGAGCCGGTCGCCGGTTGTCGCGGATTGTGAGTTGGTATAGGTCGGCGTGGCAGATTCGGTGGGGGTGGCCGAGTCGAGCCGTTCGGGGCGTGTGGCGGGCGTCGCGAGCGGATCGCGGTAGGTCGGTGGAACCACAGCCTGCGGCGTCCGTGAGGGGAGGGGCGGGGCGTCGTTGGGTGTTGCGGGGCCGAAGGGTTCGAGGTGTTCGGTGCGGATGATCGGCGTGCTGAATTCGGTCCGTGCCGGGCGGGGCGCGGTGTCTTCGGGCGTTTCGAGCCGCTCGTTGTGCCCGGTCGGGGAGTCCGGACGTCCCGACGTGGTCGCTAGGTGCCCGTTGGTGCTGGTCGTCGGAGTGACGCGCTCGTTGCTACCGATCGTCGGTTCGAGGCGGTTGTTGGTTGCGGTGGTGTCGGGGCGGTTGTTGCGAGCGATCGGCGTTTCGCTCCGCGGAGTCGTGATATCCGGGAGACCGTTGCGCGCCGTCGCGGTGTGCGCGCCTGTGATGTAGGCCCGCCCGTTGACGGCATCGAGGCGGTCCCGACGCGATGGAATCGGTTCGCGCCGTTCCCTGGTCGCGGGAGCGGGTGCTGAACGGATCCGCGGCGCGAGTTCGGCTGGTTCGTCACCCGGCTCGACGGTGACGACCTGTTCCAGCCGCGACCCGATCTTGGAAACATCCTCCCCGGTACGGAAAGCCCACGCCTCCAACTTGGCCAAGCGGTCGGCGAGATTACGGTCGTCGTCCACATGCGCGGCGACCGCGTCGAGCTTATCGCTGACCTCGCGCAGAGTCGTCGCGAGACTCGACAAGATTGCGCCGATCGATTCGCCACTCCGCTCGTTGTGGTCCATCAAATACCTTCTTCCCCGTATTGCCCGAAACTCCGCTCGTGGCCGGCCGATTCTAGCTGTCGATCGGTGTCAACGCGGTTTCGAGTACCTGCCGCGTCCACGCTGCGCATGTTTCGTCTGGTTGCCCGGCGGCCTTCGTCCCCCTGGCTCGCCGGCATCGGTCCGGGTCCGGCCGTGTCCCCGGAATGGCGGCAACTATCAATCATCGGAATAACTGTGGCAATGCTCTCGCGTGTCGCAATGAAATCGCTTGTGAGACACCACACATCGGCTGGTCGAGGTGTGTTTGTGGGGTGTGGGCGCACCCGAGCGCGGGGTAAAGGGGGCTGGCGGGCGGGCGAAAGCTGACGCACTCTTGATTCATGGCGTAGGTCGTACCTGACCTGCGGTGGTTTTGGGCAGGGGTGAGGTCGTGTGAGAACGAAGCAGCGCGTCGAGCGGGCGTGCGGGCGTCGGGCGATGCTCGCCGAATTGGGGTTGTCGGACGGTCGCATCGCGGACACCCGACTGCCGGATGGCCGCACACCCGTCGGCGGCACGCTGGAGGCCGGGGGATACGGCTGCACATGTCCGGAATGTGCCGCCGCACAATGGGATATCCAGCGGCTGAAATATTGGCTGTGTGGTCGGCTCGCGTCCTATGGTGCGGACGTAGCCGAGGTGGACCGACGGGTGGGCGACGTCCCGGTGGACGTGCTCTGGGTCAGCGGCGAGCGGCGCTACGCCATCGAGGTCCGCACCGGCCCGCTGGATCGGGAATCGGCACAGCACCACACGATGCGGCTGCGTACCTCCGGATGTGACGGCGTGCTGTGGCTGTGCCCGCCGGGCTATTGGGTCGGACATCTGCCCGCGCTCGGCATCGCCGACTTCGCGCCGCCCGCCTGCGATTACCGGGCCGAGGACGGCATGTTGGACGCCTCGGCCAGCGCGGTCGTGGTGCCGCGCCGGGAACCCTATGAACTGCGCGAGTTCCTGTGCGGCTGGGTGCGTGGCGAAATCGCGTGGGGCTACCGCGATGTAACGACAGGAGGATGGGCCACCGTGACCGACTGGGAACACCACACGAGGACGCAGGCCGGCGTCATCGCTCGGCAGCGCCAGGAGTTGGTCAACCAACGCACCACCCTGGCCCTGTCCCGAAAATCCCTGCGGGACAAGCAGAAACAGATCCTGAAGCTCACCACCCGGCTGGAACGCGCCGAGGAGTCCGCAGAGGAACGCGCGGACTCGCTGGCCGAGGTCAGGCGCAGGCTCGACGATCAGCACCGTGTCGACGCCAGCCTGCGCGCCACCATCGTCAGCATGCAGAAGACGATCGGTCACTGGCAGCTGATCACCTACTGCGTGATGATGCTGATCGTGACATTCATCGCAGGGGCGATGTTCGTCCGCTGAGGCGCGTTCAGTTCCCGGTCAAGCGGAACGGCGCACGGTCCCAACGCCATTCGTTGCGCAGTACCAGCGCGATCAGGTCGAGCAGATCCAGCTCGACCTCCGTGCGCAGTTGCCGTAGCGCCGACCAATACACCGGTCCGCGCTCGAGCAACTCGTCGATTCGACTCCCGGTGTCCGCAGCTACCTTACGCCGCAACAGATCTGGGATACCGATCTTGCTGCCGGTCCACACCAGCCAGCCCCAGCCGTTGGCATGCGCATGGGCGCGAGCGGCCGCCGACTTGATCCTGTTGATGTGGAAGCCGACATGTCCCAGCGGTTCGACATCGATCAGTACCACGCGGCCATCGGCCAACCGCGCGGCGATGGTTGGGTAGCAGATCCGCTCCGTACCGTCTATTGCGAAGGTGACCGCACACGGTTGCTCCTGGAACGTCTCGACCAGATCGCTCGCATTCACCGCCTGCAGCAGTCGAGCCTCCAGACCGGAATCGAATCCGATATCGCGTCCGACCTTGTCGAGATAGAAGCGCCCGCGGCCTTCGTCATCGCTGTCGACTGTGCGCGCCGAGGCGATCGGCAGGGGAGCGGGGCCGGGCGCGGCGGGCCAATCGACCTGATCCAGCCAGGAATTCAGCTCACGAGTCGCCACCGGCTCGTGCAGTTTCGCCAACCGCCGGTTCGTCTTTTTCTGCCACGCCATGATCCGCTGCATGACATATCCGGCGACTCGCTTCGCATCCGCACCCGCGTGTCCCGCGATCCGCAGCTTCAGATAAGCCAATTCATTGGCGGCCAGGTCGGTATCCGTCGCATAGGTCTCCACCAGCAGCGCCCGTACCAACTGCCGATCCCGTGCCCCTACCGGATACCGCGCGCCGAACACCTCGGCCGCTCGATGGCCGGTCAATTGCGCTTCCCGGAGAATCTGGGCTACCGCCCGGGTGTGCAACTGTCGAACCCGATCCCGCGACAGATCGAATCGAGCGCCGATCCGCGCCAACGTCTCAGGCGCCTCCCCGCTGACTCCGAGCCGAAACCCCACAATTTCGGCATCGCGCCGCTGACGATCCCCCCGCATCTCGATCAATTCCCCCAGCAGTTCGTTGATCTCCTCCAGATCGAACGACACATCCCCGGCGATATCGTCCACCACCTCGGGATCGGCGTCGGCAGCGACCCGATCCCGCCCATCGGCCTCGCTTGCCGTCACCTGCACCCCTGACCACGACTCGGCTCCACTCGACATGTGCGCCAAAGCCTAATGCCGACCACCGACAACCCGTCTCGCACCGCCGAATCGTGCCCACCCGCCCCGCCGGACTCGACGTCGCTGTGGCTCGAACGCCGAACGCATCGCGGAATGCGTTTTATCCACCGAGCCAGCGCGATCGTGGACGGGTGCCATCGCGACGGGCCGACCTTGCTCACGCCGAACGCATCGCGCCTTAATCGTCGACCGACTCGCCGAAGCACCGCACCGAGCGATATCGCGCGACACTGGCACACCGGCGCCTCGACCCGCAGGCCGCGGTCGGACTGATCGGCAGCTCGATGCGGCACATGGATTCCGGCGGATTCGCAGATTTCGCCATTGTGTATATGACTGTTCGACGATTCGAGATTACCGACGCTCCTCGCAATTCCGCGTCGGATCCCGTTGGTCGTAGGTGCTGAAATGCCGGGCATCGGCATCTGATTCTGACACGATGATGTCATGTCGATGTCGCCGCAGCACAAAAAGCCTGCGCCAGCTCTGCGTCAGTTGTCTACGCCGCGAGCCGCCGCACTTGCTGGAGTGGTCTTCGCGGTGCTGTTCGCCACCGTGCTGATTCTGATTCGCATCCGAATGCCGGAGGGCGGTCAAGATTCGGCCGATTGGGTGGCGGGCCAACGGAGCGCGATCACCACGGCGACAGTGCTGATGCCCTTTGTCGGTATCACCTTCCTGTGGTTTGTCGGAGTCGTGCGCGACGGATTCGGCCGTTATGAAGACCGGTTCTTCTTATCGGTATTCCTGGGCAGCGCGCTGCTGTTCCTGGCGATGATGTTCGTCGCGACCGCCGTGGCCGCCGGTCTGGCGGCAACCAATCCCGGTGCCACCGATCCGGCCGCTCACGCCGAACTGATGAACTTCGGCAAGCGGGTCGTGCTCTCGGCGACCAAGACCTATGCGCTGCGCATGGCCGCAGTATTCATGATCTCGCTTGCGACGATCTGGCTGAAGACCAGGCTGATGCCCCGCTGGCTCGCTGTCATGAGCTACCTGCTGGCTGTGGCGCTCCTGATCGCGGGCGATACGAGCATGTGGCTGGCCCTGGTGTTTCCGGCCTGGGTGCTCGTCGTCAGCGGCCTCATCCTGGCCCGCTCCGGACTGTTCGATCAATCGCAGACTCAGCGCGATTGATCGCGCGTATAGCCGACAGGAACATTCGGAAGTGAAATACTCCACCGAGTCCGCACGGCTGTGCCACAGTACGTTCTTGTGGACGAGCCATCTTCCCGGCGGTCGCCCGAACTGAGGTTGCTCTACCAGAGTGTGGCCGACCGACATCTGCAATACGAAAATCTGCTCTGGCAGGTGCCGGCTATCAGTCTGACCGCCCAGGCCTTCTTGTTCAGTATCTCCATGGCGGCCGCCAACGACGCCGTCGCGCGGATCGCATCGTCGCTTCTTGCGCTGATCGTCTCGCTCATCTCGATCATGCTGATGGCGAGTCACCGCCTCTCCGGCCGCAAAGATGCGCTGTGGCTGGAGCGTTTCGAGCAGCAGGAACTCGGTGCGGGCGCCTGGGGCGCCCACGGCACGGCATTCGAGGCACAACAGGACATCGCGGACCTGGACGCCGGTTGGATCGGCAACCTGATCCCGCTGCGGCAGATGTTCACGGTATGGGTCGTCGGACTGGCCTGCTTCGGCATAGCCGCCATCTTCATGATCATCCGTACCCTGCTCGACGTCGCGGGCTGAGCCCATTCGTCGGGACTGCGGCGGCGCGGATGAGTTCACCGAGATCCGCGTACTCGCGCGGGCGCCGCGCCTACACGCTGACCGCGCTCATGTCCGGGTCGACGCGGCGTAGTGCGGATGCCAGCCATTCGGTTCGGCGGTGCTCTACAGGCATCTCCGCCAGGCCGTCCGTGGCTTCCTCGATCGCACGGACCGTGTCCCCCAATAGGGACAGAACACCACCGCGTTGCACGGAACCGAATCCGGGAGTCCACCAGTACATTGCTTCCGGCGGTGCGACGCCGTGCGTCGCTTCGGTCGCAGAGTCCGCGTCGGCCAGGGCTCGCCGGGCTGCCTGCGTCTCGCCGCGCGCGGCCAGCAGCTCGGCCCGCCGCATCTGTACATAGGCTCGGAGTTGTTCCCGGCGGCCCGGAATTACCCAACCGTGCGTGTGCTGAGTGTGTGTTCGGCGGCTGAAAGCAGAAGAGGCACCTTCCGAGTTTCCTCGAAAAGTGCCTCTGACCTGGCGTTACGATGGTGCGCGATACTGGGATTGAACCAGTGACCTCTTCCGTGTCAGGGAAGCGCTCTCCCGCTGAGCTAATCGCGCGAGGTGGAGACGGGAATCGAACCCGTGTGCACGGCTTTGCAGGCCGTTGCCTCACCACTCGGCCACTCCACCGTGCGAAGGGGGAAGGCTTTACTATTGCCTGGCCCTACTCCTCGAGCGGATGACGGGATTCGAACCCGCGACCCTCACCTTGGCAAGGTGATGCGCTACCAGCTGCGCTACATCCGCATTTGCATCTCCGGGGGCTTGCTGCCCTCCGTGGTGCGAGACAGAACATTAGCCGACGTTCGGCGCAACCTACAAATCCGCTGGTAGAACGGCCTGAAGTTGAATTACGTGGGTGTTGTTCACGAGGTTCGGTCGGTGTATCCCGGGCCGAAGTTCCCGGGATCGGCCGGAGTGCGCCACATCCGAACCTGGCCATCGGATCGGAATGTTTGCGAGCGGTACGGGTCGGGGTAACCGGCCAGGCGGAATCGAAGTCGATCCCGGTGCGCGCACGGCAAACCCCGCGTGGTCCGTACCGCCCTCGAAGGGGTGGTCCCGCGGACGGGCATTCGATGTAGATGGCCCGCCTCGAGAGCTACTGCACCACTTCGCAATTCACGAGCCGCCACCAACGATGGTCGCGACGCTCGACGGCCGATCATCGCTGTCGGGGTGGCGATTTGGTGAGACGCCGGTAGTGCGTGCTATGGTTCCATCTCGTTCGAATGGCGCCGCTGCTCGAACGCCAAGTAAGGTCCCATAGCTCAGCGGGAGAGCGTCCGCCTCACACGCGGAAGGTCGCTGGTTCGAAACCAGCTGGGACCACCGAATCCCCTCGACATATCGCCTGGTCGGGGGTATTTTTCATGTCATACCCCAGGGGGGCATGTGACCGTGATTGACCGCCTTTGCTCGTCGGAATCCGGAGGTAGGGGCACGCGGGGGGCACGGCGAGAACTGCGTGTCTTTTGGCTCTTGGATCGCGCATAGATCGCCGATCTGCCTGTCCGGCACCTACTTTCCCCGCTTCCTCATACTGGCCGTCCTGTGCTGAGGGAGGGTTAGTCAAGGGGGCCGTAGGCATCGCGTAGCGACGCGATAGCGCCCTTTACTCACCCGGTGCGAAGTCAGATCATGGGGCCATGAGGAGGCGGGAACCCAAGCCGGGATGTGGTTCTCTAGGCGTGAGATTCGTCGCCTGCCGTTGCACTGCCGTGAGTTGCCGTGCTGCTTGTGGGACTCGAACTCACACGTCCTTTCGGACAACGTGTCGGCGATTCCTTGTATCGGAACAGACTGGTTCGCCGATCTACAGCCTGTGCCGGTCAAAAAGCTAACTGTCGCAGCTGTTGTTATGATCATTCTGGGGTTGGGGTTCAGCCTCGCGGCCCTGAACCGCCAGCTGCAATGGGGGATCCAGTGGGGGCCAGCCGGGACATGGGCAAGCGCCATGCTGTCGACTATCGCGGTGAGTATCGCTGCCTGGGTAGCCGTTGACAATGTGAAGCAGCGGACCCGTGAGGAGCTGGAGGAAAGCAGAAAGGCGGAAGCACGCGCCCTCCGGCGGGCCAAGCGAGTCCGAGTGAGGGTTACGTGGGATGCATCGCTACCCGGTGGCGGCGGAGGCTGGATGGTGAATGTGGACAACGGCGACGACAGGGCCGTGTACGACCTCCAGTGGCTGGGCGGGTTGGCGGTCGCGCACGATTTGGAGTCGTACCGGTCAGAGTTTGCGGTGACCTTTCCCCATCCGACGGGGCTACTTCAGCCGGGAGAGTCGTACGCGACGATGATCCGTGCTAGCAGGATGGGAAGCACGGACGCAGTGGATATCAGAGAAGGAGCTTTCGCACTTCTGCCAGCCGTCACCTTTGAAGACGACGACGGTTATGTCTTCTGCTGGGTGAACGACCCACCTGCGCAGATCGTCCGAATCGGCGGTCGAGCTACTGGTAAGTGGCAGCTGATGGACGACAGCCGTAAGAACTACCCAGTTGATGATTCGGAAATGGCTGGGTTGTACGAGTTTTCGAAGCTGCCGGCAATCGAGCAGGCGGCCATAGCGAAGAAGGCGCGCGAACGCCAACTTGTGGAGGCTGGCGAGCGCGAGACCACTGCGGAATGAGGCTATGGCCTCTGGCAAAGGTGACACGAGCCGGTTGACCGGTCACGATGGGTGCGGATTGAGCGGTTCAGGAACTGGGCGTGTGCGCTCGGGGTGCCGCCGACGCACCGACGCGCCCGCCTGACCGCAGCCTGTCGGAGGTCCGGCGGCTGCGCGGCGACGTGCGGCGGCGGCGCGCCGTGCGCGCCGCCCTTGATCCTGTATGGCGAAATTCGGCAACAACTCGCACAACGCGAGGCGCGCTCGATAGTGATACGCGGATCGTGCGGATGCCTGTGCGACCGTCATACGCTCCGGCTCACATCCTGGACTGACCGGCGAAGTGTCGGAACATGTTGAGGTTCAACGGTTCTGGTCGCTTCGGTCGCGTAGGGTGGGTGCACCTCCTACCGAGGGGCGGTGGACTTGGTCCACACACCGCGCCCAGGAAGGAGGTGGTGGGGATGGCGAAACATCGCCGGAGAAAGAGCAAGGCCCCGGTCGATTACGGCATCGTGCTTGCAACAGCTGCCGTGATCGCCGGGGCGCTCATCCTGGTCCGCCGAGTATGGCGGGCTAGCTAATCCCACCCGCTGGGGGCGGCGTTGCCTCGTCGCCCCCAGCTTCGGCATCACTCGCGTGATGGCGCAAGTGTAGTTGACTATTCATACCGGCCGTCAAGCTTGGTCGGTCAACTCGGCCGCGAGGTCGAACGATGTCGTGCGGTGCATAGAGTCCGCTCGTTCCTCGATGAGGCGCATTCGCGCTGTGCGTTCGGTCGGGTCGATGTGGGTCGGATGGGCGGTCATCTGGCCGTCCCATTTGCGGTAGAGCAAGCCTGGCTCGGCTGTGAACCATCCATCGGTGAGGGCGTCCGCGGCGAGCAGGAGTCCGATGTCCTCGGACGCTGGTAGTGCCATCCATCCGCCTGCGGCGAGCAGCAAGTCTCGGCGAATGCACAGTGACGCCGGATGGACGGGTGCCCGGAAGTCGTTCCGGCGCCAGTGCTCGAGGACGGCCCCGCTCGGAACCCGGCCGTTGTCGGGGTCCTGGTCGAACCCGACCGTCGACCCGTCCGGCAACAGGTCGAGTACCCGCGACGTGGTCCACCCGACTCCGGGCTGACCGAGTGCGTCGATGTCCCGTGCGAGAGTTCCTGGTGTGAGCTGGTCATCGGAATCGAGCACTTTGACGTACGTGCCGATCGATCGAGCGAGGGCCAAAGACCGGCACACCCCGGGTCCGCCGTGCCGCCCCATCCCCGGCCGGATACGTGAATCGTCAGGAAGCATGGGAATAGCGGCGCCTGTCGTTCCGTCCTCCTGGACGATCCATTCCCAAGCCCAGCCGTCTGGGAGTTCTTGCGCCACAAGTGACTTGAACGCGGCATCCAGGTACTCGGCGATCGGCCGGTAGGTCGCCGTAATGATGGAAATCGTGTGGTTCATGATGCTTCCCAGCGGGCGAGTTCGGTTGAAAAGATCAGTTCCGTCCGGTCGCCGGGAAGGATGACGTCGGAGAATTCCACGACGCGACCGGTGGTGTCGATGGTCCGCTTCTGTACGACGAATACGGACACCCCGGTCGAGAGGTCGAGTTCTGTGGTCTCGTCGGTGGTCGGGGGTCGGGTGCTGATCGTTTCGTCTACTCGATCGACCTCGATGCCGACGGTGAACAGCTGGTGCTGTGTGCCGCCCGGCCACGGCTCGTTGCCGTCTTCGAGCAGGCGGGGGTTTGCTGCAGCGAGATCGTAGGCGATGTAGGAGGTGCTGAGGTTGAGCGGTACACCCTCGTGGTCGAGCATCGTTCGGTAGTCGCGCCGAAGCACCCGATCGCCTACCGATATGCCGAGCACTTCGGCGATGCGTTCGTCCGCGTCGATCACCGCATAGTGTGCTGAGAACCGAAGGTCGTCGACCGTGACGCCGGTGTCCCGCTCCGTTGCGCCAGTTTCTCGGCGCTGAGACTCCGACAGGTGGACCCGGTCCTTCTCCCACTGATAGCGAGCTGCGTCCCGGCGAACCTTCTGCCGAGGCGCCCGGACGAACGTCCCGATCCCGTGCCGCGCGTCCAACAGCCCTTCGGATCGCAAGACCAGTAGTGCCTGCCGGAGGGTGGGCGGACTGACCTTGTATCGCTCGACTAGCGCGGATTCACCTGGGATTCGTTCGCCGGGGATTAGCTCCCCAGCGTCGATCTGCCGACGAATATCGTCCGCGATTAGCTCGTACTTCGCTGGCACGGCGCTACCTCTCAGTGTCGAAGACGGCTTCATCTTATGTCCTCTTTAGGTCTTGACTTCTTTGGGTGTCCCATGGTCCTCTATAGGAGGTACTTCTATAGAAGACCATAGAAGTTGCCACCATATTCGAGTATCCACACAGCTCTGACAAGGAGATTGAGCAATGGCTTTGAAGGATGTTTGGTTCACGGTCGCGTTCGAAGAAGCGTTCCCGATGGGTCTCGTGTTGATGGGTGAGATCGAGCCGATGACGGAGTTCAGTTCGGATCGCAATGCGGTGAAGCGGCAGCGAGTGGATCTGGACAAGGACGGCAACGGCACGGGTAAGCGGTTGTGGAGGGGCACGGTCACCGATCCGGCGGGTTCGGGCGCGAAGGGTACGTCGTTCGATCTGACGTTCGTGGCGGATGTGCAGCCTGTTCCTTCGGCTGCTGCGCTGATTCCGGGGATGACTCCGATCGTGTTGGAGGGGTTGCAGATCAAGCCGAAGGTGCAGGGTTCGGGGGAGTTCAAGTCGATCGGCTGGAACATCCGCGCGACCGGCATCAAGGGCGATAACTCGGGTGCGCGGCAGGCCCCGGCTGATCCGGGTGCGGCTCGTCCGGCCGGTAAGGCGGCGTGATCATGTCGTTTTTCAATGCCACTGTTTCCGGTTACGACGGGATCGCCGTCGAGTACAAGGCCGGGGGCCGGGATGAGTACCGGTCGCGTCCCGCGTGGGTGTACGTGACGTTGTCCGGGTCGGATGCGTATCTGTGCCTGAGCATCGCTGATGCCCGCACGCTGGCCGAAGCCCTGCCGGGGATTCTGGCTGAGCACGACGCTGGCGTGGGGTCCGTTTCGTCGGATAAGGCGGCCTGAGGATGGGTGCGGCGGATCAGTCGGCGGGGATGCGTCTTGCGCGCTGGTCCGCCGTGGTCATCATCATCGCGGTCGGGGCGGCAGCGTTCCGGTTGTCGTTCGCCACGCTCAAGGACCTTGCGGTCCTGGCACACATCCCGGCGCGTGATGCGTGGCTGTTCCCGTTGATCGTGGACGGCACGATCCTGCTGGCCACCTTCGGGGTGCTGGTACTCGCGCACGCTCCAGAACGCCGGTTCTTCGTCACGGTCCTGATCGTCGGCTCGGTGGTGTCGGTGGCGGGGAACTCGCTGCACGCGGTCGCGGCCGGTCGGGAACTGCCGTGGTGGGCCTCAGCGCTGGTGGCTGCAATCGCCCCGATTTCCCTGCTGGCCGACACGCACGGGTTGGCGCTTCTGATCCGTGCGGCACAACGTGATTCGGCATCCGAACCGGCACCGGTCATCGAGCCTGCCGCAGAGCAGGCCACATCTGAGCCTGAGCCGGAAGCGGTGTCGGTCTCTGAGCTCGAGCCTGACCCGCTGCCGGAGCCGGTGCGGGTGGCTGGGCTTCGTCCGGTGCCTGCTGCGCCGGTGCACATTCCTGTTCGTTCTTCGCGACCGCAGCAAACCATGCTGCCGATCGCTGTCCCTGTTGGGGGTTGAGATGACTGCTTCTGTTCCTGCTGTGGCGATGGGTGTTTCGTCGCTGGTGACCCTGTTGGCCGGTGTGGGAGTGCTGGGCACCTCCTCGGTGACTCCGGCCGCGACTGTCCCGGCCGCTGCGTCGTCCTCGGCGGTGGCCACTACAACCGATGGCCCGGCTCCGGCGCCGCGTGGGTGCGTGATGTTCTGCGAGGACGCCGGTCTCGGTCGGCCGGATGTCGACAAGGCTCCCGTTCCACCCCCCGCCCAGAGCGGGTGCCGCCTGTTCTGCGAGTTGGAGCGCGGACCGGCACGAATGGAGGGGGATTGGGAATGAGTATCGCTGGGACGGTCATGCTCGCCGGTGGCCTGTGCACGGGGGCGTCGGCGGTGTGGTGGCTGCGGTCACTCGCCGCGCGCGGTGCGGATACAGCACCGGCTGGCGATGCCCGTGAGATGGTCGCGGCTGCTCCGGTCGAGCTGCGCACGGCGGTGTTCGTGGTGACCGACTCGGCGCAACTGGCCCTGATGTGGCCAGCGTTGGGGTTAGGTTCGATGCAGTCGGGGTTCCCAAACGTCGTTGCTGCGGCCTACACCGATTTCGGGATGTCGGTGGATGTGCAGATGCTCGGCGGGCAGTCGCTCAAGGACTGGAACAACGACAACACCCGCGCGGCGCTGGCTGCCTACTTCGGTGTCCCGGCCGTGACGGTCACCTCCACCGATCCCGGCTTCGTCCGCCTGGATCTGCGGGTCTACGACACCTTGGCCGACACCGCATCCCTGCCGGGCTTGACCGCCGGGGTGGGTGTGGACCTGGAAGCGGTCCCGGTCGGGGTGACCGAGGACTTCGACACCTGGCGGGTGCGGGTGCTCTACGGGCACATCCTGCTCGCGGGCGCCACCGGGTCGGGTAAGGGCTCGGTGCTGTGGTCGATCATCGCCGCACTCGGCCCGGCCATCCGCGACGGCCTGATGGATGTGTGGATGGCCGACCCGAAGGGCGGTGCGGAGTTCGGTAAGGGCGAGGACCGGTTGTTCGTGCGTTTCGCTACCGACAACGAAACCATCCTCACGATGCTGCGCGAAGCCGAGCAGATCATGCGCGAACGGCTGATCCGGATGCGTCGCGCCGGTCTACGCAAGCTCGTTCCGACCACCGATGAGCCGCTGATTCTGATCATCATCGATGAGGCCGCGTCGCTGTCGTCCTATGCCAGCCGCGAGGAACAGAACGAATTCCGCAGGCTCACAGGGCTCTTGCTGTCGCAGGGGCGTGCGGCGGCGGTGTCGGTGATCGCGGCGTTGCAGGACCCGTCGAAGGAGACGATGCCCAACCGGCAACTGTTCCCGATCCGCATCGGGCTGCGCCTGGACGAGCCGACCCAGAACGCGATGGTCCACGGCCAGGGTGCGCGGGACCGTGGCGCACGCTGCGACGAGATTTCCGATCTGACACCGGGTGTCGGCTACGTCGGTGAGGACGGCACGAGCGAGTTCGTGCGGGTGCGCGCGTTCTACGTCTCCGACGCCGATATCGACGCGATCGTGGATGCCTACTCCCCGGCACCGCCGATCACCGGTCCCGCTGAGGACTACAGCGACTTCGATCCGGATGACCTCGGCGACGGCGAGAACGGGCCGGTGGCGGCATGAAACGAGGACTCGTGACCGAAACCCATATCCGCATCTACTGCGACTGCTGTGGCGAGGTCTACGCCGAAGAAGGCTCCCACGGGCACGTCGCCAACGGCATCTGCTTCACCTCGCGCGCCCAGGCCGTGGACTGTCTCAATTCCCACACCACCGAGTGGGACTGGTTCTACGACGGTGACCGCGTCCTGTGCCCCGACTGCCGCGTCATCGAACGCGCTGACGCCGAGATCGACGAACTCTACTCGAAGGACTGAATCATGAAGCGCACCAACACCACCCACGGTTTCTACGCCGAGAACGTGATCGACTTCGCTGCCCGTCGCCGGGGCCTGCTCGAGCGCCGTGGCGCCGATCCGGTCGCGGTTGCGTTCGGCCTGGCCGCCGAGACCGGCATCGTCCCTGCGTGGGACATCGACGGTGACAGCGACTCCGATGATGGTGGGTGGGCGGCATGACCGAGGCGAAACCGGCTGCGGCACCGGTCAATCCGATCGTGGCAACGGCCGCCGACGGCATCCGCAAACGGCGCACCCGGACCGTTCCGGTTCCGGCGAAGCTCTACGACCCGACACCGGGACAGCTCGATCTGTTCCACCTGTCCGAGCAGCAGGAGACCCAGCCGTGAAGACCGTCACCTCGACCACGACCACCATCACCGACCCCGCCGAGTTGGTCTTGACCGGTGTCGGTCACGTCCTGATCGCCGCTGTCACCGGGGCCGCTGTCGCGGTGAAATGGGCGCTGTTGTTCCCGATGCTGTCGGCACCGGCCGCGGCTGCGGTCACGGCTGGGTTCGTGGTGGGCTGGCCGGTCGGGGTCGCTGCCGCTGCCGTGTCCGTCGCGCCGCTGGTGGTGTGGCGGTGGCTGCGCCCGGATTCGTTCCGGCGGTGGATCACCCACCGTGCCCGTACCCGTGCACAAGCCTGGTGGCGTTACCGCCGCCGCTGGGTCCGGCTCACGACCGCGTGCGGGCTGGCGGTGCGTGAGGGTGAGGTGACGCGCTACCCGCGGATTCTGTCGGTGACGATCGGGGAGGCCGTGGACCGGGTGCGGGTGCGGATGCTGCCTGGTCAGTGCCCGGACACCTACACCGGTGCCGCGGTCGCGCTCGGCCATGCGTTCGGGGTGTTGGAGTGCCGCGCCGCGATCGTCGCTGCCTCGACCGTCGAACTCGGCTTCCGCCGCCGTGATGCCCTCGCCGAACCCGTTGTCTTACCCACCACGACCGTCGAATGGCTGTGGGACGAGAAGGAGGCCGCGTAACCATGGTGGACACCCCCGCCACCGATGTCCGGCGGACTGCGGCGCAGCGTCGTAACCTGCCGGATTTCCGGTCTGTCGCCGCGTCGTTGGCCGATGAGCACAAGGTGTGCCGTCGCCCGATCCCGATGCGCGCCGAGGACCGCACCACCCTGGCCGTGTCCTATGTCGGGTCGCCGTGCAAGGCCACCATCGCGTCCACCTGCCCGGCCTGTGCGGAGAAGAACCGGCACCTGCGCCAGACCCAGTGCCGGGAGGGCTGGCACCTCGACCACGAACCCGTCAGAACCCCCAACGAGCCCACCGAGGAACAGAAGGGCCTGCTGCGGGCACGCTCGGACCTGTTCGCCCAGTACCAGAACGCCCGAGCCGACGACGACACCGAACTCGCCCTCGCTATCCGGGAGATCGCGACGAGTTTGGATGTTCAGTTGCGCGAGTCCGGGTTCCGGGGACGGCTCCCGGCCTTCGACGCGAAACCCAAAACACGGCGCACTCGTTCGACGAAGCGGCGTGACGATGTGCCGGATCTGCCGCGCCGCAAGGTCGCCAAGACCACGATCGGTCAGCAGTATGCCGGCCGGTTCCGGCCCTCGATGTTCGTCACCCTCACTCTCGACAGCTACGGCCGTGTCCGCGCCGACGGCGCACCCGCCGATCCGGACACCTACGACTACACCCGCGCGGCCCGTGACATCGTGCACTTCGCGGCCCTGTTCGACCGCTGGGTGCAGAACCTGCGCCGGGCGGTGGGCTGGAACGTGCAGTACTGGGGCACCGTGGAACCCCAACGCCGCGGCGCCCCTCACATCCACCTCGCGATCCGCGGCGCGGTGTCGCACGAGATGATCCGCGCGGTCACCGCCGCCACCTACAAACAGATCTGGTGGCCCCACCACGACCGGGAGGTTTACAGCGGGGACCGGATGCCGGTCTGGAACCCGCAAGTGGGCGCGTTCACCGACCCCGACACCGGGCAGCCGTTGACCACCTGGACGCAAGCCCTCGACGTCATGGACACCGTCGACGAACTCGAACCCGCCCACGTCGTGCGGTTCGGCGCCCAGGTCGACTCGAAAGGCATCCTCGGCGGCAGCGAGGAAGCCCACCGCCACATCGGCTACCTGACCAAATACCTCACCAAATCCATCGGTGAGGTGATCGAGCCGAAGACCACCGCCGCTGCGGTCCACTACGACCGGTTGCACACCGAGCTGCAGCACACTCCGTGCTCGAAAAGCTGCCCGGTCTGGTTCCGCTACGGCATCGTCCCCCACGGCGCGACCGAGAAGACCGTGCCCGGCCGCTGCAAGGGCAAAGCCCACCGCCGAGACACCCTCGGCCTACCCGGGCGCCGGGTGCTGGACTCCCGGAAATGGTCGAACAAGGACCTGCCCGACCACAAACACGAACGCGCCGAATTCGTCCGCCAAACCCTCGCCGAGGTCGGCATCGTCAAACCCGACCGCTCCCGCTGGATCATCACCCCCGTCGAGAACGGCGACAAGAACGTGCCACCCCGCGACCACCTGATCATGACCGCGATCTCGCAGCGCATCACCTGGCACGCGGAATACACGCGGGCGCTACTCGCAGCCAAACCACCGGGCACACAAGAAAATTCGGCAATTCTGCAAGCGGCATAGGGGAGGGCGAAGCAGTGGATATCAGACCTGGATACGTGGACGTGGATGGCGCGGCGGTCTACCTCGGCACCGGCGTTCGGTTCATTCGTCGGCTGGTCGCGGAACGGCGAGTGGTGTTCTACAAGGTCGGCGGGCACGTGCGGTTCAAGGTGTCGGACCTGGAGGCGTACGCCCAAGCGGGCAAGGTCGAACCGATCGAGGTCCGCTGGAGCGGCGGCAGGGCGGTGGCCTGATGGGTCGTCGGCGGTTCGGCAAAGTTCGCAAGCTGCCTTCGGGCAAGTATCAAGCGTCGTTCATCGGCCCGAATGGCAAGCGACAGAACGCGCCACAGACGTTCCGCACGAAGACTGACGCTGACCGGTGGTTGGTCAACGTGGAGTCCGACATAAGCCGTGGCGCATGGCTCGATGAACGGATCGGGCGGGAGCAGTTCGGGGACTACGCCTCGGCCTACCTGCGCGACAACCCCGACGTTGGCCCGCGGTGGGAGGAGACGTGCAGACGGAACATGCGCCTGCACATGACGGAGCTCCTTGATAAGCCACTCATCGCGATCACGCCTCCAGTGGTGCGCAGCTGGCACGCCAAGGCGCTTGCGGGTACCGGTGGTAGGACCTCTATTGCTCAGTCCTACCGGTTCCTGCGGACGGTGATGAACCAGGCCAAGCGGGACGGTGCGATTTCTGCAAACCCCTGCGCGATCAAGGGCGCTGGTTCGGACCGGGCGAAGGAACGTACCGTCGCGACTCCGGCTGAGGTCGCCGAACTGGTGGAGAAGATCACTCCGCGGTACCGGGCGGCGGTCCTGCTGGCGGCATGGTGCGGCTTGCGGCGCGGCGAGATTATCGGCCTGGCGGTCGTAGACCTGGACCTGGTGGCCGATGAGGTCTGGGTCCGGCGCAATCGGGTCGAGCTCCTGGAATCCGGCGAGGCGTTCGACAAGGACCCGAAGACCGACGCAGGTAAGCGGCCGGTATCCATCCCGCCGCACCTGCGGCCTTTCCTCGTAGAACACCTGGAGAGCTGGTCGGGGAAAACATGGCTGTTCGTCGGCCAGGACGGCCAGCGCATGCGGGGCAACGCGATCTATCAGGCGTTCGTCCGGGCTCGGAATCGGGTCGGAGTAAAGGTCAGCTTCCATGACCTGAGGCACACCGGTCAGACCTTGGCTGCGGCAACCGGGGCCACGCTCGCTGATCTCAAAAAGCGGCTCGGGCATGCCTCGACGGCCGCTGCGCTGCGGTACCTGCACGCTGTCGACGGGCGCGACAAGGAGGTCGCAGCTCAGCTGAGCAAGCTAGCGGCCAGGGGGAATGCAGTCGAGCTGCCGCGAACGATCATCGTGAAGCACTGAAGGATTCAGGGGCACGTGTGGGACACGTCGGCTCGTGCTCGTGTCCTCACCTGCAACGATGCGCCTGACTCACACGCGGAAGGTCGCTGGTTCGAAACCAGCTGGGACCACCCATTCGAACAAGGTCGGTGCACCACGAGTGCCCGGCCTTATTTGTTCTGGGCGCAGAGTCCGCCGAATCTCCGTCCCACTCCCGCTGGAATCCGCTGTGTCGAGCTGTGGCTTGGGTCACATTTTGATAGCAGTTGGCCACAATCGCACCATAAAACTTTCCATGCACTTTGCTTACTCTTTACTATTGCGTCCGACTTCCACGCCATGGGAGTCGGGCTCCACGAAGCCGCTTCACGCGGGGCACGGTTAGCACCGCGTTCTCCGCAGAGCTTCGCCCGCCGCTCGCTTTCGATGCCAGTACTTGTTCGACCGATGAACCGATCGGCTCCCCGCCGTTTCGGCGAAGGAGAATAATGTCCAACGACACCGATCTCGCACCACGGACGTCGCCGCTTCGCACCAGTCTGCCAGCAAGCCTCGCCGCCGTCGGCCGCCACGACCTACCCGCCTCCGTCGTGGTTTTCCTTGTCGCACTACCACTTTCGCTCGGCATCGCGGTCGCCTCCGGCGCCCCGGTGGCCGCCGGCCTCATCGCCGCTGTCGTCGGCGGTGTCGTAGCCGGGCTACTGGGTGGCTCGGCCGTGCAGGTCAGTGGGCCGACGGCCAGTCTCACCGTCGTCGTCGCCGAGAGCGTGCACCAATTTGGTTGGGCTGCTACCTGTTTCATCACCGTCGGGGCAGGTGCATTGCAAATTCTGTTCGGGCTCAGTCGCGTTGCGCGCGGCGCGCTCGCCATCGCACCGGTGGTGGTCCATGCCATGCTCGCCGGTATCGGCGTCATCATCGCGCTACAGCAGGTCCATATTCTGCTCGGCGGCAACTCGCTGAGTTCATCGTTCGCCAGCCTTACCCAGCTGCCGCATCAGTTGATGTCGGTGCATCGCGGCGATCTATTCGTGGGACTGGTGGTGATCGTCATCCTGACCGGCTGGAAGTCCTTGCCGCGCTCGATCCGCGTCGTCCCGGGACCACTGGTCGCGGTGGTGGTCGCCACGATGCTGTCGCTGGTACTGCCGACCCACGTCGAGCGGGTCGTGTTGAACGGGTCGCTGCTCGATTCCATCGGTTTGCCCGCGATCCCGTCCGGCAGCTGGTTCGCCGTCGCGCTGGCGATGGTGACGATCGCGTTGATCGCCAGTGTGGAGAGCCTGCTCTCGGCTGTCGCGGTGGACAAGTCGCGGCCCGGCAATCGAACCAATTTCGATCGCGAGCTGATCGGGCAGGGTTCGGCCAATGTGGTGTCGGGTCTGCTCGGTGGATTGCCGATCGCGGCGGTGATCGTCCGCAGCATCACCAACGCTCATGCGGGGGCGCGGACCAGGGCCGCGACGGTACTGCACGGTGTGTGGATCCTGCTGTTCGCGGTCGCGCTGGCCGGGCTGGTGCAACAGATTCCCAAGGCGGCCCTCGCGGGGCTGCTGATCCTCATCGGCGTGCAATTGGTGAAGCTGGCCCATATCCGGTTGGCCCGGCGTAACGGCGACCTGTTCGTCTACGTGGCCACGGTGTTGGGCGTGGTGTTCCTGAACCTGTTGCAAGGCATGGTGATCGGGCTCGGACTCGCCTTCGGCCTGCTGCTGTGGCGGGTGGTCCGGGTGACGATCCACGCCGAACCGGTGGTCGGCGCCCGCCGCTGGCTGGTCACCATCGACGGCAGCTGCACCTTCCTTGCGCTGCCCAGGCTGACCGCGGAACTGGCGAAGGTTCCCGCCGATGTAGATGTGACCATAGAGATGACGGTCGACTTCCTCGACCACGCCTCTTGCGAGCTGATCACCGACTGGGCAGCTCTGCGTGCGGCCGCGGGCGGCACGGTTGATTTCGTCGAGATCGGCAGCGTGCGGATTGCTACCGCGGTGGCCGGCCCGCCGGAGCGTGGGCGCTCGCGTCAAATCATCGATGAGGCCATCGGGCCGTGGCGGCGCACGGGGAATCGAGCGGATCCGATCGCGGCGGGTATCGCGGCCTATCACCGCGGCCACGCCCATCTGATGCGTCCGCATCTGCATGGCTTGCGTAACCGGCCCGATGCCGACACGTTCTTCCTTACTTGTGCCGATGCTCGCATCGTGCCGAATGTCATCACCAACAGCGGGCCGGGGGATCTGTTCACCGTTCGCAATGTGGGCAATCTGGTTCCGGTCGGCGGTAGCGACGTCTCGGTGGAGGCCGCGCTGGTCTACGCGCTGGAGAAGCTGGATGTCCGGGCGGTCGTGGTTTGCGGGCATTCCGGTTGCGGGGCGATGGAGGAACTGCATCGGGAAGTGCGCACAGGACCCGGGCTCGGCGACTGGCTCGCCTACGCGCGGCCCAGCCTGGACCGATTCCGGCTCGGGCATCCGGTGGCCGATGCCGCGGCATTCGCCGGCTTCGGCCCGGTCGACCAGCTCGGCATGGTCAATGTGGCACTGCAACTGGAACGGCTGCATGCCCATCCTGCGGTCCGGCGCGGGATGCGGGAGCGCGCAGTGGCGGTGTCGGGACTGTTCTTCGATCTCGCGACCGCCCGGGTCATCGAGGTGACCATGGACGGCATTGCCGAGTTCGACGACGAGCTGACGGTCGAAGCATTCGACGAGTTGGCCGACGTGCGCGGCGTGGCTGCCGAGCCCGTTTGATCATGGCCTATCGAGCCGAATGATTCAGCCCGACAGGCGAACTCGGCATGGATGTGCCGCATTTCACATCGACTCGGAGGTACGGATTCGGGCACTCCTCGGCAACTTCTCAGGCTTTGCTAAGTCTTTACTAATAGCATCGAAACGATTTACATCTCGACCCATCGCCGTGTCGGGAGCTGCTCCACCGCGAGATGCCGGTCGCGGTCTATGCCCAGCTGGACATTTCGATCGTCAACCGACCTCGGCGTTCGCGTCGAGTCGGCGAAGGAGAGGTCAATGGCTATTGATAGCGCTGTAGTCGCACCACCGTTACCGCCCGCTGAACAGGGCAAGGGCCATCGCCGTTCCGAACCTCTGTTGGATCGTCTGACATCGGTCCTGCGCCACGATCTGCCGTCCTCTATCGTGGTTTTCCTGGTCGCGTTGCCGCTGTCCCTCGGCATCGCCGTCGCCTCCGGCGCACCCGTCGCCGCCGGACTGATCGCCGCTGTCATCGGCGGTCTCGTCGTGGGCACGCTCGGCGGTTCGCCCCTGCAGGTCAGCGGGCCCGCGGCGGGCCTGACCGTGGTCGTCGCCGAATCCATCAATCAATTCGGTTGGCGGACAACCACGTTCATTGTCGTCGCGGCCGGTGTGCTGCAAATTCTATTCGGACTCAGTCGGATCGCGCGGGCGGCGTTGGCCGTGGCACCGGTGGTGGTGCACGCGATGCTCGCCGGTATCGGCATAACCATCGCGCTACAACAGATTCACGTCCTACTAGGTGGGGCATCGCGCAGTTCCGCCTGGAACAACCTCACCCAGTTGCCGTCGCAGCTGTTGTCGCTGCACGGCGATGACGCGATCGTCGGCGTAGTTGTCATCGCGATCATGCTCGGCTGGCGCCGGATGCCCGCCAAGGTGCGGGTCGTGCCGGGACCGCTGGTCGCGGTTTTGGTGGGCACTGTATTGTCGCTTGCGCTGCCGTTCGAGGCCGAGCGAATCGTGTTGAACGGCTCGCTGTTCGACGCGATCGGATTGCCGCAGATCCCCAGCGGTAACTGGTCCGCCGTGGCGCTGATGATCCTCACCATCGCGCTCATCGCCAGCGTCGAGAGCCTGCTGTCGGCGGTGGCCGTGGACAAGATGCACACCGGTAAGCGCACCAATTTCGACCGTGAGCTGATCGGTCAGGGTTCGGCCAATGTGCTCTCCGGTCTACTGGGCGGTCTGCCGGTCACCGGTGTGATCGTGCGCAGTGCCACCAATGTGCAGGCGGGCGCGCGCAGCCGCGCCTCGGCGATTCTGCACGGCTGCTGGATTCTGGTGTTCTCGGTCGCGCTGGTCGCGGTGGTGCAGCAGATTCCGAAGTCCGCGCTGGCGGGTCTGCTGATCGTCATCGGTATCCAGTTGGTCAAGCTGGCCCACATCAAAATGGCCAGACGCACCGGTGACCTGATCATCTACGCCGTCACCGTAGTCGGCGTGGTCTTCCTGAATCTGCTGGAAGGCGTAATCATCGGCCTGGCACTGGCTTTCGGGCTGCTGCTGTGGCGCGTTGTGCGAGTTGCCGTGGCGGCCGAGCCGATTCCCGGTTCGCAGCGCTGGCTGCTGACCATCGACGGCTCGTGCACCTTTCTCGCGCTGCCGAAGCTATCCACCGAATTCGCGAAAGTGCCGGCGGGCGTGGACGTTACTGTCGAGATGACCGTCGACTTCCTCGACCACGCCGCCTTCGAAGCCATCGAGGACTGGGTCCGCCAGCAGGAAAGTGGCGGCAGTGCAGTAGATTTCGTGGAAATCGGCAGCGCCCGGATGGCGCACGCGACCGCGGGTCCGCCCGCCCGTGGGTTCGGGCGCGCGGTGCTCGACGAAATTCTCGGCCCGTGGCGCGGCGACGACGCGAATGCCGACCGGGTGACCTCGGGTGTCGCCGCCTACCACCGCAGCCACGCCCACGTCGTGCGGCCGCATCTGGACGAACTGCGTGACCGTCAGGATCCCGATACCTTCTTCCTGACCTGCGCGGACTCCCGGGTGGTTCCGAACGTCATCACCAACAGCGGTCCCGGTGACATGTTCACGGTGCGCAATGTGGGCAATCTGGTGCCCGACAGCGGTGACCCGTCGGTGGAGGCCGCGCTGGTCTTCGCGCTCAACGAGTTGAATGTGCGCTCCATCGTGGTGTGCGGGCACTCGTCCTGCGGCGCGATGAAGGCACTGCACTCCGGCACCGATGGTGGACCCGGAATCGGGCCGTGGCTCGCGCATGCGCATCCGAGCCTGGAGCGGTTCCGGCTCGGGCATCCGGTGGCGCAGGCGGCCGCGGCCGCCGGATTCGGTGCGGTCGACCAGTTGAGCATGGTCAATGTGGCCGTGCAGTTGGAGACGCTGCATCGGCATCCCGCGGTGCGTGCGGCGGTGGCCGAGCGCGGGGCGACGGTATCGGGCTTGTTCTTCGATATCGCCAGCGCGCGCGTGATCGAGGTGACCGTGGACGGGCTCGCCCATATCGACGACACCGGCGCGCGCATTGCGCCGGAACTCGTCTGAGTCGAATGACAGCCGGACCCGCTCGACCTCGCTCGGGCGGGTCCGTTCCGGTCGCTCGTAGGCTGGTGGAGATGAGTGTCGAGTTGGAATCCGAACCCACACCCACGGGTTGGCGAGCCTTCCGTGCCCGCCTGGCCGTCCGGCCTACGCTGAATCTCGCCTACCGGATCGGGGTCATGGTCGTCGGCATCGCGGTGCTGGTCATCGGAATCCTGGCGATTCCCTATCCCGGACCCGGCTGGGCGATCGTATTCGCCGGACTTGGCATTCTCGCCACCGAATTCGCCTGGGCGCGCCGTGCACTGGGCTGGCTGCGTGACAGGTACCGGCAGGGTATGGCGTGGTATTCCGCACGCGGCCCGGCGATGCGGGTATTCGGGGCGGTGGCTACCTTCGCGGTGGTCCTCGCGACACTGTGGGTATTGGGAACATACGAGTTGGTCGGCGGCTGGATCGGAGTCGAATGGCAGTGGTTACACAGTCCCCGCAAATAGTGAATACCGTCCCGGGCCGCACCCTGACCGAGCCGGACTGGCTGTCGGCGCGCATCGCCGAGATGGGCCGCTCCTGGGGCACCACCGAACCGCGCGTCTGCGGCACGCTGTGGTGGTGCATGGTCGCATCGGCACTGGTCGAACAGTTGGCGTGCGCCTACGCGAACGAGGAGCCGGCGCCGGAACCTTATTTGGACCGCATCGACTGTGAGGTCCGTCCGGATGGCGGCATAGCACGAGTCCGCATCAACGCCGTCGCAGGTGCCGCGCCCGGCGATAAAGGTGCACCTGAATGTGACGCCGCGCTCGGCCATGCCTGCGCTCGGGTGCTGCGGGAGACCTTGGCCACCGTGATCGGCCCGGTAGCGGCGGTCTCCGGTGCCGGAGTGCCGTCACTCTGGGCGATTGCTGCCGATGCCATCGGCAACCGAGCCCTCGATGCGGGGAATCCCGAGGCCGGGGCACGGCTCGCGCGGGAGGTCGGAGGAAAGCTGCCGGTACCGCGGTTCGTCGACGTCGACGGGCGGACCTTTGTCCGCCGGATCTCGTGCTGCCTGGTCTTCGAGGTGCCCGGTTGCGAAATGTGCACTAGTTGCCCGAAGCGGCCGGCCGCCGAACGCCAGACCCTGCTGGCTCGGCTCGCCGCCGAAAGCTGATCGTCCGCAAGGTTTTCGGCATCCACACCGCGTGCTTCGCGGTTCGCGCCGCACGATCATCGGTCTCGGATCCGAACCAGGCCGGGCGGGTCGAGTCGTCTGGGGCACCCTCCGCACGGGCGGCGGTCGCGTGACCGAACCGATTGCCGGATGTCACGTTCGGGTCTCGCCCGTCGGCACCGGCCGATCCGCGACGCGGCGATCCGAGTCCATCGACGCGGGGCCGCCACGGTGCCGATAGCATGGTCGCGCCGGAGCAAATTCGCCTCCGACGATGAGCCGTGGGCAACCGCCCGCACCCTCGCGGGAACACGCCCGCCAGCGAACGCCAAGGAGTCTCTCGCCGTGACCACCTCAGCACCTATCAGCCCTGTCGCCCTCGTCCGGGTGCCGGCCGGGACGACGGCGGGTGCCGCGGTGCGTGAGGCGGGGCTGCCGACGAAGGGGCCGGACACCATCGTTGTCGTCCGCGATGCGGAGGGCCTCAAGGATCTGTCCTGGACCCCGGAAACCGATGTCGAGGTCGAGGCGGTCGCCGCCGATACCGAGGACGGACGCAGCGTGATCCGGCATTCGGCCGCACATGTGCTGGCCCAGGCCGTGCAGCAGGAGTTCCCCGAGGCCAAGCTCGGCATCGGCCCGCCCATCAAGGACGGCTTCTACTACGATTTCCAGGTCGACCGGCCGTTCACCCCCGAGGATCTGGCCAAGCTGGAATCCCGGATGAAGAAGATCGTCAAAGGCGCGCAGCGGTTTTCGCGCCGGGTGGTCGAGGTCGACGACGCGCGCGTGGAACTGGCCAAGGAGCCGTTCAAACTCGAGCTGATCAGCGATAAGTCCGGTATCGACGATCCGGAGGTCATGGAGGTCGGCGGTAAAGAGCTGACCATCTACGACAATCTGGACCCGCGCACCGGCGAAAAGGTCTGGGGTGATTTGTGCCGCGGCCCGCACATCCCGACCACCAAATTCATCCCCGCCTTCAAGCTGACCCGCAGCTCGGCCGCCTATTGGCGCGGAGACCAGAACCGCGAGGATCTGCAGCGCATCTACGGGACCGCCTGGGAATCGCAGGAGGCCCTGGACGAGCACCTGCACCTGCTCGAAGAGGCCGAGCGCCGCGACCACCGCAAACTCGGTCTGGAGCTGGATCTGTTCAGCTTCCCGGACGAACTCGGCTCCGGTCTGCCGGTGTTCCACCCCAAGGGTGGCATCATCCGCAAGGAACTCGAGGAGTATTCGCGCCGCCGACACGTTGCCGCGGGCTATGAGTTCGTCAATACGCCACACATCACCAAGGGGCACCTCTTCGAGGTCTCCGGTCACCTGGACTGGTATCGGGACGGCATGTTCCCGGCCATGCACCTGGACGCCGAACTGAATGAGGACGGTTCCGTCCGCAAGCCCGGCCAGGACTACTACGTCAAGCCGATGAACTGCCCGATGCACAACCTGATCTTCCGCTCGCGCGGCCGGTCCTACCGGGAGCTGCCGCTGCGGATGTTCGAATTCGGCTCGGTCTACCGGTACGAGAAGTCCGGTGTCGTGCACGGTCTGACCCGGGTGCGCGGTATGACCCAGGACGATGCGCACATCTACTGCACCAAGGAGCAGATGCACGCCGAGCTGACCAGCACGCTGCAATTCGTGCTCGGGCTGCTCGCCGACTACGGCCTCGACGACTTCTACCTCGAGTTGTCCACCAAGGATCCGAAGAAGTTCGTCGGCTCCGAGGAGATGTGGGAGGAGGCCACCGAGACCCTGCGCAAGGTGGCCACCGACTCCGGACTGGAACTGGTCCCGGATCCGGGCGGCGCCGCCTTCTACGGCCCGAAGATCTCGGTGCAGGCCAAGGATGCGCTCGGGCGCACCTGGCAGATGTCGACCATCCAGCTCGACTTCAACCTGCCTGAGCGCTTCGACCTGGAATACACCGCCTCCGACGGCACCAAACAGCGGCCGGTAATGATCCACCGCGCCCTGTTCGGTTCCATCGAACGCTTCTTCGGCGTGCTTACCGAGCATTACGCGGGCGCCTTCCCGGCCTGGCTCTCGCCGGTTCAGGTCGTCGGCATTCCGGTCGCGGAAGCCTTTGCGCCGCATCTGGATTCGGTAATCGAGCAGCTGCGCGACGCGGGTATTCGCGCGCAGGTCGATCGCAGCGACGACCGGATGCAGAAGAAGATCTTCAATAACACCGCGCAGAAGATCCCCTTCATGCTGCTGGCCGGCGAGCGCGATGTGAACGCGGGCGCGGTCAGCTTCCGCTTCCGCGACGGCACCCAGGTCAATGGCGTGCCGGTCGCCGCCGCGGTGGCCACGGTCGTGGAATGGATCGCGACCCGGGAGAACGCCTCGCCGACCGCCGAGGGTTTTGTGGTGAAGGGCGGCGCATGAGTGAGTGGACCGCGCCCGGGTTCGCGGATGTGAACGCGGACTCGGACGAGCAGGGCAGCATCGTGGATACCGGAGCCGGTGAGCCGGATCGGTTGCAGCGGTTGTGGACTCCCTACCGGATGTCATATATCGCCGAGGCCGCCACCACCGATCCGAAAGACACCACGGGCCATCCGTTCACCGAAATTCCGAAGATGTCGGATGAGGACGGTCTGGTCATCGCCCGTGGCGAGCACGTCTACGCGGTACTGAACCTGTACCCGTACAACCCGGGGCACATGATGGTTGTGCCCTACCGCAAGGTGGCCAACCTCGAGGATCTGACGCTGGAGGAAAGCGCCGAACTGATGGCGTTCACCCAGCAGGCGATCCGGGTGATGAAGCGGGTCTCGCGGCCGCACGGATTCAATGTCGGGCTGAATCTCGGTGGCGTGGCCGGTGGTTCACTCGCCGACCATCTGCATCAGCACATCGTGCCGCGCTGGGGTGGCGACGCCAACTTCATCACCGTAGTCGGCGGTGTGAAGGTCATGCCGCAATTGCTACGGGAAACTCGGGCGCTGCTGTCGGCGGCGTGGAAGGAAGTCGAGTAGCGTGCTCAGCTTCTTCGGCCGCGAGACGTTCTCCAAAGCGACTGCGCCGCTGGGCAGAGCCCTTGTCAGTACCGGACTCACTCCCGACGCGATGACGGTGATCGGCACCGTCGCCTCGATCACGGCCGCGGCCACCCTGTTCCCGACCGGACATCTGTTCTGGGGAGCCATGGTGATCTGGCTGTTCGTCACGTTCGACATGCTCGACGGCGCCATGGCGAGAGCGCGCGGCGGCGGCACCAAATACGGTGCGGTACTGGATGCCACCTGTGACCGCGTCGCCGACGGCGCCATTTTCGCCGGGCTGGCCTGGTGGGCGGTGTATCACGAGAACAGTAAGGCGCTGTTCCTCGCGACGCTGGTGGTTCTGGTCACCTCCCAGGTGATTTCGTACGCGAAGGCGCGCGCCGAGGCGAGTGGCCTTTCCGCGGACGGTGGACTCATCGAACGGCCGGATCGGCTGATCATTGTGTTGGTCGGCGCCGGATTCACCGGTATCGGCGGGTACTGGGGGGTCGAATGGCTGACCTGGGCCGTACACGTGGCGATGTGGATTCTGGCGGTGTTGAGCATTATCACGGTGTTCCAGCGGGTATTGGCGGTCCGGAATTCGCCGGGCGCGCGGGACGTGATTCCGCCCGCGCCGCCGCAGAATCCGGCAGGCGCGACGGAGTTGCCCTCGTGAGTTCCCAGTCCGAAGGCGTCGGCTCGCGGATCAAGTCCGGACTAACGGATTGGGCCTATGCGATGGGCTGGCGGGTAGTGCGCGCGGTGCCCGAGTCGACGGCGCGGCGAGTATTCGATTGGGGCGGTAATCGGGTCGCGGACCAGGCGAATCGCGCCTTCCGCGCCGGTGGTGCACCGAATCAGTTGCGGCGCAATCTCGCTCGCGTACTCGGTGTGACTGCGGCCGAGGTGCCCGATGAGCTGATCCGCGCGAGCATGCGATCCTACGCCCGCTACTGGCGCGAGGCGTTCCGGCTGCCGACGATGGATCATTCGGCACTGACCGGTTCGCTCGTCGAGGGTGTGGAGAATCTGGATGCCGCACTGGCGCGTGGGCGCGGTGTGGTGCTGGCGCTGCCACACTCCGGGAACTGGGACGCGGCCGGGGTCTGGTTGGTCAGCCACAGCGGCACCCTGGCGACCGTCACCGAACGGCTGAAGCCGGAATCGCTGTTCGAGCGGTTCGTCGCCTATCGGGAGAGCCTGGGGTTCGAGGTATTCCCGCTGACCGGTGGTAAGCAGCCGCCGTTCACCGCTCTCGCCGCCCGCCTGCGCGCGAACAATGTCGTATGCCTGATGGGCGAGCGGGACCTGACCGGTAAAGGTGTCCCGGTGACGATGTACGGCGAGCGCACCTGGCTGCCCGCGGGCGCGGCGAAGCTGGCCATCGAGACCGGCGCCGCGCTGATCCCGGTGCACGTCTGGTTCACCGTAGATGCCGATGGACGCGAGGGTTGGGGGATGAAGACCGAAGCGCCGCTGGATGTTGCGGGCGGTGTCGCGGCGACCACCCAGGCCCTGGCCGACCGATTCGCGGCCAATATCGCCGAGCATCCGGCGGATTGGCACATGTTGCAGCCACAATGGGAGCAGGACCTTTCGGCGCAGCGGCGAGCCAGGATCGCCGCTGCGCAGGCCGGAATGGAAAGCGCCAAAGGGGAGAAGACACCATGAAAATCGGCATGGTCTGCCCCTATTCGTTCGACGTTCACGGTGGCGTGCAGGCTCATGTCGTGGAATTGGCGCGGGTATTCATCGAACGCGGCCACAAGGTGAGCGTGCTCGCACCCGCATCGGAGGACACGCCGCTGCCGGACTTCGTGATGTCGGCCGGTCGGGCGGTGGCGATTCCGTACAACGGTTCGGTCGCCCGGTTGTCCTTCGGGCCCATGGCCTACACCAGAATCCGGCGCTGGATCGACGGCAACGACTTCGATGTGCTGCACATCCACGAACCGAACGCACCGAGTCTGTCCATGCTCGCGTTGAAGATCGCCGAGGGGCCGATCGTGGCCACCTTTCACACCTCGACCACGAAATCATTGGTTCTGAGCACCTTTCAGGGTGTGCTGCGGCCCTATCACGAGAAGATCAGCGGCCGGATCGCGGTCTCCGAACTGGCGCGACGCTGGCAGGTGGAGGCGCTCGGCTCGGATGCGGTGGAGATCCCCAACGGTGTCGATGTGGCCGCCTTCGCGCGTGCCCCGATGCTGCCCGGCTATCCGCGCGCGGGTGGGACGGTGCTGTTCCTCGGCCGCTACGAGGAACCGCGTAAAGGGATGGAGGTCCTGCTCGGCGCGCTGCCCGAATTGGTGCGCCGACACATGGATGTCGAGATCCTCATTGTCGGGCGTGGTGACGAGGATCGACTGCGCCGTGAGGCCGGGCCGCTCGCACGGCACCTACGCTTTCTCGGCCAGGTATCGGACGAGGAGAAGGCCTCGGCGATGCGCAGCGCGGATGTGTATGTCGCACCGAATCTCGGTGGTGAAAGCTTCGGCATCATTCTGATCGAGGCGATGGCGGCCGGAACGGCTGTGGTGGCAAGCGAATTGGACGCCTTCCGTCGGGTACTGCGTGATGGCACGGCGGGAATGCTCGTCCCGGTGGGGGATTCGGTTCGACTCGCCGCCGCGCTGGACACCCTGCTGACCGATGCTGTGCGCCGCGAGGCCCAGATCCACGTCGCCAATCAGGTGGTCGGCGAGTACGACTGGCCGGTGGTCGCCGAACAGATCCTGCGGGTGTACGAAACCGTGACGGTGGGCGATACGCGCGTGCGGGCCGCCGGATGATCGAGCGGTGGGTGCCGCGTGGATCGCGTCATAGCACTATGAGGGCTGCTTGATGATTACCTTCTCCGCCACAACGGTTCTCGTACTCGCGCTCATCGCGGCGGTGGTCCTCGCGATCGGTCTGTGGGCGGCCTCGACGGCGAACCGGCTCGACCGGCTGCATGTGCGGTCGGATCAGTCCTGGCAGGCCCTCGACGGTGCGTTGGCGCGAAGGGCGGTGGTGGCCAGGTCGATCGCCGTGGCCATCGCCGGCCCGACCGCCGATTCCGCGCTGTTCGAGCAGGCCAAACAACTGACTGCACTCGCTGATCGGGCCGAGCGGGCGGGCCGCGCCGACCGCGAAACCATCGAAAATCAGCTTTCCGCGGCGCTTTCCGCGATCGATATCGCCCAGCTGCGTCCGCAGCAGGTCGCCGAACTCGCCGATGCCGAGGCCCGAGTGTTGATCGCGCGCCGCTTCCACAACGACGCGGTACGCGACACGCTCGCCCTCCGTACGCGTCGCCCGGTCCGCGTCCTGCACCTGGGCGGTACCGCGCCGCTGCCGACCTATTTCGAGATCAGCGAACGCGTCACCCCCGCCGCATCGACCGGACTGTCTGTCGACACGGTCCGCACCTCGGCGCGCGTGGTGCTGCTCGATCAACAGGACCGTGTGCTACTCATGCGCGGCAACGATCCGAAGACCCCTGAGGTCTCCTTCTGGTTCACCGTCGGCGGTGGCGTCGAACCGGGAGAGGCCCTGCGCACCGCCGCGGTGCGGGAGCTGTGGGAGGAGACGGGATACACCGCGGATCCGGCCGGCCTGCGCGGTCCCATTTGGCGACGGGTCGCGGTCTTTCCATTCGACGGTGAACTCATCCGCGCCGAGGAGCTGTTTTTCGCCTTGCGCGTCTCGGCCTTCGATCCCGAGCCTGGCAATCCGACCGCAGTCGAGCGGCGCAGCATCACCGACCACAAGTGGTGCACCGGCTCGGATATCGTCGCCTTGGACCACACGGGCGAGACCGTATACCCCTACCACCTGGATCAGTTGCTCCCCGAAGCCGCGGCGGCCGCCTCGGGTGATTCGGATCCCGAGGTGCGGTCTATCCGGTGAGCGGATTGCCCTGACTGCCCCTCTTTCCTTGATTGCGCGGGGTACCCGCGGAATCGGCGTTCCGGCAGATCGCCCCCGATCAGCGCGCGTACCTGGGCCTTCTGGCTGTGATGTGTTTCACGACCGTGATAGCGTCGCGACTGGATTGCCGCCGCCTGGGTAGTGCTGCTGGGGGAGTGCTACCGGGAGTTCTGGTGGTACCGCCACTGCATGAAATGGTCCGTTGGTGTGGAAGGTAAGCAGTACATGTCCTACCTGTTGTTCGATTTCCTGTTGCCGTTGCTGGGTCCGGGAGCTGCCGAGTACTGGTCACAGCTACTGGTGATCGGCCCACTCTAGAACGAAACCCGGTATTCGCCGGGTCGGCGAAATGACTCGTCGACCCCGCGGATCCGGATCCGGGTTCGCACCGTGGATATCGGGTCCCGAGCACGACCCGATCGGTCCAGTCGCCGGCACCCCGCGCAGACCCGCTGGTCGGGGCAAGGCCAGTGGAGTTCAACTGGCTATCAAGTGGCCTGATCGGCCCGCCTAGAATCGGTGGCGTCAATTCCAAGCGACCCGATTGGCGCACATGACTCAGGAGTTTGCCGTGACCACGCCCGAGACCACCAACACCATCGGCACCGCCCGCGTGAAGCGCGGGATGGCCGAGATGCTCAAGGGCGGGGTGATCATGGATGTCGTCACCCCCGAGCAGGCCAAGATCGCCGAGGACGCCGGCGCGGTTGCGGTGATGGCACTGGAGCGGGTTCCGGCCGATATCCGCGCGCAGGGCGGCGTTTCCCGGATGAGCGACCCGGACATGATCGACGGCATCATCTCCGCCGTCTCGATCCCGGTCATGGCCAAGGCGCGTATCGGCCACTTCGTCGAGGCGCAGATTCTGCAGAGCCTCGGCGTCGACTACATCGACGAATCCGAGGTGCTGACCCCCGCCGACTACGCCAACCACATCGACAAGTGGAACTTCACCGTGCCGTTCGTTTGCGGCGCGACCAATCTCGGTGAGGCGCTGCGCCGGATCACCGAGGGCGCGGCCATGATCCGCTCGAAGGGTGAGGCCGGCACCGGTGACGTCTCCAATGCCACCACCCACATGCGCAAGATCCGCGCCGAGATCCGCAAGCTGTCCGCACTGCCCGAGGACGAGCTGTTCGTCGCGGCCAAGGAACTGCAGGCGCCATACGAGCTGGTGAAAGAGGTTGCGCAGACCGGAAAGCTGCCGGTCGTGCTGTTCACCGCCGGCGGTATCGCCACTCCCGCCGACGCCGCGATGATGATGCAGCTCGGCGCCGAAGGCGTCTTCGTCGGCTCGGGCATCTTCAAGTCGGGCAACCCGGCCGAGCGCGCCGCCGCCATTGTCAAGGCAACCACCTTCTACGACGATCCGGATGTCCTTGCCAAGGTTTCGCGCGGTCTGGGTGAGGCGATGGTCGGCATCAATGTCGAGGAACTGCCGGTCGATCACCGGCTGGCCGAGCGTGGTTGGTGATTCGGCTCCACTGCTGAACTGATTCGACGCCCGCGGCACAGAGAGATGCTGCCGCGGGCGCTGCTCGTCCTCGGCGATGGCGTACGGGAGAAGCTGTAGCGTCCCTCACAGTTGTCTTATGCCCGCCACAGAGTTGGTGGCTAGCTTCGGGATGCGGTGCACGTCGGCGACCGTGCGGGCAGTCAGCGCGGCACAGTCGGGGTCACGGACCTGTCCGAACGGCAAAGGAGGATCAGTTGAAGCTTCGTAAGAGCGGACGTATCGCGATCGCGGGTCTGGCCGCCGTGGCCGCGCTCAGCCTGTCGGCATGTGGCAGCGATGACTCGAAGACCGCGACCACGCCGACCAAGACCTCGACCAGCGTCACGAAGTCGAATGCGAACCTCCCGCCGACCCCGAGCGTAGCCGACCTCAACGCCCAGTTGCTCCGTGCGTTGGATCCGTCGGTGCCGAGTTCGGCGAAGTTGGATCTGGTTCAGGGGGCGCAGGCGGATCCGGAACTGCCGAACCGTTTAGCGCAGGCCTTCCAGCAGGCGGGTGCCAAGGCCGAGGTCACCGAGGTGAATGCCTTCGGTGACGCGCTCAATGCCAAGGCGAAGCTCACCGTCAACGGTCAGGAGAACATCGTCGATGTGCCCTTCGTCGCCGAGGATGGCAAGTGGAAGGTCGAGAAGAGTTGGGCCTGCACCATGTTGGCCAACCTCGGTCAACAGTCGACGGCCTGCGGCTGACCTCTGATCCCGGCCGCAGCGGGTTCGCTTGGGGGAGTGGATGATTCGAGGCGGCGAGGGTCTTGCTGGCCACCTCTACGCGTCTCCCATCGCGAATACCCGTTCTCTTCCTAGAGATTCGCGTCCGACGCGGACTCCCATCGAGGAGGTAGAGAAGGGGCCGATGATCGAAAAAATATACATATTGATACGACGATATGCGCATCTAACTATAAAAGCTGGCCTGCGTTCGAGTGCGGAAACGACTGTCTCGCACAAAAATCGCAGAAGAGGGCAGGGGCGGTCAGAGGCTTCGGATGGGTACGGCTACCTGCGAGCGGTGTCGTCTATTCGGAGTGCCGGGCGATCGGGATGGTCCCAGCGAATGAAAAAGGCTGGGGCGCTGGGGTTGTCGCGGTCGTGGCCGAAGAGCGCGGGGATAGTCCACCGGTCCTCGGGTGGGGTGCGGCGGTGGAGCGCGGGTTCGGACATGTCGAGGCGAACGGTCAGATCGAAGTCGAGACCGCGGCCCAGCAGCATGGGGCCCGCGACGAGCAAGACAGTGCCGGGGGCGGCGGTACGGATGGGGGAGCGGGCCGAGCGGTCGCGGTCCTCGTCCCAGAGCGCGGGGAGCCAGCGCGCTTCGTGTCGCAGCGCCTGGATGACTTCCCGATCGAGTGCCGCATAGTCGAACCAGGCGGTGCGATAGGACATTTCGTCGGTGCGGCCGAATTCCATGCGAAGCGACGCGGGGCGGATGTAGTCGTGCAGCGAGATGACCTCGGCCGCGCGGCCGGTGTCACGCAGTGTGGTGGCCACGCGATCCGCGACCGTGACGGGTTCGGCCGCGTCGGCTCCGTCGATGGCGATCAGCACCTGCCCGCCGAGCTCGAGAGTGCGGTCGGCGATGAGTTCGACGAGGCCGTCCCTGGTGATCGGATTGAAGTGCGGCACCGATCCATTCCACCAAACGATGCTGTCGAACCCCGTTCTGGGCGGCGGATGCGGTCTTTGCCGAGAGGTCACCGACAGACCGTGTGGGTGCTCGGGATAATCTCGGCCTCATGGCGACAGTCGAAGAGGCGCTGGAGATCGAGCGGCTCGAGCGGGATATCTTCCGTGGAGCATCCACCAAGACTCAGTTCGAGCGCACATTCGGCGGACAGGTTGCCGGCCAGGCGCTGGTATCGGCGGTGCGGACAGTGGAACCGCGATTCCAGGTGCACTCGCTGCACGGCTACTTCCTGCGGCCCGGAAATCCGAAAGAGCGAACCGTCTACCTCGTCGAGCGGATCCGCGACGGCCGGTCCTTTTGCACCCGCCGGGTCACCGGCGTACAGGACGGTGCCGCGATCTTCACGATGTCGGCCTCGTTCCATGTCGGTGACGTGGGGCCGGAGCATCAGGACGAGATGCCGTCGGTGCAGAGTCCGGATGAGCTGCCCGATGCCAGCACGACGATGAGTCCCGAGCGACTGTGGGTGATGCGCGAATGGGAGCACTGGGATATCCGCACCGTGCCACAGGATGTGGTGACTCGCCGCGACGGCGTGGTGTCCCCGCAGCAGGTGTGGTTCCGCTACCGGCATCCGCTACCCGACGCGCCGGTGGTGCACGTCTGCACTCTCGCCTACATGAGCGATATGACCCTGCTGGGTTCCTCGAAGGTGACCCACCCCGACGAACCGACCCAAAACGCCTCGCTCGATCACGCCATGTGGTTTCTGCGCCCGTTCCGTGCCGACGATTGGCTGCTCTACGACCAGTCCTCTCCGTCCGCGGGCTTCGGTCGCGCACTGACCGGTGGCAAGATTTTCAACCGCGGGGGTGAGTTGGTGGCGGCGGTTGTGCAAGAAGGCTTGATTCGTACCATGCGCGAGGAGTGACCAGAGCCGCAAATTCACCAGCTGACCTGGCTCGACCACGGTGGCATGCGTGTGGCCGACGCACACCACCGCGGCCGAATGAGCCTCGCCGGGCTCAATCCACCTGCACTCGCAGATGGCAGACCACGGTGTCGGTCATCCGACGGAGTTCGCGCTCGAGTTCATCACTGCGGTGGCTGGGTAGCACCCGGTCCCAGCCGGTCGGCGGATAGATCTCGGCGATGACGACGACCTTGCGCCGTCCGGGGAAGTGCTCGCGGACATAGCGGGCGACGGGTCCGCCGACGGTGGCATCGCTGTCCTCGAGCAGCACCAGCCGTACCTCGGGATGCCACGCCTCCCAGGCCTTGGTGAACGCCTTCGCCGATTCGCCGGGCAGGCAAACATGTACGGCGACAATGTCTTTGCCGATGGACATGGCCGCCGATAGCGCCTCGCGGCTGAGTTCGGAGACCTCCGAGATCGGCACTACTATCGCGGTGCCGGTCGCCCGCGGCTGCTCGGGGATCGCGCCATTGCCGCGGCGGCCGCCAATTCTGGTGTAGGCGCCACGAATTCGCTCCATGCCGAGCACTAATGCGGGCAGCAGCAGCACGATCAGCCATGCGCCGTCGGTGAACTTCATTGCGGTGGTGACGATCGCGGCGACACAGCTGAGCAGCGCACCGAATCCGTTGAGTGCGAGCCGCCAGCGCCAGCCCGCGGTCCTGGTCTGCCACCAGTGCCGGACCATTCCGGTCTGGGCGATGGTGAATCCGACGAAGACACCGATCGCGAACAACGGTACGAGCGCGTTCATATTGGCGCGCGCTCCGATCAACAGCACCCCCGCCGTCACGCCGAGGGTGAGTACGCCGTAGCGGTACACCTGACGTGGCGAGGTCACCGAGAACCGGTGCGGTAGGCAGTTGTCGTCGGCCAAGATCCGGGTGAGCGTCGGGAGCCCGCCGTAGGAAGTGTTGGCGGCCAGCGCCAGCAGCACTACCGTCGCGAATTGCACAATGTAGTAGCCGATTCCGTGCCCGAGTGCCGCCTCGGTGAGCTGGGATAGCACCGTCGTACCGTCCATCGGGTGCACCGAGAATTTCTGGATGAGCACCGCGAGTCCGATCAACATGATGCCGAGTAGCGCGCCGAGTGCCACCTCCGCCCGCTGCGCGCGTTTTACCTTCGGCGTCGCGAAGCTTGGCACCGCGTTGGCGATCGCCTCGACACCGGTCAGCGCCGCGCAGCCGCTGGAGAATGCCTTGAGCAGCAACAACACTCCGACGGTGCGGATATCGCCCACGGCCGCGGCCCCGGTGGTGACGTCGGCAGGTTCGGAGCGCATCAGACCGCCGACGATGACGGCGAAGATCCCTGCGACGAAGACGATCGTCGGAAGCATGAAGGCGCGCGCGCTTTCTCGGATGCCGAGCAGGTTGAGTGCGGTGACCCCGACCAGTATCGCGACACAGGTCGACACCGTGTACCCGTGCAACGCCGGAAAGGCAGAGGTCAGGGCCGCGACACCGGCCGCGATCGAGACCGCGACATTGAGGATGTAGTCGACGATCAACGAGGCCGCGGCGACCAGGCTGGTGCGGTGGCCGAGATGCCGCTTGGCGACCGCGTACGCGCCACCCCCGTCGGGGAAGGCCGCGATCACCTGCCGGTAGGAGGCGACCAGGACGGCGAGCAGGGCGGCGATCGCGAGGGTCACCGGCAGTGTCATGGCGAGTCCGGCGCCACCGGCGGTGGCGAGCACCAGCACGATCGCTTCCGGACCGTAGGAGACCGATGCCATGGCATCGAGGGACAGTCCCGCCAAACCGGTCGAAACGGTCAACCCGCGGCGCTTCGAGACAGCATTCGCTTCCGCACGTGGCTCCGGTGCGTTGCGCGGCAACAGGGTAATCACATTTGCGAGTGTCGACCGGTTTCGGGCGAATGAACCTGGTCTTGACGTAACGTTGACGGCCACCGTGAGCGGTGCCACAGCGTCGCCCCTCGTAAGCTCATGGCGTGAACGCATCGGTCGCCGCACCCGCAACGGGCGCGCAGCAGAGTCCTGACCGGCCGACCATCGGCGTACTGGCCCTGCAGGGTGATGTGCGCGAACATGTCGCGGCGCTTGCGGAATGTGGTGCGCAACCGGTGCTGGTGCGGCGCGCGTCCGAGCTCGCCGCGATCGATGCGTTGGTGCTGCCGGGCGGTGAGTCGACTGCGATCAGCAAGCTGCTTGAGGTCTTCGAACTTCTCGAGCCGGTGCGCGGGCGGCTGCGGGAAGGTATGCCCGCCTTCGGATCCTGCGCCGGGATGATCCTGCTCGCCTCCGAGGTACTCGATACTCGCCCCGATGCCAAACATCTGTCCGGCATCGACATGACGGTGCGGCGCAACGCTTTCGGTCGTCAGGTCGACTCGTTCGAGACAGATCTGGAGTTCGCTGGCCTGACCGACGGGCCGGTGCGCGCGGTGTTCATCCGGGCACCATGGGTGGAGCGGGTCGGCGCGGGTGTCGAGGTGCTGGCGACGGTCCCCAACGGTCCGGCGGCCGGGCGTATCGTCGCGGTGCGGCAGGGCAGGGTGGTCGCGACGTCATTCCATCCGGAGGTCACCGGCGATCTGCGGGTGCATCGGATGTTCGTCGATTTGGTTCGCGACGCTCAGTAGTCGCCCTGGGAACGTCGCCGTAACCGGACGAGTAGGCTGGCAGAGTTGTCTGCCCGGCCGGTGCGGGTACCGTGCGCACGATCAGACGTGCTGTCGACTGGAGGAAGTAGGGAATGAGCGGCCACTCCAAATGGGCCACCACCAAGCACAAGAAGGCGGGGATCGACGCGAAGCGCGGCAAACTCTTCGCCAAGTTGATCAAGAACATCGAGGTGGCGGCCCGCACTGGTGGCAGTGACCCGGCGGGCAATCCGACGCTGTACGACGCGATCCAGAAGGCGAAGAAGTCATCGGTTCCGAACGACAACATCGAGCGCGCGCGCAAGCGTGGCGGTGGTGAAGAGGCCGGCGGCGCCGACTGGCAGACCATCATGTACGAGGGTTACGGCCCCAACGGTGTCGCGGTGCTGATCGAATGCCTCACCGACAATCGCAACCGCGCCGCCGGCGAGGTGCGCGTGGCGATGACCCGTAACGGCGGCAATATGGCCGACCCGGGTTCGGTCTCCTACCTGTTCCACCGCAAGGGCGTCGTGACGCTGGAGAAGAACGGGCTGTCGGAGGACGATGTACTGATGGCCGTGCTCGACGCGGGCGCGGAGGAGGTCAACGACCTCGGTGAGTCGTTCGAGATCATCAGCGAGCCGTCGGATCTGATCCCGGTGCGCAAGGCGCTGCAGGACGCCGGAATCGATTACGACTCCGCCGAATCCGGCTTCCAGCCCTCGGTATCGGTGGCCGTCGACGTCGACGGTGCGCGCAAGGTGTTCAAGTTGGTCGACGCACTCGAGGACAGCGACGACGTGCAGAACGTCTACACCAACGTGGACATCTCCGACGAGGTCGGCGCCCAGTTGGAGCAGGACTGACGCGGGATCGTCGGTGTATCGCACTCGATGATGTACTGAACGTCACTGCATCCGATGGTGGACATCTCCGACGAGGTCGGCGCCGGGTTGGGGCAGGACTGACGCGGGATCGTCGGTGTATCGCACTCGATGATGTACTGAACGTCACTGCATCCGATGGTGGACATCTCCGACGAGGTCGGCGCCGGGTTGGGGCAGGACTGACGCGGGATCGTCGGTGTATCGCACTCGATGATGTACTGAACGTCACTGCATCCGATGGTGGACATCTCCGATGAGGTTGGCGCCGGGTTGGGGCAGGACTGACGCGGCACATCATGGACTGCCGTCTCGGGGCGGTTCGCTGCGACGCGGACCGCCCCGAGTGCGTTTCGCACCTGGATCGGGCTGGTTATTCCGCGATTCGTGTCCGATCGGACCACTCGTAGACCGGCAGCCGCCCCTCGGGCGTATCGGCCTCCCGGTTGGTGACCTTGAAGTGCTCGTATCCGCCGCGGAATTCGACTTTGAGCTCGACGCCGGGCGGCGTGATCGGAACGATGCGAGCAGGCAAGTCTTTCGGCCCGCCTTCCAGGACAGCCTTCACAACATTGCTCATGCTTCGGATCGTAGGTCTCGTATGTGATGTACGCCACAAACATCGCCGAAATCCGGTGGTGCCCTCCGGGGAATTCCGATGCCGCGGCGTGAGGCGATGGCCGAGATGCCTGATGCCACCAGTCGCAGATTGCTGTAAATTAGCTAATCGTATTTCCTGGGCCGAAGCGACTGATCGCAGCTGCCGATCTCGGCGGTGTAACGATTGCGACTCGATTACTGATACAGAATCGAGAACAGCGACAGATCGCCGCCCGATCAGGCTCCAGTGCATCGAGAACTTGTCCGAACCGGAAAGAGACCAGCCATGAGTCGATCCCTAGCTGACGAGCGTCCCGGCGATTCGATCGAACTGAACCTCACGCTCGCCCCGCTCGCCGTCGCGACCGGACTGATCCTGCTCATCGCGGCATTCGCGACGGTGACCCTGATGCCGGGTTGGGCTGCCGACTACGGCGCGAGCCTGGTGTACCTCGCGATTTTCCTGTACGTGACGATCGCCGGACGCCTGACCTGGTGGGGCGTCGACATTCTGATCAGCAACGGCAAGAAACGCTGACTCGCGTTCACGGCGCCGTGAGTGCCCACGGCGCGGCCGGTTTCGCGCGGGCGTGCGCCTTCGTCTGGCTTCCATGACGAGATCGGTATGAGCCCGGGGCGCTGGCTCATCCAACAGCGTGCTCGCGCGCCCGCCGACTCCTCGAGTCGACCGATATCACCGTGTACCGCATCGCGGTCGGCTTCGCCACCTGCAGCTCACTGCGCCGGCACCTGCACGATTCCAGCGACATATCACCGCTGGCGTATCGCCGAACCATCCGCGCCGGCGTCGGTCGAACCGGCCGAAGTGTCGGGTCGAGCCGAAGCTCGACTCATCGACCGCGCAATCGGTTTCAGGTCGCGTCGGGCACCGGAAGACCGACACGGGCGACGATCCAGGGCAACGACGAGGTGAATGCCGCCGAGGCGAATTGCCAGGTGTGGCCGCCCTGGGTGGTGTGGATGGTGCAATCGATGCCGACCTCGCGGCCCGCATCGCACAGCTTTTCGGCGGCACCGACCTCGCCGGTATCGAAAACTCCGTCGTGGCCGCCCATACCGACGTTGTCGTCGTCCGCAGCGGCCGCGGACGGCTGATGTGCGCCACGGGATCCCGGACCGGATTTGGGCGGGGTGAGATCGTCGAACAGACCCGCCATGTCCGTGTACGGGCCGTGTTTGGCCATGACGGTGAGCGGATCGAAGGCGGCCCAGTGGTCGGCGTCACCGCCGAAAAGCCTTCGGATCGTTTGTTCTTTATTACCCGAGGCGGGGCCGAGGTCGCCCGCGATATCGACGAAGGTGCGCATCAACTCGGGGTGCATTACCGCCAGATCGACCGCACAGGTACCGCCCATGGACCAGCCGACCACCGCCCAGTTCGCCGGATCGGCCGAAGCGCCGAACCGAGATTCGAGGTAGGCGGGCACATCCCGGGTCAGATGGTCGGCGGCATCGCCGCGCGGACCATTCACGCATTCGGTGTCATTATTGAAGCTGCCGCTGGAGTCGACGAAGACGAGGATCGGCGCGCGGCCGCTATTGGCGGCGGTGAACTTGTCCACCTCGGGCATGATCTGGCCGCTGCGAATCCAGTCGGCGGGTGTGTTGAATTCACCGGCGATCATCATGACGACCGGCAATGTCGGCGGTTTCGGACCGGCGAACCAGGCCGGTGGCAGGTACACGTATTCGGTTCGATGCGGAAAACCGCTGCCCGCGTCCGGAATTTGCACCGGCACGATCTTGCCGGTGCTGACATCGGTGTTGCGTAGTCCGGGCAGCGCATCGATATCGGTCTGATTCGGCAACGGACCCGCGGTGAGCGCATTCCACGCGGACTGCACGGTGGGGTAGTAGCCCACCCATTGATTGAGCACGATACCGGTGCTCAACAGAGCCAGCGGTATGGCGAGTACCGAGACACCGCGTCGCCACCACCGGGCACTGCGCCAGCCGAGTGCGGCGACCGCGATCGCGGCCACCGCAATCCCAACGCAGGCCCACAACTCGACCGGCGCCGGATCCGAGGCCAGCCCCTGATCGTTCACGTACGCCCACGCGGCAACCGCGCCAGCCGCGCCGAGTGCCGCGCAGACCGGCAGCAGCACCAGCCGCCAGCGTCGCGTCCGCCAGCCGATCGCCAGAACGAATGCGGCCACCGCGACCAATTCGACGGTCACCGGCAGCCAGCCGTGCAGCAGGGATATGCCGTGATGAAAGCCGTTTTGATAGTTCGGATTCAGATTCGCCGAAGGCAGCTTCGGCGGAGGCGGCGGTGTCACGGGGGTCGCTGGCGCGGCGAGCGGGGCACGGACTACGGGCACCTACGGCATTGTCGACACCTTTCCTCGAGAAAGCCTGTGAATTCGCTCCAGCAAACCTGGGTTCCCAGAAACGCCGGTTGGGCGGGGGTCGATAACCGCACGGGTGAACGTGAGCTGCTGCGACCAGCCGAATCCCGGACGGGCACCGTGTCGTTGGTGCCGGGTGCCTGCCGCGTCCACTAGACTCTCGAACAATTGTTCGTGCCTTCGAGAGGGAATCGCGTGCGGGTGATGGGTGTCGACCCGGGACTCACCCGGTGCGGTCTCAGCATCGTCGAGGGCGGGCTGGGACGGAAGGTGACGGCGCTCGACGTCGATGTGGTGCGCACCCCCGCGGATATGGACCTGGCACACCGGCTGATGGGCGTCGCCGACGTCGCCGAACGCTGGATGGATACACATGCACCCGATGCGGTCGCGATCGAGCGGGTGTTCGCCCAGCACAATGTGCGCACCGCGATGGGTACCGCCCAGGCGGGCGGAGTGATCGCACTGGCGGCCGCACGACGTGGGATACCCGTGGCCTTCCACACCCCGAGTGAAGTGAAGGCCGCCGTCACCGGCAACGGCACCGCGAACAAGGCTCAGGTGACCACGATGGTGACGCGTATCCTCGGCCTCCAGGTCGCGCCGAAACCGGCGGATGCGGCCGATGCGCTGGCCCTGGCGATCTGTCATTGTTGGCGAGCGCCGCTGATGGCGCGGATGGCCGACGCACAGGCGCGTGCCGCCGAGGTCCAGCGGCGGTATACACAGCGGCTTGCCGAACAACGGAAGGTGGTGCGCGGGTGATCGCGTCGGTACGCGGTGAGGTGCTCGAGATCGCGCTCGATCATGTGGTGATCGAGGCGGCGGGCGTGGGCTACCGGCTCAATGTCACCCCGGCGACGCTGTCCACGCTGACCCGCGGCGAGGAATCCCGGCTGTTCACGGCGATGATCGTGCGCGAGGATTCGATGACGCTGTTCGGGTTCGCCGATACCGAATCCCGTGACCTGTTCGGCCTGCTGCAGACCGTCTCCGGAGTCGGCCCCCGGCTGGCGATGGCGGTGCTCGCGGTACTCGAGCCCGAGGCATTGCGCAAGGCGCTGGCGGAGAGCAATGTCACGGCGCTGACTCGGGTGCCGGGAGTCGGTAAGCGCGGTGCCGAGCGCATGGTCGTCGAATTGCGTGACAAGGTGAATCTCGTTCCGGTGCAGGCGGGTCCGCCCGGCGGTACCCCGGCGCCGGTGCTCACGCCGGTGCGCGAGCAGGTGGTCGAGGCGCTGGTCGGACTCGGATTCCCGGTCAAACAAGCCGAACCCGCGGTCGATGCGGTACTCGCCGAGAATCCCGGCGCCGATACCTCGGTCGCGCTGCGGGCCGCGCTCGGTTCGCTGGGGAAGAATCGATAAGACGCTATGGAGCACGATCCCGAACCGGACGTCGAATCCCAGGTCAGCGCAAGCTATCTCGAGTCCGATGGTGATGTCGAGGCCAATCTGCGCCCGAAGTCCTTGGACGATTTCATCGGCCAGCCACGTGTCCGCGAACAACTCGCGCTGGTACTGCGCGGCGCAAAACAGCGTGGCGGCACTCCCGACCATGTGCTGCTATCGGGTCCACCCGGTCTCGGCAAGACCAGTATGGCGATGATCATTGCCGCCGAACTCGGTACGGCACTGCGTATTACGTCCGGTCCGGCGCTGGAGCGCGCGGGCGATCTCGCCGCGATGCTGAGCAATCTGGTCGCTGGAGATGTGCTGTTCATCGATGAGATCCACCGGATCGCCCGGCCCGCCGAGGAGATGCTCTACCTCGCCATGGAGGATTTCCGCGTCGACATCGTCGTCGGAAAAGGCCCCGGGGCAACATCGATTCCGCTGGATATCGCGCCGTTCACCCTCGTCGGCGCGACCACCCGCTCCGGTGCGCTCACCGGACCGCTGCGCGACCGCTTCGGCTTCACCGGCCATATGGATTTCTACGAACCCGAAGAGCTCCAGCGCATCCTGCGGCGCTCGGCCCATATCCTCGGCGTCGCCATCGACCACGATGCCGCCGCGGAGATCGCGGGCCGCTCGCGCGGTACCCCCCGCATCGCGAACCGGCTGCTGCGCCGCGTCCGCGACTATGCCGAGGTGCGTGCCGACGGCCTGATCAGCCGTCCCATCGCCCAGGCCGCACTCGAGGTCTACGACGTGGATGTCCTCGGCTTGGACCGCCTCGACCGGGCCGTCCTCGGTGCGCTGGTCCGCAGCTTCGGCGGTGGGCCCGTTGGTGTTTCGACCCTCGCGGTGGCCGTGGGGGAGGAGGCCGCGACCGTCGAGGAGGTGTGCGAGCCGTTTCTGGTTCGCGCGGGCATGGTCGCCCGTACCCCGCGCGGCCGCGTCGCAACCGCCGCCGCCTGGGAACACCTCGGCCTCGTGCCGCCTCCCGACCTCGTCTTCGGGTCGATCGAAGTCCGCGGCCGCGAACCCCACCCCACCCTCGACCTCTTCGACTGACCCGGCGCTGATCCAGGCGCCGGTTCTCATTGCCGTGGCTATTCGGGCGATGCCGCCGTGGATTCCACCTGATCTCGAGCCCCGTCACGCTGCCAGAGGCGCGGACGCTAGCGGTGGTTGTTGTGGAGGGCGGTGACGACCAGATCGAGGAAGGCGTCGACCTCGTCGCGGGCGTAGCCGCGGGTGCCGAGGCGGGCCTCGGTGAAACGGATGGCGCGGAGGTCGGTAATGGTCAGGCTGCCGGGGCCGCCGTGCGCGAGGGTCGCGGCGACCAGGTCCAGGAAGGCGTCCACTTCTTCGGTGTCGTAGCCCCGGCGGCCGACCGCGGCCTGGGTGAACCGCATGCGGTGCACATCGTCGGGGGTGAGCAGCGCGGCAAGCCCGGAACCGTTACCAGCGGCGGGGACCGGGCGGGAATCGCGCTGCCGGTACTCGAGTTCTATGCGGACCCGGTCCAGGAATTCGTCGACCTGATCGGCCTGATAGCCCCGGCCGCCGAAGCGCGGGGCGTCGAAGGCGACATGGCGGATATCGTCGGCGGTCAGTACGCCGTGGCCGACCAATGTCGCCGAGACCAGTTCCAGGAAAGCATCGACCTCATCGGCGTGATATCCGCGGTGCCCCATGGGTGGCATGGCGAAGTGGATTCGGCTCACGTCGTCGGGGGTCACCTGCGACATTGTTCCAGGTCGCTGCCCTGCTCGCACCGAATGCGGTTTTTTTTCCGAACTAAGCGGTCGCTGCCGAATAAGTGTTGCCGGGCTTTTGCTGAAGTACCGTGGCCGATGCCCACACCTACGGCAAGATCGCCTGGGCGCCGATGCGCGGCCCCGTGACGATCGCATGGTCGCGGGGTTCGTGCTGTCCCGGATCGCTGGGGATCCGCATTCCGGTACGTCAAGGGTGTGCCGGTGCGGTGGTGCCGACATGAGCTGGCAGACTGTTGGGGTAATAGCCCACGACCACCCACAGACTAGGGACTGACTTCGACGATGGAACTTCTGTTTCCGCTCCTACTGGTAGCCCTGCTCGTGCCCATGTTCCTCGGTGTGCGTCGCCAGAAGCGCGAGGCCGAGAAGGTCACGACCATGCAGGAAAGCCTGAAGGTCGGCGACCAGGTCACCACCACGTCGGGTCTGTACGGCACCGTGGTCGATCTCGACGACACCACGGTCGATCTCGAGATCGCCGAGGACGTCATCACCACCTGGTTGCGTCAGGCCATCCGCGATGTGCGCGCCGAGGACGAGACCACGGATGAGACCGTGACCGACGAGGCCGAGGACGGTCCCGTCGAGGAGTCCGCGGAGCAGACCGAAATCCGGCTGACCAAGGACTGACCGGTTTCCCTGGCCTGCGTAGCCACTGCATGCAGGTCGCCCGAACGAGGCAGCCCGCATGCCCGGATCGCCGCGTGCCGTCCGACCAGCTGCCCAGCCGGGCCCGCCCGCCTGTTCCACCCTCGACTTCCGCCTAGGAGATGACGAACTGTGCCACCTTCCCAGGGATCGGCGCATCCGCTCCGGTTGCTCGGCGTCTACGCCGTGCTGCTGGCCGTGGTCTATGCGCTGGTGTTCTTCGCCGGTGACCATTCCCCGACCGCCAAGCTCGGCATCGACCTGCAGGGTGGTACCCGCGTCACGTTGACCGCCCGCACCCCCGACGGCAGCAAGCCCAGCCAGGACAGCTTGCGCCGGGCGCAGACGATCATCGAGAACCGCGTCAACGGCCTCGGTGTCTCGGGTTCCGAGGTTGTCATCGATGGCGACAACCTGGTGATCACGGTTCCGGGTGATGACGGTGGCCAGGCCAAGGCACTGGCGACGACCGCCAAGCTCTATATCCGTCCCGTGCTGTCCGCGGTGCCCGCGGTCGGCGGTAAGGCCTCATCGCAAACGGCGGGTGCGGCGGGGACGGCGACGCCGGGCACGGTTCCGGACACCACCCAGCTCAACCCCGACGGCACCGTGCCGACCCAGCCCGCGCCCACCCAGCCCGCGCCGAGCACCGAGGCGACGCCGGCCACCGAGTCCGCACCCGCCGCGGAGTCGACCCCCCAGCCGCGCGTCTTCCCCGCGCAGGCGCCTACCTCGCCGCCGGCCCCACCCGGCGGTCTGACGCCCCAGGAGCAGGCGAAGAAGGAGATCGCGGACGCCAAGGCGACCAGGCAGAGCACCGATCAGACGGTGCAGCAGGCCGCGATGGCCGCGATGGACTGCAATAAGTCCGACCCGCTCGCCGGTAATGACGATCCGAATCTGCCGCTGGTCACCTGCTCCACCGACGGCAAGGAAATCTTCTTGCTGGACAAAAGCCGCATCGACGGCCAGGAGATCCAGAACGCCACCTCCGGACTGAACCAGCAGCAGGCACGCCACGAGGTGAACCTGGAATTCAAATCCGGTGGTAGCGATGCGTGGGCCTCGCTGACCGGTGAGTACATCAATAAGCGGGTCGCATTCGTGCTCGACTCGAAGGTGGTCAGCGCGCCGGTCGTGCAGTCGGGTCCGCAACAGGGCGGTCGTACCACCATCTCGGGTAGCTTTACCGCGGCCAGCGCCAAGGAACTCGCGAACACCCTGAAGTACGGTTCGCTGCCGCTGTCGTTCCAGACCTCCGAGGCCGAGACGGTTTCGGCGACGCTGGGTCTGTCCTCGCTGCGCGCAGGTCTGCTAGCGGGGGCGATCGGTCTGGCGGTGGTGCTGCTGTACTGCCTGCTCTACTACCGGATGCTCGGGTTCCTCGCCGGATTCTCGCTGATCGCCTCAGGTGTCGCGGTATACGGCATCATCGTGCTGCTCGGCCGGTGGATCGGATTCACGCTGGATCTGGCCGGTATCGCTGGTCTGATCATCGGTATCGGTCTGACCGCCGACTCCTTCGTGGTGTTCTTCGAACGCATCAAGGATGAAATGCGCGAGGGTCGCAGCTTCCGTTCGGCGGTGCCGCGCGGTTGGCAGCGGGCCCAGCGCACCAACCTCTCCGGTAAGACCGTCAGCCTCATCGCCTCGGTGGTGCTCTACATCCTGGCCGCGGGTCAGGTGAAGGGCTTCGCGTTCACCCTCGGTATCACCACCGTGCTCGACGTGATCGTGCTCTACCTGGTGACCGCGCCGCTGATGATGCTGGCCTCGCACTCGTCGTTCTGGGCGAAGCCGTCGGTCAACGGCCTCGGTGCGATTCAGGAAGTGGCCAGGGAGCGTAGGGCCGGCGAGGCGCTGGTTAAGGAGACGGCACGATGAGTACAGCATCGCGTAGCGATTCCATGCGGGGTGGCGGTCCGGTGACGGGTGGGCCCAACGCGACCCTGGAGCCGTTCGCCGACGAGGTGAACGATTTCGACACACCCAAGCACAGCGTCTTCGAGCGTCTCTACACCGGAACCGGCGGATTCAAGATCGTCAGTCGGCGGCGTTTCTACTACGCGCTGACCGCGGCGTTCCTACTGATCTCGTTGCTGAGCATCGGAATTCGCGGATTCACCCTCGGTATCGACTTCGCGGGCGGATCGCGTGTCCAGATGCCCGCGACGGGCTCGGCCACCACGCAGAAGGTCGAGGCCATCTATTCCCAGACCATCGGCCATGCCCCGGTAACGGTGCAGAAGGTCGGGTCCGGCTCGGCGGAGACCATCCAGGTCCGCTCGGATACCTTGAGCGCCGCCCAGACCGATGCGCTGCAGACCGCGCTGTTCAACGCCTTCCAGCCGAAGGACAAGGACGGCAACGTCTCCCGCAATGCGATCAGCATCGCCGAGATCAGCGAGACCTGGGGCAGCCAGATCACCAAGAAGGCGCTGATCGCGCTGGTCGTGTTCATCGCGCTCACCATGATCTATATCGCGATCCGCTTCGAACGGGATATGTCGATCGCGGCGATCGCGTCGTTGTTGTTCAACATGATCGTCACGGCGGGCATCTACTCGTTGGTCGGCTTCGAGGTGACACCCGCCGCGGTGATCGGTCTGTTGACCATCCTCGGTTACGTGCTCTACGACAATGTCGTCGTCTTCGACAAGGTCGAGGAGAACACCCGCGGTGTGGTCAATACGAGCAGGCGAACCTATGCCGAACAGGCGAATCTCGCGGCGAACCAGACGTTGATGCGGTCGATCAACACCACAGTCATCGGAATTCTGCCGATTGTCGGCATGCTGGTGATCGCGGTGTGGCTGCTCGGCGTCGGCACGTTGAAGGATCTCGCGCTGGTGCAGCTGGTGGGCATGATCGTCGGCGCGTATTCGTCGATCTTCTTCGCGGTGCCGCTGCTGGTGTCGATCAAGGAGCGGTGGGGTCCGGTCGCTGCGCACACCAAAAAGGTGCTCAACAAGCGTGCCGGACTGGCTTCGGCGCGTGCGGGCGCCGAAGCGGAGCGGCGTGCGTACGCGGCGACCGGTCGGGAGCTGGGTGCGCGTCCCGTGCGAGAACCCGGACAGGCTCCGCGTCCGGGCGCCCGACCGAGCGGAAAGCGGAACAAGCGCAGGCACTGACAGCCGACGGCAGGGGTTTGCATATATGAAGCAGTCGCTAGTGGCACGTCTGATCGGAGCGGTGGCTGCGGGCACCGTGGCGGCCACGGTGGTGGTCGGGTGCGCCAGCCAGAACCAGGTGCCATCGATCGGCTATGCCGTCGACGCGGTGATCGCCAGCTACAACGGCGGCACTGCGCTCGGTGCGAGCAGCGGCTCGGCCGCGGTGTTCGCGCGGGTGCTGACCGGATTCTTCTACACCGGACCGGACGGTCAGCAGGTCGCGGACACTGATGTCGGCACCGCGAAAGAGGTACCGGGCGAGGCGCAGACGGTGCAGTATCGGCTCAATGCGGACGGGGTGTACTCCGACGGGGTGCCGACGACATGTGACGATCTGGTGCTCGCCTGGGCCGCCCGCAGTGGCCGCTACACCAAACCCGGCGACCGCGGCCAGATTCCGCTGTTCGATGCCGCGAGCACGGCCGGATACGCTGATATCGAGCGGGTGGACTGTCAGCCCGGATCCAAGGACGCCACGGTCGTCTTTCGCGCCGACCACCACTATCTGCCGTGGCGCAACCTGTTCACTGCGGGTGAGTTGATGCCCGCGCATGTGGCGGCGCGGGTGGCGAATGTGGCGAATGTGGTGACGGCTGTGCAGTCCGGTGACCAGGCATCGTTGCAGCGGATCGCCGACTTCTGGAATAACGGGTGGACGATCGGCGCGGACAAGATCGACCTTTCGCGGTTCCCGTCGTCTGGGCCGTATCGGATCGATTCCTACTCCGCCAAGGACGGTCTGGTACTGGTCGCCAACGAACGCTGGTGGGGTAATAAGCCCGAGACGGCGCGGATCGTGGTGTATCCGAAGACCGCGGATCTGAAGGCGAAGGTCGGGGACAATGCGGTCGGGGTCGTCGATATCGGGGCCGGATCGGTGAAAGACATCAATCTGAGCGGGTTTTCGGTGCGAACCGTGCCGGGGCGCGGTGTCGAGCAGTTGGTCCTCGGTACCACGGGAGTCTTCGCTTCGGCCGACGCGCGGCGGGGTTTCGCGTTCTGTGTGCCGCGACAGGATCTGTTCGACAAGCTCGGCAAGGCCAAGGACGCGCCGAAGACCGGTCTCGGCACCGGAGTCCTGAATTCTCGCATCACACAGCAGGATTCGCTGTACTACCCGAATGTTATCGGCGCGGCCGACAAGTACCGCGGCGGTGATGCGACCGCGGCGGCGGCCACCGGTGCGGCGAAGCCGACCATTCGGATCGGATATGTGAAGCCGGACGATCGGCGCACGCAGACCGTGCAGATGATCGCGGATGCATGCAAACCAGCCGGTATCAATGTGGTGGATGCCGGATCCGCCGATTTCACGCCGTCCCAGCTCACCGAGGGCAAAGTCGACGCCGTCCTCGGCAGCACCGCGTCGGCGCCAGGGCCGGCCGGATCCCAGAGCGGTGTGGCCGCTACCAGTGCGTTGCGCACTGGTAGCGGGCTCAATTTCGGTCGCTTCGGTAACGGCCGCTACGATTCGATCACCGATCAGCTTGCGGGCGACGACAATTCGACCACAACGCTGAATCTGCGCACCGAGGCCGAGAACCTGCTGTGGGCGGAGATGCCGAGCATTCCGTTGTTCGTCACGCCCCGCACCATCGCGTTCGGCGATGGTCTGCAGAACGGCATGGCCGGACCCACCCAGACGGGCACCGGTTGGAATATGGACCGTTGGGTGTTGCGGCGGTGACAGGTGTTGGTGGGTGAGGAACCATGGAGAGGTGTCGATGAGCAAGCATGCGGCCGTGGAATCGGACGACGTCCTAGCCGAGCGGACAGGTAAGGCGGCCGAACTGGTCGAACGCCTGACCCGCTGGCGTGACGATTTCCCCTCTCCCGGCGTTCGCTTCGCCGATCTCACACCGGTTTTTGCCGATCCGGAGGGCTTCCGGGCCGTTATCGACTGCCTCGCGGCGTGCGCGCCCGATGCCGATCTGGTCGCGGGTGTCGACGCGCGCGGATTCATCATCGCGGCCGGCGTCGCCGCGACGCTGGGCACCGGCGTCATGGCGGTGCGCAAGGCCGGGAAGTTGCCGCCGCCGGTCTTCTCGCGTGAGTACAGTCTCGAGTACGGCACCGCATCGCTCGAGATTCCGGCCGACGGCGTCGACCTGAGCGGCCGGCGCATTCTGCTGCTCGACGATGTGCTGGCCACAGGTGGCACCCTGGCTGCCGCGGCGGATCTGTTCCAGACCGCTGGGGCCGAAATCGTAGCAGCCGCGGTCGTTTTGGAATTGGGCTTTCTCAACGGACGTGACCGCCAAGGCGATTACCCGCTGACCTCGGTGGTGCGGGTCTAGGTCGCTCATCGAGCATATTCGCCACAGATCGAACCCGGCCTTATCGCAGGGACTTTCGTGATCTCGTGCAAGCGGGAGTGACCCGCAGTCGGCCGGAGTTCGGCGTTCATTCGGTCGAGGTGGATGAGTGTGGCGCATCGGGTAGTCGACGTGGGGTACTCGGTCGCCTTGGACTACCCGGGGGTTTCCCGGAAGAGGGAATTCCATGATGTCTGCCGCAGCCGCCGCGGCATTGCGTACGTAGCGTGTGATCGGAATATCAGTGGCGCAACATCGGCGGGTGTGTTTAATCTAGACAGGTCTTATCCCCGTTGATCGGAGTCGTGTCGTTGCTCTCATGAGGTAGCCATTCGGGCGGCCCGCATCTTGTGCGCCGCATTTCCGCGCAACCTCTGGGGTTCACATGACCAATCTGTCTCTTTCCGATCTCACTTTCTCCTGGCCCGATGGCACACCCGTTTTCGACGGTCTGGACGCGGTACTCGGACCGGGCCACCTCGGCCTGGTCGGCGGCAACGGCGCGGGTAAATCCACCCTGCTGCGGCTGATCGCGGGTGAGCTGACACCGGCACGCGGTTCGATCACGGTCACCGGACGGCTGGGACATCTGCGTCAGGACCTCGGCCTCGGCGACGGTCAGCGCGTCGACGCCGTACTGGGCATCGCAGAAACGCGAAAGGCATTGCACCGCATCGAATCCGGTAACGGCGACGAATCCGACTTCGATATCGTCGGCGCGCGGTGGGATGTCGAGGAGAGTGCGATCGCGCTGCTCGGTCGACTCGGCCTGCACTACCTTGCCGACTCGACCGGACAGCTGGACCGTCGCCTCGAAACCCTGTCCGGCGGTGAGACGGTGCTGCTCGGCCTGGTCGCCGAATTGTTGCGCGATCCGGATGTGCTGCTGCTCGACGAGCCGACCAACAACCTGGATCAGGTTGCCCGCCAACGCCTGTACGAGGTCCTCGCGCAATTCTCCGGCACCGTGCTCACGGTCAGCCACGACCGCGAGCTGCTGGAGCGCATGTCCACCATCGCCGAACTGCGTCAGGGTGAATTGCGCTTGTTCGGTGGCAATTTCAGCGAATATGAGCGGATCGTCGACGCGGAGCAGGAGGTGGCGCGCGCCGCGATCCGCGACGCGCGCAGCGACGTTCGCAAACAAGCACGCGAACTGGTCGAGACTCGGATCAGACTCGATCGCCGAGCGCGCTACGGGCAAAAGATGTTCGAGAACAAGCGCGAACCGAAAATCGTCATGGGCGAGCGCAAGCGGGCGGCGCAGGTGTCGGCCGGAAAACTGCGCAATAACCACATCGAAAAGCTGGACACCGCGAAGGAACAGCTGCAGCAGGCCGAGGAGCTATTGCGCGACGACCGGCAGATCCGGATCGACCTGCCGGATACCCGGCTCTACCCGGGCCAGGACGTCATCGATATCGAGGAGATCGAATTGGCTTGCGGTCCGACGGTGACACTGCGGATCGCGGGGCCGGAGCGGATCGCACTGACCGGTCGCAACGGTGCCGGCAAAACCACACTGCTGCAACGCATTGCCGCCGAACCACCGCAGGTGCCGTGGCGGATGCTGCCGCAGCGCCTCGATATCTTCGACGAGCAGCGCACGGTCTTCGAGAATGTCGCGGCGAGCGCGCCGCACGCCGCGGCCGAACAGATCCGAGCCCAACTGGCCCGCTTCCTGTTCCGCGGCGCCGACGCCGATGTCGCGGCGTCGGCTCTCTCCGGCGGTGAACGCCTTCGCGCGGCCCTCGCCATGCTGTTGCTCGCTGACCCGGCACCGAAGCTGTTGCTGCTCGACGAGCCGACCAATAACCTCGATCTGCCCAGCCTCGACCACCTCACCCAGGCCCTGGCGAACTTCGAGGGTGCACTGATCGTTGTCAGCCACGACCCTCGCTTCCTCGACGACATCGGGGTGACGAGGCGTCTCGAACTAGCCGGCGATGGACTGGTCGAAGCGCAATAGCGCGCGCCGCATGGCACCCGGATGACGAAGTACGAACGGCCCGAACAGCACGGCGAGCAGGGGCGACGGAGCCAGGGCCGCAGATGTGGTTCGATTCGGCGAATGCGGCCGTCGGCGGCCAATTCGAGGATCATGGCCTCGGTCAGTGTACCGGCGGCACGGTCCAGGTGCGTGGCGTGGACCGGGACCATGCTGATCGGCGATCACCTGGAATCGGCGCCGTATTCCGCCGGGGTAGCACAAGTGTTTCGCTCGAGTTGATCGTCTTGCTCGGCTACAGCATGATCAATCCGATGGATCCGGTGTTACGGGCGATAGCCGATGTCGATTGGGCCGAACTGGAACATGCTTACGGCCCGGCGGCGGATGCCCCGGCGCACCTGCGGGCGTTGATCGACGGCGATGCCGACGCCTGTGTCGACGCGGTGGGCTATCTCGACGCCGCACTACTACATCAGGGCAGTGTGTACTCGGCGACCGCGCCGTTCGTCGCGATCATGGCCGAACTGCTGGCGCGTCCGCATACCGAGATGAAGGTAGCGGACATCCTGCCGTGGGATCCGGGACCGCGACCGTTGCGCGTGGCGCTCCTGGACTACCTGGAGGTCTTCGCGCAGGCGTGTTGTTCCGGAATCTCCGATGAGCAGCTGTATGCCGAGGCTCACCCACCCGGCCGCACCGAGGAGGATTTGCAGCGCGTCAAAGCGAATCGGCGCGCCGGACTGCTGGAATTGGGGCCCGATCCGGCGAACGCCCTTCTGGTGGAACATGTTCCGACACCACCGGGCTTGCTGGCGGCCATCGATGACCACGTCTTCCGCGCGGCGATGCGGGCCAGGGACGAGATCGCCTGTCGCGCGGTCGTTCCCGGCGTGATCGAGGCGGTCGAGCCGCTGGTCGACGATCCGCAAGTGACGGTGCGCATGGCCGCACTGCGGGCGTTGATCGAACTCACCGCACATCCGGGCTATGCCGACAAGCGGATCGCGTTGCTGCGACGGCTGGACGAGATCGCGCCGACCATCGCGGATCCGGTCGAACGAGCCACTGCCGCACGGATTTCCGGCCTCAACGGCGGCTGCCCGGAGCACCTGCTCGCCGATGCCCACCCGGGCGTGCGCACCTGCGCCGCGCTTGCGCCCGCATTTGCCGCCGAGCAGCGCGCCACCGATGAATTGCTGGCCGCGCTGCAGCATCCGGAGGTCATCGATCGGTGGTTCGATCGGCATTTGCCCGGCCAGGATGGCTGGCTGCGCCACGATGTCATCCGCGAACTCGTCAGCCGGGTCGATGATTTCGAGACGCTGCTCCCCGCCGCGATCGAAGCGGCCTGGGCCGCGAATCCGAGCACCGTACGCTATGACTGTATTTCCTTCCTGCACAGAGCCTTTCCTGATCGAATCGGTGTCGGGTCGCAGCTGTCCGCCGCCCAGCTGTCGTTCCTCGCGGTCTTGGTGGAGATCGATGATCTCTGGCAGCTCGGCCAGCTCGAACGCTGGCTCGATATCGCGGGTCTGCCCGGCGGCCGGGACGGCTGCCGTCGGCTCGTCGAGCAGTAACTGTCCAGTCCAGCTGGGTCACCAGCCGCGAAGCGGTGACCGAGCGGTTTGCCGCTCTCGGGCAGTGCCAAGCAGATCGCCCGGATGCGCGTCAGGTAGGTGTAGGGTCCTGACTTTCGCCGCCGGGACGCGGAAACAAGGAAGTGTATCCATGGGAATCGAGTTGCACGCGGCGGGAGTATGCCGCGCGCCCGCCGCGGACTTCCTCGATCAAGTGGGGGAGTGGCTGCGGACCGGCCCCGCCGGTGCGCGGGTCGGCTGGACCGCCACGTCCGCGCCTTTGCGGAAATCGGTGGAGGTCTCCGGAGATCGCCTGCTGGCCGTACTGCATCCGGCGGCCGAACCGGTCGATCTGCGTGCGGCACATGGTCAAGTGGTGGTGAGCGCGGGTTGTGCGTCGGCTGGGCCGGGCTATCACCGGCATGTCGCGGCGGTGCTGCACGAAATGGGTCGGCGATTCGACATCGTATGGGACGAGGGGACCGAGGATCCGCTCGGATTGGGTGATGACCGCGCCGAGGTCGAACACGACTATCTGGTGTGGATCCGCGGTCTCGCGGCGACGGTGCTGACCGAGGTGCCGGCGGAGGGCGCATCGGTTTCGATCGGATTGTCGCTCGGCAGTGACCGTTTCGACTACGACGGGCTGGCCGCGAGTTGGTTGGGGCCGCGCGATCGCGACTGGTTCGAGTCGGTCCGCGATGGCGACCAGGCGGCCGCGCGCGCGTTCTTCCCGTGGTGGGAGGACGGCTGGACCGCGCCGACGATGCGCAATACCGCGATCGGCATCATGTGGAACGACGTGCGGTGGCGGACACCGTCGGACGCCGACGACATGCCCGCACTGCATCAGGCCGACGCACTGCTGGCCGAGGCGCACCGGCTCGATACCGCACTGGAGCTGCCATGGGCGGCTTGGCATGAATTACGGCTGCTGCTGGCGGGTTCCGCGGCCGCCACCGTTGCGGATGCGCCCGCCGATCTGCCCACGCGGGCCGCTGCGGCGGCTGCGGCGCGGCTGGGCTACCGCCGACGCCCGGTGCACACCACACCGGTGTCCGGGTGGAGCCTGCAGATTCCCGGCGATTTCACCTACGGCTGGGACGGTGACCGGTGGTGGGCCTGGGATGGCACTCGCCAGATCGAGATCACCATCCTTGACGTCGGTGACTCGAAAACCGGGCCGCCACCGGCCGCGATGCTGCAATACGGTGCCAATGCGACCGCGGGTCATCGCGGCGAACCGGTTAGCGGCGGGCCCGGTGACGGATGGTGGTTGCCCTCCGAGGACGGTGCAGAGGTCGGTGTGCAGGGGATCGCCAGTCGCCGCAATGGCGAATTGCTGCTGGTCACGATCAGTGTGCCCGGGAGGCAATTGGATTGGGCGATCGAGGCCTGGCGTTCGCTGCATTACAACGGGGAGTGACCGCACGTTTGTGGAAGCCGGTGCACTCTGGTCGAGCAAGCTGGCCTTACGAATCGAACAGGAGGTTTCCCTTGGCAATCGCGGTCGATATTGTCGTCGGCGTGTTCTTCTGCGCGATGGGTGTGTATGCCCTCGCGGCCCCCGCAGCGCTGACCCGTCCCTTCGGTATTCGCCTCCAGCGGGCCGCGGCACGTTACGAGGTCCGCGCCGTGTATGGCGGATTCGGTCTCGCAATGGCGGCGATGCTGGCGGTCGCGGCGACCCACGATGGCGCCTTGCGCACCGGAATCATGGTCACCATCGGTGTCGCACTGGGTGGTATGGCATTGGGCCGCCTCGTATCCGCAGTGCTCGATGACCGAATCGCCTTCTACCCCAATTGGTTCTACTGCATTGTCGAGACGGTCGCCGCGGTGGCTCTGGTGGCGGCCTCCTGAGTTATCCGGTCGGCGTCACTTTCCGTCGCTCTCCTGTGGCTGGGCCGGCGGAAACAAGAGAGGAGGTCATCACACCGGTGCTGCGCAAGTGGAATGTCTTCGAGCGCAACGACTTCGGTGACCGAGGCGATCCGGTGAATCCGAACCGCACCCTGGCCGCCATCTCCGGCCTGGCGCGCACCACCGAACGCCGTCACGTCAGAGTTACCAGCGACCCACCGCCATCTGGGCCTTCCGTCGCGACGAATAGCGCAGCGCGTCAATGCTTTGCGCTGTTCAGTCGCGCGGGGCGTACATGATGACGGCGACACCGAGAAGGCAGAGGGTAGCGCCGAGGTAGTCCCAGCGATCGGGGCGGAATTTGTCGACGATCATGCCCCAGGCGAGTGAGCCCGCCACGAAGACGCCACCGTAGGCGGCCAGGATGCGGCCGAAGTTCGGGTCCGGCTGAAAGGTGGCGACGAAGCCGTAGGCACCGAGTGCGAGCACGCCCGCCGCGATCCAGAGCAGCCCGCGATGTTCACGCCAGCCCTGCCAGACCAGCCAGGCCCCGCCGATCTCGGCGAGTGCGGCGAGGGCGAACAGCAGCAGTGACCGGGCGATCGTCATGCTCAGACCGTACCGTGAGGTCCGTAGTGTCTATTCACCTCGCCGGTACACATCCGTGAACAGTATGAATAGCTATTAGCTATCGAAAGTTCGGTGGTTGTTCAGCAAGGCGGCCGGCGGTTGCGAGACCCATGAAGCGTCTGTGAACACTCACTCCGTGCGCCACCGAAGGGCACTGCCGTGCTGGATCGTTCGGGTCCGCCACCCAAGCCGACAAGGTCGTCCTCATCGGACTCGACGGCACGATGTACGGCAAGATCGAAGAGGTTCGGGCGCCGAACCTGTTGCGGCTCAGTGCCGAAGGCACCCTCGGTCGCACCTCCATCGCCCCGCACATCTCGATCTCCGGTCCGTCCTGGGCCACCGTGCTCACCGGGGTCTGGGGCAACAAACACGGCATCACCGACAACAACTTCGACGCCACCCCGTTCGCGAGATATCCGACGGTCTTCACCCGACTCGAACGCCACGATCCGACCCTCAAAACCCAGTCCATCGCGACTTGGGATCAGATCGCCACCATGACGGCCAGCGGCGATCCGCGCGCCGACGTCGTAATCTCCACTCCGCTCGTGCCTGACGACGACAACGAAAGCGCCACCGACGCCGCTACCACCGACAGTGTCGCCACCGCCATCACCAAGTACGCCCCTGACTTCCTTTTCACCCATCTCGACCAGGTCGATCGCGCCGGCCACCAGCATGGCGGCGCGTCCAGCGAATACCGCGAGGCCGTCACCCGCGTCGACGCCCTGGTCGGCCGCATAGTCGCCGCTGTGGATGCCCGCGCCCGCGCCAATCCCGCCGAACGCTGGACCATCCTGGTCACCACCGATCACGGCCACCGCCCAAAGGGCGGCCACGGCGGTCAAACCCCCGACGAGACAAGCAGTTTCGTCATCGCCCGCGGCCCGAACTTCCTCCCGGGCGCGACCAGTTCCAGCTTCTCCCTGGTCGATATCACCCCGACCGTGCTGGATATGTTCCACGCCCCGCTCGACCCGGACTTCGACGGTCAATCCCGCATCCGTCAGCCTGTCGAACCCTTCAGCAGCCGATAGGGCACCTTCCACACGCCCCGTTCGTTATCGTCGCGGACAATCCGGGCGTCGCAATTCACCCGCGCACAATCGGGGTATTTCCGACTCGGCGACCTCGGGTCGGGCAGGTGCCCTGCGCTCGGACTAAAGTTGTGGTCTGGGCGGTTGCAGCGGTCGGATACCGTGGTCCGATCGTGGCGCGGAGAGGTGGTGGCATGACTCAGCATCTTGGCGAGGCGAATGTCGAGCAATCGGCAGGCGCCCCGCAGTCGAATGGTGCGGCCATCCCGGCTGTGACGACGCCGAAACCACAGGTGACTTCCAATTCCGCAGCGGTGCGCCAGCCGGGGACCGCGGCAGCGGTCCCGACCTCCGCCTCGCGGCGGGTACGCGCCCGCCTGGCTCGACGCATGACCGGCCAGCGCGGTATCGCGGCGGTAAAACCGGTGCTCGAGCCCCTGGCCAGTGTGCACCGCGAGCTGTATCCGAAGGCGAATCTGACGCTGCTGCAGCGTGCCTTCGACGTGGCCGACGAGCGCCACGCCCACCAGTTCCGCAAGTCCGGTGACCCCTACATCACCCACCCGCTCGCCGTGGCCAATATCCTCGCCGAACTCGGTATGGACACCACTACACTGGTCGCGGCGCTGCTGCACGACACCGTGGAGGACACCGGCTATTCACTCGAGCAGCTGACCCAGGACTTCGGCGCCGAGGTCGCGCATCTGGTCGACGGTGTCACCAAACTCGACAAGGTCAACCTGGGTGCCGCCGCCGAGGCGGAGACCATCCGCAAGATGATCATCGCCATGGCCCGTGACCCGCGCGTGCTGGTGATCAAGGTGGCCGACCGCTTGCACAACATGCGCACCATGCGCTTTCTGCCGCCGGAGAAGCAGGCGAAGAAGGCCAAGGAAACCCTCGAGGTGATCGCGCCGCTGGCGCACCGCCTCGGTATGGCCACGGTCAAATGGGAGCTCGAGGACCTCGCGTTCGCGATCCTGCACCCGAAGAAGTACGACGAGATCGTGCGCCTGGTCGCCGACCGCGCGCCATCGCGCGATACCTACCTGGCACGGGTGCGCGCGGAAATCGTGAACACCCTTGCGGCGTCGCGGATCAACGCGATCGTCGAGGGCCGCCCGAAGCACTACTGGTCGATCTACCAGAAGATGATCGTCAAGGGTAAGGACTTCGACGATATCCACGACCTGGTCGGCATCCGCATCCTGTGCGACGAGGTCCGCGACTGCTACGCGGCGGTCGGCGTGGTGCATTCGCTGTGGCAGCCGATGGCGGGCCGGTTCAAGGACTACATAGCCCAGCCGCGCTACGGCGTCTACCAGTCGCTGCACACCACGGTCGTCGGCCCCGACGGCAAGCCGCTGGAGGTGCAGATCCGCACCCAGGACATGCATCGCACCGCCGAATTCGGCATCGCCGCGCACTGGCGCTACAAGGAGAACCGCGGCAAGCATTCCAACGACTCCACCGAAGTCGACGATATGGCGTGGATGCGGCAGCTGTTGGACTGGCAGCGCGAGGCTGCCGACCCGGCTGAATTCCTGGAGTCGTTGCGCTTCGACTTGAAGTCACCGGAGATCTTCGTCTTCACCCCGAAGGGTGATGTGATCACGTTGCCGCAGAAATCGACTCCGGTGGACTTCGCGTACGCGGTGCACACCGAGGTCGGGCACCGTTGCATCGGCGCGCGGGTCAACGGCCGCCTGGTCGCACTGGAACGTCAACTCGAAAACGGTGAGGTCGTCGAGGTGTTCACCTCGAAGGCACAGAACGCCGGACCCAGCCGCGACTGGCAGAACTTCGTGGTCTCGCCACGCGCCAAGGCCAAGATCCGGCAGTGGTTCGCCAAGGAACGCCGCGAAGAGGCCCTGGAAAGCGGTAAGGAGCAGATCTCCAAGGAGGTCCGCCGCGTCGGGCTGCCGCTGCAGCGGCTGATGAGTGTGGACGCGATGACCGCTGTTGCGCACGAACTGCACTACACCGATATCTCGACGCTGTATACCGCCGTCGGCGAACATCAGGTGTCCGCGCATCACGTCGTGCAGCGGCTGATGGCGCAGCTCGGTGGCATCGGTGATGTAGAGAACGAGCTTGCCGAGCGCTCTACCCCGTCGACGACGCCGAGCCGGCAGCGCGTGACCGGTGACGCGGGGGTGCTGATCCCCGGCGCGTCGGGCACGGTGGCCAAGCTCGCCAAGTGCTGCACCCCGGTCCCCGGTGACGAGATCATGGGCTTCGTGACCCGCGGCGGCGCGGTCAGCGTGCACCGCACCGACTGCACCAACGCCGGTTCGCTACGTGACCAGGCCGAGCGCATCATCGAGGTGGAGTGGGCGCCGTCGCCGTCCTCGGTCTTCCTGGTCGCTATTCAGATCGAGGCACTCGACCGCACCCGACTGCTTTCGGATGTGACCAAGGTGCTGGCCGACGAGAAGGTGAATATCCTGTCCGCCTCCGTCGCCACGCACGGTGACCGGGTCGCGATCAGCAAGTTCACCTTCGAGATGGGCGATCCGAAACACCTGGGCCACTTGCTGAATGTGGTGCGCAATGTGGAGGGCGTATACGACGTCTACCGGGTGACTTCGGCCACCTAGATCGCGGCGTCGAACTCGCTGGACGTAGTCGGCGTCCGAGAAATCCAGGCATGCTGGTAGGGCGGCTGACGTTGCGGTTACGTGTCTGCGTGGCTCGGCATTCGACGGAATGCGAAGTCCAGGTTGATGATTCGTATCCCCGAAGGGTCGCCCGCGGGTTGCGGGCCGATTTTCATCGCCGGAAAATTGTCGAATAGTCCACGGTGGCACGCCGTGAACTGTCACGTGCCAGCCGGCGGTTCGCCCAGACTTTTCGTCGAAGCCGCAGTAGGGGCCGGAATCTGTTACGGTCTATTGGGTTTCATGGCGTTGAGGTTATGTGCGGCAACACGAATTGATTGCGGATCGCTATGATGAGCTACACGGCACGGATCTCGGGAATGCTGATCGCATTCGCGTCGCTGTGGCGACCGCAGGGACCGCCGTGGCGGAACCGTCCGATTCCGCGGGCCCGACGATGAATGTCGCCATCGGAACCCGTCCGGCATTGTACGCCTTGGGAATTCAGGGCACCGGCGAATCGTCACCGGATGCCGCGCCGACCACCGATACCGGCATGCTCTCCACAGTCTTCATGCCGATGCTGGCCAAGGCCGATCCCGGTCTGGTCGACCGCGCCTATGTTCCCTACGATTCCGGCTTCGGCGGCGCGACCGCTGGCGGCATGGCGACATATGCCGAGTCGGTGATCGGCGGACTGATTCGGCTGCGCTCGATGTCCCAGGATGTCGCGGCCCGCTGCGCCGAGACCCGCGTCGCGATCGTGGGCTATTCGCAAGGCGCGCATGTGGCCTCGATGTTCGCCCTGGAGATCGGACAGGGGCATGGCGTGATACCGCCCGAGAAGGTCGCCGCCGTCGCCTTGTTCGCCGATCCGACCCGCAATCCCGGTGCGCCGCTGTTTCCCGGCTCGCCGGGCAAGGCGACCCTGGATCCCGCACCGGGTACCTCGGGGGATCGGATCGCATCCGTCGCGGCACTGCCGCAGGAGCCCGCGAGCGGTGGCGATATCGCGCCGGAACGCGATAAGGCCCCCGATTTCGCCGCGCTGACCGGGCGTGTCGCAAGTTTCTGTGCCGCAGGCGATCTCGCGTGCGATGCACCCGAGGGCGCGCCGATCCTGAAGGCGGTGGCGTCCATCGCCGGCCAGTCCCAGTTGAGTGGTGGCGACCCGATCGCGTCATTGGCGTCGATTTCCCAGGCGCTGGCATATACGTCGATCAAGACCGCGACCAAAGTCGTCAATGAAGATGTTCAGGGTAACTCTCTCGCGAATTTATCGATTTCACCGCAGAAGTCGATTTCGCAGCGCCTTGCCGAAGCCGCCGATCCGCGCACACCGCTGAATATGCCCGCGGCACTACAGGCGCTGTTGAAGGTCGGCATGATCGGACTGAACGCGGTCGTGACGGTGCTCAAGTCGGTCATCAATTCGGCCGATATCAGCCAACTCGCCACCGCGGGGCTGACCGATCCGGTCTCCGGAATCCTGCTGTTCGGCACGAAATTGCTGGGCGCGATTCCACAACTGGTGCGGCCGACGACCGGCGCCCGGCTGGTCACCCAGGCGTTCGACGCGGTCGTACTGAACATCACGGATAACAGCGAACTGCTCGATGTGATGACCTGGGTGCGGTATTGGGATACAGTGCGGCGTCACGGCGCTTACAGCACGGCCGCGGTCACCGCCACCGGCGATACGCCCACCCGATTCGTCGCCGATTGGTTCGCCGCGGTGGCACACGATCTGGCCGATAAATTCGGCAGTGGAACTGTGCCTATCGGTGGCAGCACAAAATCGACCACCGGATTCTTCGGAGACAGTTCCGGCGCGTCGACTACGCCGAATTCGTCCGGTACGGGACAATTTCCGTTCGGGACAGGAGCCGATGGCACCTCATCCGGCGGCGCGACGTCGACTCCGCCCACCGTAGTACCCGGCACCCTGAACAACACCTACCCGTTCTCCACGAACTGATCGCAGAGAGGGTCCGACGATGCACGTGCCTCGCGCTGCGGGAATGGGGGAATGTTGAAGTCGTACAAACAGCTGTCGCGGTGGTACGGCGCGCTGGAGCCGGAGACAGGGGTGGCGACGCCACAGCCGGACGAGCCGGGATTGCGGGAACCCGGTGACGAGGACGGCGCGCCGCGGTATCCGCACTACATTCGTGAAGAGGATCCCGACGAGGTGCGTGCGCGCGACGAGGTGCCCGCCGATCTGGCCTCCAATCGCAGCGAATTCACCGGTGGGTGGTCGGATTGGGTGGCCGGACGTGCACCCGGCCCCGACGACGACTACGACGGACCACGTAATGGTGAACTTGTACAGTTCCCGTGGCCGGAGGATGACTACGACGGCGGCCCGCGCGAGCGGTCGGCACGCGCGACGCGCGCACTGCGTCAGGAGGCCCGCGGTCATCCGGCCGCGCGCCGGGCGCGGGTTGTCGCGGTGCTCGTCGTGGCCGTACTGCTGCTGGCCGCGGCCGCCGCGGGCGCGCTGTTCCTGCTGCGCTCGTCCGCTGATCACGCCACCGCTTCGGTCGTGCCCTCGATGCAATTCACCGCGGGCAGTGTCCAATCCCGTGGCATCGCCGATTGCCCGACCGAACGCGGCGACCGCCTCGTGCGCAGTGCCGAACCCGGCGGCACCGACTCCGGGCCGGACGCGATCCTGGCGTTCCAATACGCCTACTACGTGGAACGTTCCGGCGAGCGGGTCCGGGCGGTGGTCGCACCGGATTCGAATATCTCCTCGGCCACGGTGATTCAGCACGGCATCGACACCATTCCGCTGGGCACCACGCATTGCGTGCGGATCCAGACGATCACCGACAATCGGTATTCGGTCGAGGTCACCGAGTACCGCCCCGGCGGCGCGCCCGCCACGTACAACATGCAGACCGTGACCACGGCGATGGTCGACGGCCGCACGCTCGTCACGAGCGTCGCGGCCGGATGAATAGAGAGAGCTGATAGCGATGGGAGACGACTGGAGCCGCTGGCTCGACGAGGCGCCCGATGAGGGGGACCCGTCGGACCGGCACGCGCCTTCGAAGGCTCCGGTGGTGCGTCTGCGGCGCAAGCGCGGTGACATCGATTCGGCGGAACCGGCGCAGCGTTCGATTCTGGTGGTCGGTGGCTGTGGTGGTGCGGGAACCACGACCACGGCATTGGGTTTGGCCGGTGAACTCGGCTCGACGGGCGTTTCGACGGTGGCGGTGGACGCCACGGTGGCGGGCAGCGATCTGGCGCTGCGCGGCGCCGATGAACACCTGCATCCGGTCAGCCTACAATCGTGGTTGTACGGGCGCGGCAACGATGAACCGGCGCCGTTGAAGGAGTGTCTGTCGCAGGCGAGTTCGGGCATCGGACTGCTGTGGCGCGACGCCGCGCCGCTACGTCGGCGTGCCACATTTCTCACAGTCGCGCGTGCGATCTATGACGCCGGGTATACCGCCGTCTACGACGGCGGCAACCCGATTGCCGGACGGCAGCTGCGGCCCCTGCTGGATGACGCGGATGTCGCTGTGGTACTTGCCATTCCGGCGCGGGCCGACGCCGCGAATCGGCTGCGGGTGACCCTGGAATGGCTCGACGACCAGTTCGGCGACTCGGCCGAGGGGCAAGGCGGCGGCATCGTCGGCGATACTACAATCGTTGTCTCACATCAGCTTCCCGGTGCCGACTCGCATGTTGCCGATCATTTGCGCGAACACCTTTCCGGCTGGGTCCGCGACATCATGGAGATTCCCTACGATCCTCATCTGGCGCGCGGTGAAATCGTTCGCCACGCGTCGCTGGCTTCGCAGACGCGCCGGGCTTATGGGCGGCTGCTCGCCGGAGTGGCATCATGACGGCCGCCATGAAACTTCGCCGTCAGTCCGAAGCCGCCCAGGCCGGTGTGGTCGCCCCACCGGAGTCCCGGCGCGCACCCATTTGGGATCGTCCCGTACCCGGCGTCGGCCGGGCGCCGCTGTGGTGGCTGCTAGGTGTGCACGGCGGTGCCGGGGCCAGTACCCTCGCGCGGGTGCTGGCGCCCGCGGCAGATGCGGGCCGCCGCTGGCCCGGCGTCTTCGACCGTGAATCGCCCTTCGTCGTCCTGGTGGCCAGGGAGACCATCGCCGGGCTTACCCGCGCGCATGACCTACTGCGCCAACATCATTCGGGTTTCGCCGGCTCCAGTGAAGTCCTGGGAATGATCACCGTCGCGGCCCGGCCCGGCCGGATGCCCGCCGAAATCCGCCGCTATCGCGACGTGGTCGGCTCCCTGGCCGGTCAGGTCTGGCAGGTCCCGTGGTACGAGGAGTGGACCCTCGTCGAGCCGGAGAGCCTGCCGATCTGGACCCCGGGCGACGAGATACCGCAGAAGAAGAAGCGGATCGACCCGCTCGAGGAAGTTCCGCTGGAGGTCCGCGAGCTCGGGGCCGATATTGTTGCGGTCGTGCGCGAAAACCTCGACAGCAGCGCATCTTTCGAGGAGGGCCACCGTTGACGACTACTACCAAGAAAGGCAGCCGATGAGCATGATTCTCCTTGCCGTGCAGGACACGTACGGCACTGTGCTGGCTCAGGTCGGTAACCCGACCCCAGAGGCGCCTCCCGGCTCGGAGAAGATCCTGCAGCTGGTCCGTTACCTCACCTGGTTCGTGTTGCTTTCCGGCATCTGCGGAATCACCTACGCGGGTGGCAAATTCGCGTGGGAGAAGTGGACCGGTGGTGGGCTCGAATCGCCGAAGATGGTGGCCGGAGCCATGATCGGCGGCGTCGTCGCGACGAGCGCGGGCACCATCATGAACGCCGTCATCGGAACCTGATGTACGCCATGGCTACCGTGCGAATGTCGGCGGCGGAACTGCTTGCCTACAAGCAGATGCCTGCCGAGGTGCTGCAACCGCTGATGCAGCTGCTGAACTGGTTGCTCTGGTTCGTACTGCTGGTGTGCCTGGCGTGGATGATCGTGTCCGCCGGCCGCCTGTGGATCGCGTTCCGGAGCGATCTCGCGATGAACGACGCCTCGCACGGCGTATTGATGAGTCTGCTCGGGGCCGCGGTAGCGAGCACGGCCTCGGGGATCGCGTTGGCGTTCCTGCCGACGTGAACCGGGATGGGAACGGCCCTGGGATGATTTCCACACCGCTGGCGACTGCTTGCAGGTCGCGCGAAACGGTAGCGCCGTGGGACCAGCCCGGCGTGTGGCGGCGCAGCATCGGTAAACCCGCGGCCGGTGCGTTCGGTGCTGCCCTGTTGCTGGCTGCAGTCGGCTGCGGCGGTCACGGTGACTCCGGCCCGAACCTGACGGCCGCGCCGACGCATCTGCGGTGGCAGCCGTTCCAGGGCGTGGCACTCCCGGCCGCCGGCCAGGGGCCGAAGCGGATATCCGACGGCGCCGCAACGGGTTTCGAGCATTCACCGATCGGTGCGGCCCTGGCGGCGGTCGTGCACACGGTGCGCTTGTCGGTGGCCGCCGACAGTCAATGGGCGGATATCGTGCGCCAAGAGGTGGTGCCGAACAAGGCCAGAGACGAGTGGGCGGTCAACCGGGTGCAGCTCTCGATCATCGGTCCGGCCGCGCCGGAATACGCGCCGAGAGTGCTCGGGTACAAGATCACCGGCTACACCGATGCGACCTCCGCGGTCGATGTCTATACCGAATATTCGGACGACTCGAAGGCGGTGAACCACACCACTGTCGAATGGTTCGGCAACGACTGGAGATTACGACTGCCCGATCCCGACTCGACCGCTCGGCCCATCGAGGCGGTCGATGAATTACCCACGGACATAGTGAAATTGGAGGCACCGAAGTGAGCGAGAAGGAGTCGTACGCGCGCGATCGCGTCTCCTTCGGTGTCATCGCGTCCGCTGCCCTGCTGATACTCATCGTGGTCGTCGGCATCTTCGTCTACGTCAGCCGCGACGACTCGGGTTCGACTGGCGACAAGGCCGCCGCCGCAGCGAATTCCGGTGGTGAGGGCTTCGCGACCCCCGAGGTGGATATTCTCGGCAGGCGTGTCGATATTCCGAACAACCCTGCCGGACAACCACTTCCGCAGGATCCGACGCGGCAGCGCAGGACGTCGGACGCGGATTGGCTGACCGCGGCCCCCGAGGGCACCACCGCACCGCACGGCTGGCAGCGGGTCTACGGCGCCTCGGTCCCGTTCTCCACCTCCGACGGACCGACCCACATCGAAGACGGTCTGGCCGTCGGATATTCGCACACCCCGCAGGGCGCGGTACTCGCGGCGGCCCAGATTACTTACCGCCTCAACGCCCGCCCCGCCGACCGCGATCTCTACGTCCGTCAGGTCCGCGTCTCGGCCCAACAGATCGCCGCCTACGACAAGGCCCTGTCCCAGGACAAACTCCCGCGACAGCAGCCAGAGAAGGTGACCAAGTATTTCGTGGCCTCGGATGCGTTCAAGGTCGAGAACTATGCGGATGATCTGGCGATCATCCAGTTGGCCACCCGAGGCCCCGTGGTCGATGGCAAGCAGTTGTGGGCTGCCCTGCGATTGGTGATGATCTGGGATGCGGGGGACTGGCGGCTCAAACCGGCCACTTCCAACAACCCGCAGACCGAATATGTCGAATCGCTGAACGGGTGGACCAAATGGTGACTATCGACCCCGGATCCGGTCCGGCACACCGCCGATCGCCGATCGTCATGCTAGGTATCGGCGCGGTGCTCGCGGTGGTTGTCGCGGTGGCCTTAACCGTTGTCGCGATGCGCGACAATGCAGCCGGGGGCGACCAGGTGTCGAAGACTGGAACGAGATCGGACAGTATGCCGGTCAGTGGCTCGCCGACCCCGGGAGCGGCCGGATTCAGTGGCTCCGATGTGGATTCCTTCGGTCATCGGGTCGATATTCCGAACAACGCGGCCGGACAACCGATTTCGGAGTCGATTACGCCACGTAAACCTGCCGATGCCGATTGGCAGTCGGGCGCTCCCGGCGGCACGGACCAGCAGGGCGGTTGGCAGCGGGTGTACGGCGGTCCGGTGATCCCGTTCTCGACCACGGACGGTCCTATCCGGATCGAGAGCGATATTCCACTCGGATTCGCCCAGACTCCCCAGGGCGCGGCACTCGCGGCCGAGCAGATCTATTGGCGCACTGTCGCGCGGCCGACCGATCGGGCCCTGTGGCAGCAGTTGGTGATCCTCTCCGCGCAGGAGCAAGTCGACCGCGATCGGAAGATCGCCGACGGCAAGATCCCCGATGCGCTACCCGACAACATCAAACCGTTGTTGTTCGCCTCCGACGCATTCCGAATCGAAAGCTATGGTGACGATTTCGCTGTCGTACGTATCGCCCGTAAAACCCGTGACTTCCTGCACGGCGGGCGCAGTTGGGTCGCCATGAGACTGAATGTGCTCTGGCGTGATGGTGGTTGGAAACTCAAGTCGTCCACGAGTGATGCGCAGCCACTCGAGACGATCGACTCGATCGATGGGTGGACGAAATGGTGAGGCGAGTTGTCACGATTCTCGCGGTCATCTTCACTGTCATGATCGCGACACCGACGGTGGCGTACGGTCAGACCTACGGATTCGACGATACGTGCAACGAATTGCACGACACGCTCGACAACGTTGGTCTGCCCGGCTTCTCCCTCGGTGATGCCGCGTCGGCCGCGTGCAAGGCGGGCAATGTCGCCTCGCACCCGGGCAGCGCCGCGAACGCGGTCAAGGACAAGGCCTGGGATTCGACCTTCGGCAAGGTTGTCGATTCGCTGATGAACGGTCTCGGCGAGGCCATCATCCTCGCGCTGACGTTCTGGATGAAGATCCCCAACGAGGTGGCCAGCGATTCGGGTTCGTTGTTCGTCAAGATCAACGATTACACCTATCAGGCGCAGATATTGCTGCTCATAGCGTCGGTGATACTGTCCGGCGCCAGATTGGCCGAGGCCAGACGCGGCGCCGCCATGAACGAGGCGGCCGAATCGTTCCGCATGTTCACGCGGGTGGTTTTCAGCTCCTGGATGCTCGGCGCGGTCATCGTCGCGGGCACCCAGGCCTCGGATCGATTCTCCGAGTGGATCATCAACGACTCGACCAATGGCAATGCCAAGGACCTGGCCGAGCTGATGGTGAAAACCAGTAAGCTGCAGGCATTTTCGCCGGGGCTGGTCCTGATCATCGCAATTGTCGGACTGCTCGGCGCGCTGGCGCAGATCGTGCTCGCCATCGTGCGTCAGGGACTGCTGATCATCGCGGCCGGTGTGCTGCCGTTGGCGGCGGCCGCGTCCGGAATGAATATCGGCAAGCAGTCGTATCAGAAGCTGATCGGCTGGATCATCGCGTTCATGCTCTGGAAGCCGGTGGCCGCCATCGTCTACATGATTGCGTTCACCACTGCGGGCCATGTGGATTCGGTCACCGATACGGGTGGACTGCCCGAAGGTGAACAGGCGCAACGGATGCTGGTCGCCGTCGTGCTGCTGTGCAGTGTCGCGTTCGTGCTGCCCGCGCTGATGCGGCTGGTCACGCCCGCGGTCGCGATTGTGGGTAGCGGTGGTTCCGGTCTCACCGCGACCGGTGGAACCTTGCTCGCGGTGGGCGCTTTGGGCGCGATGGGCACCAAGGCCGTCTCGGTCAGGGGCGCCGCGCCGGGTTCGGCGGGTTACGTCGGCGGCACCTCCACCGGTCCGCGCCCGCCCGGCGGTGCGGGCGGTCCGCGCGGTGGCGGCGGCGCACCGCGCCCGGCCCCGCCACGCGGTGGCGGTGGCGGCGGAGCACCGGCGGGCGCACCTGCGCGCGCCTCCGTCCCACAGGGCGGGTCCGGAGTACCGTCCGGTGCGTCCAGGGCGGCGGGTGCGATCGGCGTGGCCCGCGCGGCGACCGCGCCGCTGAGCCGAGCCGATGAAGCCATGGGCGATGTGGCGGGCGACCGCTGGGCGAACCGTTCGCCCGACCTCGGGAGGAGCACCATTCCGCGATGACGATGACGACGAGCGATACGTACGAGCGCCGCGCGTACGGTCTGTGGCAGAAGCCGCGCAGCGCAGGCCTTTTCGGTCTGCGCTGGGAAGAGACCGTCATCGGCTTCGTCGTCGTGATCACGGCCTTGATCTGCGCCATGGTCGGCGGTTTCAAATGGGGCCTGATCGTGGGTGGCACCGGCGTTGTCGTGATGGTTCCACTGGTGTGGCGGACGGGGGGCCGCTCCGGATACGAGAACGGATTGATGATGTTCAACTGGATGCGCTCCCGCAACCGCGGTGAGCATGTGTATCGCGGTGGCCGGTTCTCGCGGATTCCAGGTGGTGTCACGCGCCTACCCGGTCTGCTCGCGCCCTCGAAGCTCTACGAGGGCATCGATGCGGGCGGCTACAGCTTCGGCATGATCCACTTACCGCAATTCGCACAGTACACAGTGGTTTTGCGGGCGTGGCCACAGGGCCACGAGGCCGTGGACCAGCCGGTCATCGATCGCTGGGTTTCGGCTTGGGGCACCTTCCTCGCATCAGTCGGCCAGACCAGTGACATCGTCGCCGTGGTCCCGGTGATCGATACCGTGCCCGAGACCGGTAACCGGCTGCTCACCGAGGTCTCCACCATCACCCGCCCGGAGGCGCCGGAGCTGGCCCAGCAGGTGATGTACGAACTCGCCACCGAGCTGCCACAGGAACGCGTGCAGCTGCTGCCGCGCGTCGCGATCACCTTCAAGGCGACCACCGCGGAACGTCGCAAGAATCCGGCCGAGGAGGCTGTCGAGATCGGGCGCAGGCTCCCCGGCATCTGTGCCGCGCTGGCCGAGGCGGGCGTGCGTGCCCAGCCGATGTCGGCCGATGAGGTCATCTCGTTCATCCGGCGCAGCTATGACCCTGCCTCGCAGGCCGATCTCGAGGTGGCCGCCGGTGAACCCGAAGGGCACGGGCTGGATTGGGCCGATGCCGGACCGGTTTCGCACGACGAGAAGTGGGATCATCTGGTGCACGACGGTGGCCGCTCGGTCACCTGGGAGATGGATGCCGCACCCGAGGGGGCGGTGGACGAGCGGGTGCTGCAGCGGCTGCTCGCGCCGAATCCCGAAGTGCCGCGCAAGCGCATCGCCATCGTGTACCGTCCGCATTCGGCCGCCGACGCCGCCGAAATCGTCGACGACGATTTCAAGAACGCGTTGGTGGCCCAGCAGAGCGAACGCGGTGTCGTCTCGGCGGCTGCGACCCTGCGGGTGGGCGCTACCCAGCAGGCCCGTGAGGAACAAGCTCGGGGTCACGGTGTGACCCGCTTCGGGGCGCTGGTGACCATCACCGAGCCTCTGCGCGGTGACCTGCCGCGCATCGAAGCCATTACCCGTGACCTGTCCACGCAGGCGCGGTTGAAGATCCGGCGGTGCTACCGGTACCAGGCGGCGGCCTTCGCGGCCTCGCTCGGTTGCGGGGTGATCCTGCCCGAACACGCGACAATTCCGAAAGCCTTGGCGGGGTGAGCAATACATGGCACGTGAGTACGAGCCACCCGTGCGCGAGCGGGACGAGGCGCCGGTGCGCCGCAAGCGGCGGCCCGAAGACGCGGCATGGGAGCAGCCTGCGGACGAACGCGCTCATCGGTCCACCGGGGGCCGGGTCGAGCGCTCGGGCATCGAGGAGATGCCCGACCGGGATCGACGGTCCGGGCGGGGTTCGGCGCGGGTGAGCGGCGGCGAGCGGACCGGAATCGGCGACACGTCCGACCGGGAGCGGCGACCGTCGCGCGATGCGGCCGAGCGACGGGCGCGCCCCGGCGCCGCAGCCGGGGACGGCGGCCGTGCCGATCGGCCGCATCCGGATCGTGGCCGCGCCAGGGCCGAAAACGGCCGCGGTGAACGGACTTCGGCCGAGCGTGGACGTCCAGACAGGGCCAGGACCGCACGACCGCCTGAGGGCGCACCGCAACGATCGGTACGAGGGAAACGCGTGGCACGACCGGAACGCGACGGCTCGCGGACGAGTCGTGCGGCACAGCGCGCGGCCAAGATCGACTACACCGCCGACCGCGCCATGGGCACCCCGCAGATGGATAAGGCCGCCCGTCGCGCCAAGGCCAGGTCGGACAAGCGCAAGCAGTCCGGTCCGCCGCTGCTCGACGATGCGACCAGGGCCAGACTCGAACAGATCAGCCGGGAGGGCACCGGCCTGCGGGCGGCCTTCGCGACCTTCCGGATCCGCACCGACGATATCCGCCGCCGCAACTACGCGGCCCGCGCCGAACAGGTCTTCGAGGACGGATTCGACCGCAGCACAGCACAACTCACCGATCGCGGCTATATGGGTCCCGGTGGCGGCCGGATGAATGTCGTCGGCCGCCCGGTCGAATACCGGGCCACCACCGCCCAGGTGGCCGGTCTGTGGCCGTGGTCGGTCGGTGCTGGCGCGCCGTTGATCGGCACTCCGCTCGGTTCGCATCTGCATACCGGCGCCCCCGTCTGCTTCGACCCGATGAACTGGTTCCTACGTGGCAGCTTCATTACCGCGCCGAGTCTTTTCGTCCTGGGGCTCAATGGTTTCGGTAAGTCCTCGCTGGTGCGCCGGATCGTGCTCGGCGGAATCGCGCAGGGCATCACGCCGCTGATCCTGGCCGACGTGAAACCGGATTACCGCAAGTTGGTCGAACTGGTCGGTGGCCAGGTGATCGACCTCGGTTACGGTCACGGCAAACTCAACCCGCTCGCCGCCGGTGTCCTCGGTTCGGTCGTGCCGATGTTGGACGAATTTCCCGCGCTGCAACTTCAAGTATTGCAGGATCTGCGCGCCCGCCAGGTCACGCTCATCGCCGGTCTGGTCGAACTCGTACGCGGCGCGCGGGTGCGCGACTACGAGGAGACGCTGATCGCCACCGCGCTGCGCATCCTCTACCGGCCGGGTAGCGGCTACACGCCCGACCAACCGCCCATCATGGAGAACCTGCTCGAGGTGATCGTCGCCGGCGGTGACGAATTGCAGCTCGACGCCGGTGCCGACGATCCCAACGAATACCAAGTGGCCATCAAGGGGCTGCGCCGCTCGCTGCGCGCCTTGACCCAGGGCCCGTTCGGCGCGATCTTCAACGGGCAGACCAGCGTTCCGATCGATACCAGCGCGGTCGCGGTCTGCATCGACGTATCCCATATCCCCACCGGCGACAAGAAGCTCAAGGCCGCCGTGATGCTGGCCTGCTGGGCCGACGGTTTCGCGTCGGTCGAGGCCGCGCATGTGCTCGCCGATGCGAAACTGGGCCAGCAGCGCTATTTCCAGGTGGTGATGGACGAACTGTGGCAGGTGCTCGGCCTCGGCGACTTCATGGTCGACCGGGTCGATGAGCTGACCCGTCTGCAGCGCACTATCGCCACCGCGCTGATCATGATCAGCCACACCATCAAGGACCTGCAAGCGCTGGGATCCGAAGCCGCCATCGCGAAGGCGCTCGGCTTTCTCGAACGCGCGCGCGCCAAGATATTCGGTGCGCTGCCCGGCGAGGAGATCAAGCGCCTGGACAGCGTGGTTCCGTTCACATCCGCCGAGGAGGAGATGGTGACCGGATGGTCCGCACCGCAAGCTCTGACGGGCGAGGCGCTCAAACCTGGTCAGCTTCGTCCATCGCCGCCGGGGACCGGCAAATTCCTGCTGAAGATCGGTGAGGATCGCCGTCCCGGCATTCCGTTCCATATGGAATTCACCTTGTCCGAGAAGGAGAGTGGGATCCACGAAACCAACCAGCGCTTCTCCGAGTTCACCGAGTCGACGTCGCGTGGTGGCGATTCTCCCAGCGGGAGTGCCGCATGAGGGGGCGCGCGCCGCTGGCGACTGCTTGCAGGTCGCTCGAGACAACACAGCTATCGAGACCGGCGGATGGCTGCGGGAGGTGGGGTGCATGATGCCGCACCGGTCCTATCGGAGAGTGTCACCGGAAGTGCGCAAGGCCGCGGTCGAGCAAGTCATCGCACTGACCGGCAAACTGCGCAGCGAATCGGAGGCGTGCCGGGTCGTCGCCGAGCAGATCGGCGTGCATACCAACTCCGTGCGGAACTGGGTACGCGCCGCCGAGGGACCGAGTCTGGAGCGCCTGGATGCGACGGCGCTGCGTCGCAAAGTCGCACTGCTACAACAACAATTGGCTGCCGCCGCGGAAATGAACCGCACGCTGGCCGACACCCTCAACGAGTCTCGGCGGCACAGATGAGCGAGCGTCGGCGAGCGAGTACGGAGGGCACGACCGAGCCGAGCACCAGCGAGGCGGAGTCATGAACCTCGTGGGTTCGGCCAGCGGTCGTTCGGTGCTGCCGGGGATGCGGTGACCGGCCGGTCCGTCCTGTACTTGGCGCTGGCGAGCGTACTGGGGTTGATGACCTTGGTGGTCGTCATTGTGATGCCCGCTGTGGACGACGGCTGTGAGGGCACCTCGGTGCTCGTATCGTCGAGTGTGCTTGCGCCGCTCGGTGGCTTTGCGCCGGGTGATTCCCGGGTGGCTGGTACGCCGACCCCGGCTCGTACTTCCGGCAATCCGACTGCCACCCAGGCGCATTCGACCGCCACCGGTGCGCCGTCACTGGCCGCTGGCGTCGGCCCGATCCGCCGGACGCTGCCGCTGGCGGCGGGAACCTTCACCGTGTCGGACGTATTCGGCGCCCGCGGTGGCACCCACAAGGGCGTCGACCTCGCCGCGACCGATGGCACCACCATCTACTCGGTCTCCGATGGACGGGTCGTAGCGGCCGGTCCCGCTTCGGGTTTCGGCAACTGGATCGTCGTCGATTCTGTCGATACCAACGGCCGCGCCTATTCCGCCGTGTACGGCCATATGTGGGACAGCGGCCTGCATGTGCGCGTCGGCGATACCGTCGTCGCGGGGCAGCCCATCGCGCAGGTCGGCTCGGCGGGCGAATCCAGCGGCCCGCATCTGCATTTCGAGATCGTGCCGGGTGGACGCTTCACCGGCGGTCGGCAGATCGACCCGCTGCCCTGGCTCGACGGCGCACCGACTCCGGATGTCGGTGGTGCGCAGGCCTTCTCGTCGGATCCGCGCTGTAATCGCGGTTTCGGCACCGCGGGTGGTGCGCTGGCTGCGGGCAAGGTGCCGCAGGAGCTCGAAATCTGGTATCGCCGTGCGGGTTCCATCTGCCCGCAGATCACCCCGTCGCTGCTGGCCGCACAAGGCAGACAGGAGTCCGGATTCCGGCGCGGCGCCGCATCCCCCGCGGGCGCCCAGGGTCTGGCCCAGTTCCTGCCCGGCACGGCGGCCAGTATCGACCCCGACGATGGCAAGCCCTATGTGATCGATGCCGACGGCAATGGCGTCGCGAGTGTATGGGACGACGGCGACGCGATTATCGGTCAGGGCCGATATATGTGCGCGCTCGCGCACAAGATCATGGCGTGGGAGTCCGAGGGCCGGGTGCAGGGCGATGTCGTCGCACTGACCCTGGCCGCCTACAACGCCGGTGAGGGTGCGGTACTGGCCTCCGGCGGTATGCCGAACCAGGTAGCCGCGCACTATGCGGAAACGCGGCCGTACGTCGCGAATATCCTTGCGATGGAACCGCAATACCGGGCGCAGGGTTCCAGCGGCCGGTTCACCCCGCAGCAGGGTGCGGGCGGCGTTCAGGTCGTCCAGGCGGCGCAGCAGTGGCTGGGCACCCCGTATGTCTGGGGTGGCGGGGGTCCGCAGGGTCCGAGCGGCGGCGGTATGGACGGTCCCGGCCTGACTTCGGCTGCGGTGTTCGCGGCGTCGTCGGGGGCCGTGACACTGCCGCGGACCGCCGAACAGCAGTGGGAAGCCGGCGTCGAAGTCCCGCTCGGCAAGTTGCAGCCCGGTGATCTGGTGTTCAGCTCATTCGGCCCGCGTGGCCCCGCCGAGGTCGGGATCTATTCCGGAAACAGCCGAATGATCCAATCCGTGCCCGCCGCATACGGGCATTCCAGTGGCGTGACCGAGGTCGCGGTGCCCGGTGACGGTCGCGGCAGGAGGGTGCTGTGACGACAACCGATACCGCGGCGGGCGTACACGCCGAAGCACGTGCGGCGATTGGACCACACAAGTGTCGGCACCGGCGGCTAGCCTTGAATAACAATGCACGCGCGAAACTGGTGGTGATGCTGGTGGTGAGCGTCGCGATGTTGGGTCCGGGGTGCGCCGAATCGGGTCGGGAGTCGGGTTCTGGTGCGCCGCAGCCGCCCACGTCCACGACCCGATTGCTGGAGGGGGTTCCCGCCCCCGATCCGGTCACGCCCGAGGGCGTCGCGGTGGCCGCGCTGAAGGAGATCTACTCCTGGCAGCCCGCCACCGAGGCCCAGGGCGCATCGTTATCGCGTGCGCGAAAATGGTTGGGCCCCAGCCTGATCCGCATGCTGGACAATACGCCGACCGGGATCGAGACACCGAAGGCGACGTTGCAGTGGGCGGACTGGGCCAAGGCACAGGCACATATCGAGGCCTTTGCCTTCGCGTCGGGGGAGCGCCCGCCCGCGAGTGCCGATCCGAACGTCCAACAGTTCAAGATCGGGATCGAGCAAACGGTCGTCTACCCGAACGGGCGCAGGGAATCCCTGCCGCCCGCGACGGTCATCGCGACCGTGGTGCGCACCTCGGAAGGTTGGCGGCTCGACGCCTTCCGCTGAACCCGCACCAGTGACAACCACATAGCTAGGTCCTAACAGGAGGCAGACATGGCGAAAAAGAAGAAGGTGCGGGATCCGGCCGTGGTCGGACCCGACATCACCCTCTACATGATCTACGCCGGTTTCGCGACGCTCGGAACCCTGTGGATCGCCTTGCATCTCGGCAACGCGATGGCTGTCACCCCGCAGGACATTCCGATCAATCCGATCGCGATCGTCGCCGATCTGGCCCGCGGAAAATTGCACTGGCCGCGCGCTTCCACGGTGATCGTGCTGCTCGTGATCGCGGCGATCGTCGCCTATCTGCTGGTGCGCAGCCGAATCGCCGCACGCCGGTCGGTCGGGCGGCTCGCCGTGGACGACAAGGCCGATGTGATGGGCACGGGCGGCGCCATCAAGTCACTCACCGAGAGTGGGGTCCGGGCGAAAGCCGATATGCTCGGTGTGCGGCTCGGCTACAACGACAGTCCGGGCGTGCCGATCGGCATCGGCATCGCCGACAGGGTGATGCTCTACGGCTCCTATGAGGATCTGCATCTGGACATCTGGGGTCCACGACAGGGCAAATCGACCTCCCGGGTGATCCCGGCCATCCTGACCGCGATCGGTCCGGTGCTGTCCACCTCGAACAAGCGCGATGTGGTCGACGCGACCCGAGATGTGCGAGAGGCCAAGGGAAGTCGCACCTTCGTCTTCGATCCGCAGGGTGTCGCGGGGGAGGAGCCCACCTGGTTCTGGGATCCACTGGCGTGGGTGGACGCCTACCATGACGGTGCGGAGATGCGGGCCGCGCGGCTGGCCGGACATTTCGCCGACGCCGACAACGGTTCCGATGCCAAGAGCGATCTGTTCTTCGATCCCGAAGCCGAGGACCTGCTCGCCGGGCTGTTCCTGGCCGCGGCGCTCGGTGGTCGCCCGATCGTCCAGGTCTGGGACTGGGTGACCAACCCCAACGACTCCGAGCCGATCGAGCTGCTGCGCAATGCGAGCAAGCACTACACCGCCTCGGGTCTCGCGATGCAGTACAACGCCGATCCGCGCACCAAGAGCGGCATTTTCGGCACCGCCAAGAAAATGATCCGCTGCCTGCAGCTGTCCAATGTGCACCCGTGGATCCTGCCGGGCGACAACCGTATGCAATTCGACGAACTCGAATTCATCGAGAACAACGGCACTCTCTACAGTCTCTCGCTAGAGGGTCGCGGTTCGGCGGCGCCGCTGGTCAGTGCGCTCACCGAGGCCGTGGTCGATGTGGCCATGCGCAAGGCCACGCATTCACCCGGCGGACGGCTGCCGATCCCGATGCTCGCGGTTCTGGACGAGGCGGCGAATGTGGTGCGCTGGAAGGATTTGCCCAAGCAGTACAGTCACTTCGGCTCGCGCGGCATCGTGGTGATGACGGTGCTGCAGTCCTGGGCGCAGGGCGCGCGCTGCTGGGGTGAGGACGGCATGCTCGCGCTGTGGTCGGCGGCCAATATCAAGGTGCTCGGTCCGGGCGTCGATGATATGAACTTCTTGCGCGACCGCTCCGAGGCGATCGGCGAATACGACGCGATCTCGTCTTCGGTTTCGGAATCCAAAGGCGGCAAGAGTTATTCGCGCTCACTCAGCTCGTCCAAGACGTTCACCGTGAACGCGCTGGCAACCCTGCCGCAGGGCCGCGCGATCGTGTTCACCTCCGGTCAGCCCCCGGTGCTCGTGCGCACCGTGCCCTGGTGGGAGGGCGACTACGCTGACGATGTGAAGAAGTCGATCTCGCACCATCTTCCGGGGCGTAAGACCGAGATCGCCGACCTGTTCGGCTCGCCCAACTTGACCAAGGCGGCTCCGCCGCCCGAATACGGTCAAATCGAGGAGGTTCGGCCACTGTGACCGAGCGAAGCGAGGCAACCATGGACACCGCACGGCCAGTCACAGCGAAGCCGAGCGCTAGCGAGGTGGAGCTGTGACTGAACAGCAGCAGCCAATGATCTACACCAATGTGGTGGAGTTCGTCGAGAACTACCTCAGCCTGGTGTATCGGCGTCAGGTCACCGACATCAGTGAAACGGTATGGTGCCCGGAGTGGTGGAAGCACGCCGAGGCGGTAGCGCGACTAGATGCGCTCTGGCGCGCCTGGGAACACTACCGACTCGAACCGAGCACCGGATTGAGCATCTGGTTTCTCGACCACGCTGATCCGCATATGACCAAACTCTTCGATCCGCGAGGACCGTTCAAGTACTGCAGTGTCCGCAACGGGCACAAGGACATGCTGAGCCCACTGCCGTTGAAGTCCCCCGCTCAGGGGCTCTTCGGCGATCCGACGATCGGCGACTTCCGCGTCTGAGGAGCCGAAAACGTCGAAACGCCCGCTGATTTCAGCGGGCGTATTCGGTTTCCGTTGTCGGGATGGCGCTACTGTCGGACGCGTTCCAAGCCGCGTGCATCCTGTTCCCGACCTCGTGCGGCGGCCGCGCGAGCGGCTTCGTCGCGAAGGCGTACCGCTTCCTCGGGCGGTTGCCCCTGGCCTACTTCGATGAGCATCCGCACCGCCGCCAGTTCCGGTGCGATGCCGATCCGGGCGAGATGCGCCGCGATCGCCTGCCTACGCTCCTGGGAGTCGTAGCGGATGAGCGGTTTGGACTGAGTAGAGGCCGTCGCGGCCATCCGGCTGGCCTCGGCCTGTGCGGAGAAACGATCCTTCTCCAGTGAAATCCCCTTGGCCGGAACCGATTTCTCGACCATACGGGCCAGCTCGAGATTGCGTGGGTCCTTCGCCTTGGCGTCGCGGGCCTCACGGATCTGAAGTTCCCGCGCCTCCTTGACACGAGCCTCGGTGACCTTGACGCGCGCTTCGGCTTCTTTCTGGCCACGCTCCCGGGCCCGCAGTGCGACCAGGGTCGCAAGCTGCAACATAGTCTTCATCATGGCCGCGGTTTCCCGGCCGATGTCGTCCAGTTCCTCGGACATGGCTGCTCCCCGATGCTGCAGTGATCACTATGGATGTTGTGGTGCTTCGTCACGGACGCCGCCACGCCGGACTGTAATCCGCCGCGCCGGTGCCCCGCCTGCAAACGTGGACACCCAGAAAACTCGCTGCGTCACATTCCCGGTTCGGGGATGCGTCCGGTCTGGGATGGCTACGCCGCGCGTTCTCCTTTATTCGAGGTTACCCGAGAAAGCTCGGCACCAACCGTGCGGGCGTGCCGCTCAACAGCATATAACGCACAATTCCGGCGGACAGCGGAATGCTTCGGAGGATCTCCGGTCTTAGCGCAACCTTACCGAATGATTAGGGTCGCCTACCCTGGGTTGTGTACGGATGGGTTTCGGGCCCGCTGCCCATTGTGCGCAGCGCGACCGAACGAAGCCAGTATCCGGATCGGGCGTGTCGCTCGCGGAACTGCTTGCAGGTCGCTCGAAAGGGTCGGCATCAGTCGATGCGGACCGATTGGATGGTCACCGGGAGATTGGGCTTGCCGTCGCCCTGGCTGTTGGAGTTGTCCTGACCGCCCGCGGCGATCTTGTCCAGCGTGCCCATGCTGTTCTGGTCGACGGTGCCGAAGATGGTGTAGTTCGGCGGCAGTTGCGAATCGCCGTAGACGATGAAGAACTGACTGCCGTTGGTGCCGCCGCCGGTCTTGGGATCCGGGCCCGCATTGGCCATGGCGAGTGTGCCGCGCTGGTAATTCATGGGCTTCTGCAACGCGGGGTCGGTGGGGTTGTAGCGGTTGGTCGGGTACTCGTTGTCGAACTGATATCCGGGACCGCCGGTACCGGTGCCGGTCGGGTCACCGCACTGCAGTACCTTCAGGCCCTCGTCCGCGGTCATGCGGTGGCAGGTGGTGTTATCGAAGTAGCCCTGACCGGCGAGGCTGGCGAAGCTGTTCACGGTGCACGGCGCCTTGGCATTGTCCAGGGTCAGGCCGATGGGGCCCTGGGTGGTCTCCATGCTGACGCTGAGGCTCGCATTGTCGCCGGTGTTCTGGATGCCGCTGGTGCGCGGCTTGTTCACCTGCTTATCGGCGGGCTTCTGACTGTCGCGGTAGTCGCAGCTGATGGCGGCGGGCTTTTCGTCGCTTTTGGTCAGGAAGTAGACGCCGACGGCCGCTGCCGCCACGACCACCACGCCGAGCGCCGATCCGGCGATCATGAGTCGCTTGCGCTTGCGCGCCCGGTCGGCCCGGTTGGCCAGCTGGCGTTCCAGCTTGCGTTTCGCTGCTGCCCGTCGCTGTTCGTTGCTCGGCACTACCACGTTCCTCCCGTATCCGTTACGTACGGCACAGGATTGTGCCATCTATTCCTGAGACTGCTCAGCAGGCCGTTTCGACCGGTCGTGACGCTGTACAAACCCGCCGATCCTTTCGAGCGACCCGCAGTCAGCCGCCGGCGGCGGCAAACCGGTTGGACTTGACGGGCTGTGGTGGTGGAAACTGGACCATCGTGACCAAGACCAGCAGCTTCTCCGCCCCGAAGGGGGTTCCGGATTACGTGCCACCCGGTTCGGCCGAGTTCGTCGCGGTGCGTGACGGCTTGATCCGCGCCGCCCGACTCGCCGGGTACGGGCATGTGGAGCTGCCGATCTTCGAGGACACCGCTTTGTTCGCGCGCGGCGTCGGTGAATCCACCGATGTGGTGACCAAGGAGATGTACACCTTCGCCGACCGCGGCGATCGCAGTGTCACGCTGCGGCCGGAGGGCACCGCGGGCGTCATGCGCGCGGTCATCGAACACGGGCTCGACCGAGGGCAATTGCCGGTGAAGCTGGTGTACTCGGGTCCGTTCTTCCGCTACGAGCGTCCACAGGCCGGTCGGTACCGACAGCTGCAGCAGGTCGGCGTCGAGGCGATCGGTGTCGATGATCCGGCACTGGATGCCGAGGTGATCGCGATCGCCGACGCCGGATATCGCGGACTCGGGCTCGATGGCTTCCGACTGGAGATCACCTCGCTCGGTGACGAGACCTGCCGCCCGCAGTACCGGGAGCTGCTGCAGGATTTCCTGTTCGGACTGCCGCTGGATGAGGAGACCAAGCGGCGGGCGCAGCTGAATCCGCTGCGGGTGCTCGACGACAAGCGGCCCGAGGTGCGCGAGCTGACCGCGAACGCGCCGCTGATGATAGATCACCTGTCGGAGTCGGCGAAAACGCACTTCGAGCAGGTGCTCGGGTACCTCGACGCGCTGGGCGTGCCCTATGTGGTGAATCCGCGGATGGTGCGCGGCCTGGACTACTACACGAAGACGACCTTCGAATTCGTGCACGACGGGCTCGGGGCGCAGTCGGGTATCGGCGGCGGCGGGCGTTACGACGGGCTGATGGCCGAACTGGGCGGACAACCGTTGTCCGGCATCGGATTCGGTCTCGGTGTGGACCGCACCATGCTGGCGTTGGAGGCCGAAGGCAAGTCGGCAGGGGATCCGGCGCGGTGTGAGGTCTACGGCGTATCGCTCGGTGATGCGGCCAAGCAGCGGTTGGTCGTCCTCGCGGCACAGCTGCGGGCGGCGGGTATCCGGGTCGACCTGGCCTACGGCGGTCGCGGCGTCAAAGGGTCGCTGAAGGCCGCGGACAAGTCCGGTGCCGCATTCACTCTGGTCCTCGGTGACCGTGATCTGGCCGAGAACACCATCGGCCTCAAGGAGATGGCCACCGGTGAACAGCGCCAGATCCCATTGGACGAGACGGTGGCCGCCGTCGCCGCCGCGTTGCGCTCGGGTGAGTAGTACGGTGCCGGGGTATACCCGCACCACGACGAATGGGCGGCCGTGCCTGTAGAACCCACGAATCCCGGTGCAGCCCAACCGGTTCCGACGGTCGGACTCGATCTCGTAGCGCCCGAAACCTATGCCCCCATGCTGCGGCGACTCGCCCTCGCCGCGGTAGGAGTTGGCATCGGCGCGGCATTGCTCGTAGCGCTGCTGGTGCCGTGGTCGGTCGCTATCGCGATCGGTTTCGTCGTCGGTGCACCGACCCTCGCCTACGCCATCGCGTTGCGTCGACGACGTATGTGGTTGGCCGGGACCACGATTCACGCGCGGCGAGTGATCGGTGAGCGTCAGGTGGATATCGCCGCCGCTAACGGTGTCGAAATCCTGGTCTTTCCGGCCCGTTTGAGCCGTATCGTGCTGCGGGTGACCACGGGTGCCGATTCCCAGGTCGTCCCGCTCGCGATGTACACCGACGCGGGCAGCGGTCGCGAACTCCACCTCCTCGGTCTTCGCACACTGGCCGATGCCCTGGCCGCGAGTGAACTCGCTGCGGCCGTTGCGGTTTCGGCCATGCTCGTCCAGCAACTGCGCGCCGAGGCACGAGACGCGGGCCTGGAGGAGCGACCGCTGTATCGCGCCGTGCGACTGGCGAGAGCGAAGGATTACGTTTCGCCGATCGTCCTGACCGATCAGGAAGTCGCGGGGTTGTGCTGATACGCGATATTGCGTCGCGGAGTGGTTGCCCCAAATGGCGACGCGGGCGATATCGGCGGCGGGCGCGCCAGTCTTCCGCCCCGCTTGCGACCCTGGAGATCGACGAATTCTCCCGCGCCCGTATCGACGCCAGCGTCGCCGAACTCGAACAGGAACGTGACGCCGTCGTCGACCTCGGATTCGCCAAGCGGATCTGACGCATCCCGCAGTCGCGGCTCAGGTAGCGGCTGTCGCGGCGCGACTCCGGCGCAGCATCAACCGACCCGCGGTGGCGAGATGAATGAGCGCGAGCGCGCTGGCGCCGACCATCACGCCCGGAATACCCTGGGTGGCGCCGATTGCGACGTCACCGAGCTTGTACCGCGGGAAAGTCGGCAGCGGTAGAAGCGCTCGCTTGCGGTGGCTGGTCAGGCTGAACAGCAGCGCGGCGGCACCTGAGGAAACGGCGCGGGCGGGAGCCATCGAACGACTGCGGGATCCGCGGGATCGCCGCCGTCGAAATCCGCGACTGACCTCCGAAGGCCGCGAGTGCTTGCGCAAATGCCTCGCCGCTGCCCAGGCAATCGATGCCCGGACTACCGCGGAGCTCACCACCACCGCCAAGCGTGCCGACCTACATCGCACCCTCGACACGCTCGCAGATCGGCTGGGTCTGCCTAGGTGATGGTCCAGGTTTCCGATCCGTTGAGCAGGGATTGCAGCGAATCCTCGTGTACCGGTTTGCGTTCCCGCGCCATGGCGGTCTGGCCGCGGACCGCGTCGTCGTAGGTGGGCCGGCTGACATCGCGGAAGACGCCGGTGACAACGTGGCCGAGGTCCTGATCGGACAGACGCGAGAGCGCGTAGGCGTATTCCGGGTTGTCGGTGTAGGCGTCGTGCACGATGATCTCGGACTCGTCGACTTCGTCGGCACGCACTACCGCGAGCCCGAAACCGGCACGCACCACGGCGAATTCACCATCGGCGCCGAAACGGATCGGCTGACCGTGGTGCAGCGGGATGAGGCGGGATTCGGCATCGCCCTTGCGCAGCACATCGAAAGAACCATCGTTGAAGATCGGGCAGTCCTGCAGGATCTCGACGAACGAGGTTCCGCGATGTTCGGCGGCGGCGCGCAGCACCTCGATGAGGCCGGCGCGATCGGAATCCAATGCGCGCGCGGCGAAGCCGGCTTCCGCGCCGAGCGCGACCGAGAGCGTATTGAAGGGGTGGTCGACCGAGCCCATCGGCGTCGACTTGGTGATCTTGCCCGCCTCCGAGGTGGGGGAGTACTGCCCCTTGGTGAGTCCGTAGATCCGGTTGTTGAACAGCAGGATCGTCATATTCACATTGCGGCGCAAAGCATGGATCAGGTGGTTGCCGCCGATCGACAGTGCATCACCGTCACCGGTCACCACCCACACCGACAGATCCGGCCGGGTGACCGCGAGCCCGGTCGCGATGGCGGGCGCGCGACCGTGGATGGAGTGGATGCCGTAGGCCTCCAGGTAGTACGGGAACCGGCTCGAGCAGCCGATCCCGGAGACGAACATCAGGTTCTCCCTGCGCAATCCGAGGTCGGCGAGGAAGCCGCGCACGGTCGCCAGGATCACGTAGTCACCGCAGCCGGGGCACCAGCGCACCTCCTGATCGGAAGTGAAGTCCTTGACCTTCTGCGGCTCGTCCGCGGACGGCACGCCGGAGAGTCCGGTGAGACCCAGATCGGTTCCGACGAGCGAGGTTTCGACGATGGTCATCAGTTACCCCCAACCGCGTACGTGGCCCGCGCCCGTGCCGCGAAGGCCTTGTCGTTTTCCATGTCCTCGATCGACCCGTCGAGTGCCGCGTCGATCACCCCGACGAGTTCTTGTGCGGAGAATGCCGTGCCCGCGATCTTCGTCCACGGCTGCACATCCACCAGATACTTCGCCCGCAACAGCATGGCCAGCTGACCGCCGTTCATTTCGGGCGCGACCACCGTTCGATAACTCCGCAGCACGGTACCGAGGTTGGCGGGCAAGGGATTCAGATATCGCAGATGTGCCTGCGCGACCGGGACGCCGCGACGGCGGGCGCGGCGACAGGCCTCACCGATCGGCCCGAAGGAACTGCCCCACCCGATCAGCAGCAGTTCGGCCTGTCCCTCCGGATCGTCGACTTCGAGATCGGGGACGGTGATGCCATCGATCTTGGCCTGTCGTAGGCGCACCATCAGTTCGTGATTGCCGGGCTCATAGGAGATGTTGCCGCTGCCGTCGGCCTTCTCCAATCCACCGATCCGATGTGCGCGACCGGCAGTGCCGGGCACCGCGAGCGGCCTGGCGAGGGTGTCGGGGTCACGGGAGTAGGGCTGGAACAGTGTGCCCTCCTCCGCCTCCGGTTCGAAGCGCGGATCGATCGGCTCCAATTCGGCGACTCGCGGAATCGACCATGGCTCGGAGCCATTGGCGATCGAGCCGTCGGAGAGTAGCAGCACCGGCGTGCGGTAGGTGAGGGCGATGCGGGCCGCTTCTACCGCGGTGGCGAAGCAGTCGGCGGGGGAGCGCGGCGCGAGTACGGCGACGGGCGATTCCCCGTTGCGGCCGTAAAGCGCCTGCAGCAGATCGGCCTGTTCGGTTTTGGTGGGCAGTCCGGTGGACGGACCGCCGCGTTGCACGTCGACGATCACCAACGGCAGTTCCGTCATCACCGCGAGTCCGATGGTTTCGCTCTTGAGCGCCAGCCCGGGCCCGGAGGTACTCGTGACGCCGAGTGCGCCGCCGAGCGAAGCGCCGAGGGCCGCGCCGATGCCCGCGATCTCGTCCTCGGCCTGGAAAGTGGTGACGCCGAAGTTCTTGTGTTTGCTCAGTTCGTGCAGGATGTCGGAGGCGGGCGTGATCGGGTACGTGCCGAGAAATACCGGCAAACCGGACAATTGCCCCGCGGTGACGAGGCCGTAGGCGAGCGCGGTGTTGCCGGTGATCTGACGGTAGGTGCCCGGCGGCAGCTTGGCCGGGGCCACCTCGAAGGTGGTTGCGAAGCTTTCGGTGGTCTCGCCGTAGTTCCAGCCCGCGCGGAAGGCCAGCAGATTCGCCTCGGCGATATCGGGTTTCGCGGCGAACTTCTCGCGCAGGAAGCGTTCGGTGCCGCCGATCGGACGGCCGTACATCCAGGACAGCAGGCCGAGCGCGAACATATTCTTCGCGCGCTGACCATCCTTCTTGCCGACACCGGAGGGTTCGGTCGCGCCGAGGGTGAGTGAGGTCATCGGCACGCGATGGACCACGAAATCGCTCAGTGTGTCGTCGTCGAGCGGATCGGTGGTGTAGCCGACCTTGCCGAGATTGCGTGTGGTGAACTCGTCGGTGTTCACGATGAGGGTGGCGCCGCGCGGCAAATCCTGCAGATTGGACTTGAGTGCCGCCGGGTTCATCGCGACCAGGACATCGGGTTGGTCGCCGGCGGTCAGGATGTCGTAGTCGGCGATCTGGATCTGGAAGGATGAGACACCGGGAAGTGTGCCCTGCGGCGCCCGGATTTCGGCCGGGAAGTTGGGTTGGGTGGCGAGGTCGTTGCCGAATGCGGCCGCTTCGTGCGTGAAGCGATCACCGGTGAGCTGCATTCCGTCACCGGAGTCCCCGGCGAACCGAATTACGACCTTTTCCAATTTCGCTGTGCCGACATCACTTCGGTCGGAAACCATACGCCTGCTTCACTTCCTCGTCCGATGGGAGGTGCCATTGGCCAACCTACTCCGCCATGTGCGGGAATCGCTTATGAAATGCTCTACGCGAACAGCGCCAGCTGCGTGTCGTTCGGCAGCGGTGCCGAGGGTGCTGTCGCCGGCTCGAGAGTGTGCTCGCGGGTCAGGCCGTGTCGCTGGAGCAGTGGCTGCACCCGCTCGCGTAGCCAGGATGCATATTCCGGTGTCACATAGGCGCCTCGGCCATAGAGTTGGCGGTAGCGGCGGACCAGCGCCGGATGCGCCTCGGCCAGCCAACTCAGGAACCAGCCGCGGGTGGCCCCGCGCAGATGCATCGGGAATGCGACCGCTGATACCGCTCCGGCCGCGGCGATCGCGGCGAACAGTGCGGCGAGCTGGGCGCGACTATCGGTGAGATATGGAATTACCGGCGCGACCATCACATTCACCTCGAACCCGGCATCGGCCAGCGCCCGCACCATCTCCAACCGTGCCTTGGGTGACGGAGTACCTGATTCCAGGCTGCTGTGCAGATCCATGTCCAGGATCGCGATGGAAACAGCGATACTCACCCGGACCTGGCGGGCCGCCGCCGTCAGCAGCGGCAGATCCCGGCGCAGCAGGGTGCCCTTGGTGAGAATGGAGAACGGCGTGCCGGAATCGGTCAGGGCCCGAATGATGCCGGGCATCAACCGGTATCGTCCCTCGGCCCGCTGATACGGATCGGTATTGGTACCCAGCGCGACGGGTTCGTGATGCCAGGACCGCCGGTCGAGTTCTTTGCGCAGTACGGCGGCGATATTGGTCTTCACCACGATCTGCGAATCGAAATCCCGACCCGCGTCCAGATCCAGATACTCGTGGGTGGGGCGCGCGAAACAGTAGCGGCAGGCGTGCGAACAGCCGCGCATCGGATTGATCGTCCAATGGAACGGGAGGTTCGACGACTCCGGCATCTTGTTCAGTGCGCTCTTGCACAGCACCTCGTGGAACGTGATGCCCTCGAATTCGGGGGTTTGCACGGTGCGCACGAAACCTGCCCGGTCGAGACCGGGCAGGGCGCCGTCGTCGGCATCCAGGGTTTGGCTTTGCCACCGCACCCCATCAGTCGAACATCTGTTCTAAGTAGTGTCAAGCAATCTGTCGGGCCGCGTCCTCGAGGGTGCGGTTGATCCTGGACGGTGGGGTGTCGTAGTCGAGCGGGCCGAAGATGCCGGTGGGATTGCAGATCACCGCGCCCAGGCCCTTGTTCTAATTCGCACCACGTTCCAGTTCGTTTGCCGTCGTCGCGTCGGGCTCGAAACCAGTCGGTGGGGTCGGCTATATTGGGCGCAGCCGCAGCGGCGCCGGTACCAACTCGCCGTTGCGCAGGGGTCCGATCGCAGCCGAGCTGCTGGTCCGGGCAGGGAGTAGATGTTGATCGACGCTACGAACACTGAACTGCAGTTCAAGACGATTTGGGGGGTGTAACTCGATGGCTGATCTCTCGGTGGAGACCGATGCGGTTCGAGCATTCGCGACAACAAATGCCGGGGTCGCCGGCGAGATCGCGGGGGCGGGGAATTTCGATGCCGTGCAGAACGTGGCCGCGCTCACGCCGGTGTTCGGCTTGATCGGCGCCGACTATCTGTTGGCCTTCGCGGCGGCACAAGTGTTGCAGGCCAAGGACATCAACGATCTGTCGGCGAAGTACGACAAGCTCGCGAAGTCCGCCTTCACCGCGGCCGCCGCGTTCGACACCACCGACTCCGGCAATGCCAGCGCGCTGCGCGCGATCACCAACCAGGTCGGAGGCGGGGCATGAAGCCGATCGATACCGGCGCTACCGGTGTGATCGCACCCGACGAGCAGAACGTGGCGATCGAAGAGGCAGTGATCGCGACGCACAACACCGCGGTCGGCGCACTGCAGAATGCGGCGCAAGGTTTGAGCGATCTGTCGCTGCCGCAGTTGCCTGCGGATCTGCCGCCGATCGAGGCTCCCGAATTCGTGCTCGCGCGCAAGATCACCGAGGATTCGCCGCAGCTGGGGGCTATGCCCGCGGGCATACCGGGGCTCAACGGCAATTCGACGCCGGACGCGAGCGCGATTCTCTCCGGCGCGGTCCCGCCGGATGTTTCGCAGGCACTGACTGATGCCCAGACCGCGATCAGCCATGCGGCGGCGCCGGTGGTGCAGGCGGCGCAGAACGTTGCGCACCAGGCGCAGAGTGCCGTGAGCGGTGCGCTCGGCGGGGCGGGCAGCCAGGGTGCGGCCGCGGCGGCGACGAATATCCCGTCCGATCCGGTCGCGGCGCTGATGCAGGGGCTATCGATTCCCGGGATTCCTGGCATCGACACGCTGTTTCAGCCGATCCTCGAGCTGCTCAACAGCTTCGGCACCGGTGTCATCGGTGCCTTCGACCCGACCGCGATCCTCAGTCAGTCATCCAAGATCATCGAGTCCGCGGTATCGGTTGGTAAGGGCGGTCTGCAGACCGTCGAGCAGCTCTGGCAGGGCCAGTCGTCTCGTGAGGCGCAGGCCGCCAGCAAGACCGCGCAGACCCAGGGGCAGGACACGAGTCAGCGCGGTATCGATATCTCCGAACTCACCCGGCGGGCTGCCGCGGTGGTGCAGCAGGGCAATGCGCAGTTGCTCGGGATCGCGAGCGAATTCGCCACGCAGGCAACCGCACTCGTGCCGGTGGCGTTGACCCCGCCCGGTCAGGCCGCGCTCATCGCGTCCGCGACCGAACATCTCGGGTCGGCGGTCACAGTCGTCAATGCGACCCGCGGTGATCTGGCCGGGAAGACAGCCGAACTGACCGGTATGGTGAGCCAGTTGCTCGGAACCAGCGGTCTCCCCTCGCCGCAGGAGGTCGCGCAGGCGGCCATGCAGAACCTGGGTGAGCCGATCATGTCGCAGGCCCAGGAGGTCGCGCAGAACGCGTCGACCAATGCGGCCAGTCTGCTGGACGGTTCCAGCACCTCCGGTTCGCCGAGTACGTCCACCATGGCGGCATCGACCACGGGGCACACCACGACGGGAACCCCGGGCATCACCGGCATCGGTAGCCATTCCGGTTCGCCGAGTTCTTCGGGCTCGCCGTCGACGCAGAAGGTGACCGGCACGCCGAGCAGCAGCATTTCGCCGATCAGCCGGGTCGCGGGCCTGCCAGGCGCATCCTTGGGCACGGGTTCGTCGACCAGCTCGGGGAGCTCGTTCATGGGCGGCAGCCCGGGTGCTTCTGGCCAACGGGGCGCAAACGACGGCGAGCACTCACGCAATGTGGAGCCGTACCAGAGCCGCACCGGCAACGACGACCTCACCGGGCCGCTGGGTGAGTCCACACCCGACGTCATCGGTGCGACCCATCCGGATGAATTGGTCAGTTCGGACTACGAACAGGATCAATTCTAGTTCGAGGCTGTTCTCCGGTGCCCTCGCTCGATGTCGAGTGGGGGCACCGGTGTTCTCGGGTTCTGGTGGATGGCTGCGCGACCATTGGTTGGTCTCGCTGAGTTGGTCGTGGTACCGCAGTTGTCGGGCTTCTGCGATGTGAGGCGGCGGATCGAATGGCAGCACCCACCGCCGCGGCCTCGGAAGGCCGCCCGGTTCAATGGTCTTTGGTGAACGCGTCGAGGAGTTTCCGGTACAGATCGGTGAAGCGTTTGCGGTTGGCTTGTTGGTCGGAGGTCAGATTCTCGGTCGCGTCGGGGGCGTACATGAGCACATGGACGTCTTGGTCGGGCGGGCTCGGCATGAGATCGATGATTTGGGTGCCCTGGTCGGTGGCGCTGGGCATGCCGAGGTCGAGAGCGGCGAGTGATTTGGTTTCCGCCAGTGCGGCATTCAGGACGTCGACGGGGATGGCGCCGGTGAATCGCTGCGGTGGGACATCGGCGGCACGAGCAGTGGATGCCGCGTCGGGCTGTTGGACCGCGCGGCCGTCGGCGTAGATCTGGAGCAGCGGACGCAGGTCGACCCGCTCGGACCAACCACTCGGGATGGTGGTGAGTGTCAGCAGTGCGGAGGCGGGCGATGGCGTGTCGGCGGCCGGTTGGGCGGAGGCGACACCCCAGCTACCCGCGAATATCACGACGAGAACCAACAGTGCCGACTTCGTTATTCGCATGAAATCCCTATCTACGCTGTGCCACAGTCCAATTGGCCTCGATTATCGAGGCCTCGATCATCTCAGCGCCCAGTCCGGGACCCGCACCGCGGGCCATCGTGTTGCTCGAATTCCTATCGAGAGCGGTTGATCATCCATTGGTGATCAGCGCAAAGCCGACGGGGTGTTCAGGTCGGCGGCCGAGTAGGTGTCGCACGCCTGAACCTGACCGGTCTTGTAACCGGTGAGGAACCATTTCTGGCGTTGGTCCGAGGAACCGTGGGTCCAGGCCTCCGGATTGACGCGGCCCTGGGCGGCACGCTGGATGCGGTCGTCACCGACAGCAGAGGCGGCAGAGAGAGCGTCGCGGATATCGTTGTCGGAAAGGGGTTTCAGAAAGGGCTGGTCGGTGCCGGGGGCGGGCTGCTTGTCGGCGAAGTGGGCCCAGATGCCCGCGTAACAGTCGGCCTGGAGTTCGGTGCGCACCGCGCCGGATTCCGGCCCGCGCGGATCCTGTTGCGCCCGGCCGATATCACCGAGCAGATTCTGGATGTGGTGGCCGACCTCATGTGCCACCACGTACTCCTGGGCGAGTGGGCCGCCGCTGGAACCGAAGCGGTCGACCAGCTCCTGGAAGAAGGCGGTGTCGAAGTATGCGGTCCGGTCGGCGGGGCAGTAGAACGGGCCCACTGCGCTGGTCGCATTGCCGCAGCCGGTCGAGACGGCGCCGGAGAACAGCACCAGCTTCGGTTTCGAATACTTCTTGCCGGTCTGCTGGGGCAGCTGTGCTGCCCAGACCGCGTCGAGACTCTGTGCGGTGAGCACCACCCGGCAATCGACGTACTTATTGGCGTCCGCGCCGGTCTTGCAATGGGCGGGCGTACCCGCCGTGCCCGGCTGCACGGTGCTGGTCTGGCTGCCGTTCAACTGTCCGAGCAGCGATCCGGGATCCCCACCGAGCAACAGGCCGAGAACCAGCAGAATGAGACCGCCGGCACCGCCGCCGAGAGCGAGCTTGCCGCCCAGCCCGGGTCCACCGCCGGAAGAAGCCCGATCCGGGTCGATCTGGAGGCCTTCGTTGAAGGTCATCTGCTTCGCTTTCTCGTGTGCCGAACGTCTCGGTCATCCCCTGCCGATACAGCTTCGCACGCGGGGCGGCGATAGCGGTTTCCTCTCGGGATATGTGTCTCACTACGATGGCAACCGCACCGGATCGCCCTGCCGGTGTCACATTCGTCGAAAGGAATCCCGTGCTGCGCACCCACTTGGCCGGTTCGCTGCGAAGCGAGCACGCCGGTCAGACTGTCACCCTCACCGGCTGGGTGGCCCGGCGTCGTGACCACGGTGGCGTGATCTTCATCGATCTGCGCGATGCGTCGGGTGTGGCGCAGGCGGTGTTCCGCGAGGGCGAGCCCGCGGCGCAGGCGCACAAGTTACGCGCCGAATTCTGCGTGCAGGTCACCGGTGTGGTCGAGCAGCGGCCCGACGGCAACGAGAACCCGGAGCTGCCGACCGGTTCCATCGAGGTCAATGTCACCGAACTCGAGGTGCTCAACGAGAGCGCGCCGCTGCCGTTCCAGCTAGACGAGCAGCCCGGTGACGAGGCCCGCCTCAAGTACCGCTACCTCGACCTGCGCCGCGAGGCGCCGGGTAAGGCCATCCGGCTGCGCTCGAAGGTCAACGCGGCCGCCCGCGCGGTGCTGGCTCGTCATGAATTCGTCGAGGTCGAGACCCCGACGATGACCCGCTCGACGCCCGAGGGCGCCCGCGACTTCCTGGTGCCCGCGCGTCTGCAGCCAGGGAGTTTCTACGCATTGCCGCAGAGCCCGCAACTGTTCAAGCAGCTGCTGATGGTCGCCGGTATCGAGCGGTACTACCAGATCGCGCGCTGCTACCGCGACGAGGACTTCCGTGCTGACCGCCAGCCCGAGTTCACCCAGCTCGACCTCGAGATGAGCTTCGTGCGCCAGGAGGACGTGATCCTGGTCGCCGAGGAGATCCTGGAGGCGCTGTGGAAGCTGGTCGGCTACGACATCCCGTTCCCGATTCCGCACATGACCTATGCCGAGGCGATGCGCCGCTTCGGTAGCGATAAGCCGGACCTGCGCTTCGGTGTCGAGATCACCGAATGCACCAATTATTTCACGGAGACTCCGTTCCGGGTTTTCCAGGCGGAGTACGTGGGTGCGGTCGTGATGCCCGGTGGCGCGAGTCAGCCACGGCGTCAGCTCGATACTTGGCAGGAGTGGGCCAAGCAGCGCGGCGCCAAGGGGCTGGCGTACGTACTGGTGCAGGAGGACGGCACGCTCGGTGGTCCGGTCGCCAAGAACCTCAGCGAATCCGAGCGCGAGGGCCTGGCCAAGCATGTCGGCGCGGTACCGGGTGACTGCGTATTCTTCGCCGCGGGACCGGCCAAGGCGCAGCGCGCGCTGCTCGGCGCGGCGCGCGGCGAGATCGCGCGCAAATGCGGTCTGATAGATGAGAACGCGTGGGCGTTCGTATGGATCGTGGACGCGCCGATGTTCGAACCCGCCGCCGAGGCGACCGCGAGTGGCGATGTGGCACTTGGCCATTCGGCGTGGACCGCGGTGCACCACGCGTTCACCTCGCCCAAGCCGGAGTCCCTGGAGACCTTCGACACCGATCCGGGCTCGGCCCTCGCCTATGCCTACGACATCGTCTGCAACGGCAACGAGATCGGCGGCGGCAGCATCCGTATCCATCGCCGCGATGTGCAGGAGCGCGTCTTCAATGTGATGGGCATCGGACACGACGAGGCGCAGGAAAAGTTCGGCTTCCTGCTGGATGCGTTCTCCTACGGCGCTCCGCCGCACGGCGGCATCGCCTTCGGCTGGGACCGGATCACCGCGCTGCTGGCCGGATTGGATTCGATCCGTGAGGTCATCGCCTTCCCGAAGACGGGTGGCGGTGTGGATCCGCTGACCGATGCGCCGGCGCCGATCACCGCGCAGCAGCGCAAGGAGGCGGGACTGGACTTCAAGCCGGAGAAGAAAAAGGACCACGGCGCCGACGCCGGTCCTGTTTCGGAATAGCGGAGGCTGCCAGTGATGCGGTCACCGCTGTCGAAGTGGCCGCCAATGCTGTTGCGGGGCCGGGATTCCGGTGCGCTGGGAGCGGATGCGCCCAGCGCACCGGAGGCTAGGACACGGACACGGTGCCGCCGGTGAGTGCCCGGTACGCGTAGGTCACCGCGATCGTGCACACCGGTCCGGCGACCAGCAGTCCGAAGCCGCACAGCAGGGTGGCGACGAAGGTGATGACCAGCACGGCGAGGGCGAGTAGCAGCGCCTGCCCGATATTGGTGATGACCAGCGTCGCGCTGGATTTGATCGCGTCGAACGGGCCCTGTTCCTGATCGACCACGAAGTGCAGCGAGAACATGCACAGGAATCCGGCGATCAGACCAGGTACGAAGCACAGCGCCGCGCCGATCCAGGTGAGCGCGAAGGCAAGCAGAGCTGTCAACAGGACATTGCCCGCATTCACGAAATGGAAATAGGACGCGAAAGTCGGTTTGTTGCCGTCGGTTTCGTAGAGGGCGCCACGGATCATAGCGGCCTGCAGCAGCCAGATCGCGACCATCACCACGAGGAAGATCAGCAACAGGCTGAACAGCGAATGCGGTTGCACGACCTGGACGATGAGCACGAAGGCGAGATAGATGATCACGCCGACCGCGGTCACGGCCAGCCAGGGGCCGACATTCGCGCGGAACTTCTCCCAGCCGTAGCTGAGGGCATTGCCGACGTCGAGGGTCGTCGGTGTGTCGGGGGCGGACTGGTAGCCGTAGGTCGCTGCGTCGGGCTGGAAGCCCGGGGGCATGGCACCGGTGGGTGGCATCGTAGTGGGCTTCGACAGGCTGGGCGCTGCCGCGTCGGCCGGTTCGAAGCCGGGTTGCGGCGCGGCCGGCGGGACCGCGCCGATAGGCATCGCGGCAGCTCCAGAAGGCATAGTGCCAGGAGGGGGTATCGTGCCGGGATATGCCGAACCGGGACCGGTGCCCGGTGGACCGTAGGTCGGCTGTCCCGGTTGTCCAGGCGTGCCGACCGGCGGTGGCGGCTCCACCGGTTCATTGCCGTACTGCGCCGCGCCGGGACCCTCGAACTGTGGGTAGCCCGCGGGCCCGGCCATCTCGTGCCTGCTGTGTCCGGAGCTCGGATCCGTCGGTTGCGGATCGGCACTTTCGTGCTGACCCGGACGCGCGGCGAACTGTTCGCCGCCACCTTTATCGGTCGCGCCACCGCTCGATTCGGGCGAGCCAGTTGGTTCGTTCGGCGTGGGCGACGGTGAGTCGGACATTGTCTGCAGACCTTTCGACGCAACTGGTTTGCGGTGTGGCGCACGGCAGTTGACGATGAGAAAACCGGACAGCCGCAATGGTGTCAAGCAAGCGGCGCCGGTCCCGCAACCTTGACGCAGACACGCCGAACGACGCGGAAAGGTTGTGCAACCGCTCGCTAGAAGTGACGCGGTGCGAGTAGCTTGGTTAGCGATGACCGCACTATTGGCCGAACGCGCCGCCGAAGTCGTGTCCGCAGCACAGCAGTTGCTCACAAAGCGAATGGGTGCTCCGGTAAAGCTGAGCGATCCGATGGAACTCAGCGGTAGTGGTAGGACGACGGTCCTTCGCGTGCGTGTTTCAGAAAACGCTTTCTCCCTGCCCCGGACGCTCATCGTCAAGCAGGTTCGCGGATCCGCCGCGGACCGCAGGACGGGGGGTCTCGCGCCGGGCGTCGCCAGCATCGACTCCGCGTTTCTACGCGAGGCTGTGTCGTATCAGTTCACCACCGCGCTCAGCCGCGAACAGCGGCCGGGCGCCTATCTGATCGCGCACAGCCTCCCGGACCGGTTGCTCGTCTTGAGCGATCTCGGGGAGAACGCCCGGCTGACGCAGGTGCTGCAAGCCCGTGCAGAGTCGGCGACGCGCAATGCGCTCATGGCCTTCGCGCAGGCACTCGGCCGGATGCATGCGGCAACCGTCGGGCGCGAGGCGGATTTTGTCGCACTGCTGCGCCGGGTCGATGTGGTGCACCGGGTCGACGGCATCGCGCAACAGGCCGAGGCCGCCATCTCCGAGGTGCCCGGTATGCTGCAGCGCGAACTCGGCATCGAGGTGCCCGGTGAGATCGCCGAGCGGATCGTGCGAGGCAATCGCCTGTTCTCCGCGGGGCGCTTCCGCGCATTCAGCCCCTCGGACCTGTGCCCGGACAATGTGATCCTCAATGACGAGGGCGCCCGCTTCCTGGACTACGAATGGGGCGGCTACCGCGACGCCACCCTGGACATCGCCTACGCGCTGGTGTCGTTCCCGGGCTGCCTCTGTGACTTCGAGCTGTCCCGCGAACGCGCCAAGCATATGGTCGAGGCGTGGCGCGCCGAGGTGGTCGGTGTCTGGCCGGCCTTGGCCGACGACACCGTACTGGACGAGCGCATCCTGGAAGCCCGCCTCATCTGGGTCTGGCTCACCACCTACTGGTTCCTGCCCGCCGATCACACCCGCATCGCCTCCGCCCGCGAACACGGCCTCTCCGTGCCGCGCTCGGAAGCCCTCATCAACCGCTGGGCTGCCCTGGCGGAGGATGCGCGCTGCACCGGGGACGACGCGGTCGGTGATTTCGCCGAGGACGTGTCGGCAATGCTCGAAGAGCGCTGGGCGGAATAGGTTTCGAGCTCTGCTGTCGGGGGCGTTCGCGTGCCCTGTCGGCTGGGTCAAGGCGTGAGGGCGGATAGGCGGGATTCGAGGTGGGCCCGTTCTACGGTGTTTTCGGTGAGGAGTAGGGCGGATTCGTAGGCGCGGGCGGCTTCGGTGGTGCGGCCGAGCTGGGTGAGGAAGACCGCACGGGAGGCTTCGAGGTAGCCGTAGCTGGCGAGGGAGGGCTCGCCGGCGAGGGCGTCGAGTAGGGCCAGGGCTCGGGTCGGATTGCCGGACAGACCAACTGCTACCGCGTGATTGAGGCGCACTACCGGTGACGGCCAGATTCGGAGCAGCAGTACGTAGAGGCCGGTGATCTCACGCCAGTCGGTTTCCGCCCAGGAGGCAGCCTCGTCGTGGACGGCGGCGATGGCGGCTTGCAGGGTGTATCGATCCGTATGTGGCAGAGCGGTTTTCACCAAGGCGATACCCTCGGCGATGGCCGCGCGATCCCAGCGGGCGCGGTTCTGGTGTTCGAGCGTGCACAGGCGGCCTTCGGCATCCACGCGGGCGGCGCGCCGCGCGTCGGTGAGCAGGATCAGGGCCAGCAGGCCGGTGACCGCGGGGTCGTCCGGGACGAGCGCATGCATCATTCGCGCGAGTTGCAGCGCCCGGTCGGCCAGATCGGCACGCACCAGCGCGTCACCCGACGGCGCGGTGTGACCGGTGGTGAACAGCAGATGGATGACCGCGAGGATGGCGTCGAGGCGGTCCGGGAGCTCGCGCACCGACGGCACCCGATACGGGATGCGCGCCACCGCGATCTTCTTCTTGGCGCGCGTGATTCGGGCCGCCATGGTCGCTTCGCTGGTGAGAAACGCGCGGGCGACCTCGGCGGTGGTGACACCGCAGACCAGACGCAGGGTCAGCGCGACCTGGGCCTCGCAGGCCAGAGCCGGGTGGCAGCAGGTGCTGATCAGGCGCAACCGGTCGTCGGGAATGGCCGAGGCCGAATCCAATTCCGCGAGTGCGAGATCAGCGGCGTCCTCGGCGTGATCGGTGATCAGCATGGGCAGCGCACGCTGCATGGTCGAGTCGCGGCGCAGCAGGTCGAGGCCGCGTCGGCGGGCGACGGTGGTCAGCCAGGCGCCGGGTTTGGCGGGAACGCCGTGCGCGGCCCATTCGGTGAGGGCGCGCGTGTAGGCGTCCTGGACGCATTCCTCGGCGAGATCGAAGTCGCGGACGAGCCGCACCGTCGCGGCGAGCACGAAGGCCCATTCGCGACGGTGCGCCTGGTCGACGGCCGTGGCCGCTTCGGTATCGATCGGCACAGGGCTAGTCGAAGGTCATGATCGGGCGCACTTCGACGCCGCCGAACCGAGCGGGCACCTGCTTGGCGACGGCGATCGCGGCGTCCAGATCGGCGGCCTCGATCAGGTAGTAGCCCCCGAGTGCCTCCTTGGCCTCGGCGAACGGGGCATCGGTGACGGTGAAATCGCCGTTGTCGCGCTGTCGGATGGCGGTGGCGGTGGCGGTTGGCTGCAGGGCGTTACCGCCCTTCACCGCATCGCCCGCGATCTCCTGGAAGGTCAGGTGCGCCTGGTAGATCTCGCCCATGACCTGCTCCGATGCGGTCGCGTACGCGTTCTCGTCCTCGTAGATCAGCACCAGGTACTGGCTCATGATTTCGCTCCTTCGGGTTGCGCCGGCCCGCCGATCGGGCCGTCGTATTCGTTCCGACGAGCGAGCTCGACGGAAATCGACAACCTGTCGCGAGAAAAATTCTGCTCCTGGGATCGTGTGGAGTCTCGCGAGTCGACACACATCCCGGCGCTGTCGGTCCGCCTCGGTAACGTGCTCGGTGTGAGCGAAGGCTTATTCGACGTGCCCGGTGACGACCCGCCGACCGGACACTCCATCGACAGCGTGGTGCGCCGCGATGCCGGTGCGCCGTTGGCGGTGCGGATGCGCCCCGCGACATTGGACGAGGTGGTAGGCCAACAGCATCTGCTCGGCCCCGGCTCACCGCTGCGGCGGTTGATCGAGGGTTCGGGCGCGGCGTCGGTGCTGTTGTACGGGCCGCCGGGCACCGGTAAGACGACGCTGGCCTCGCTGATTTCACAGGCCACCGGTCGTCGATTCGAGGCGCTGTCGGCCTTGTCGGCCGGTGTGAAAGAGGTGCGCGCGGTCATCGATGTGGCTCGTCGCCGTCTCACCGCGGGCGAACAGACCGTGCTGTTCATCGACGAGGTGCACCGCTTCTCCAAGACCCAGCAGGACGCGTTGCTGGCCGCGGTGGAGAACCGGATCGTGCTGCTGGTCGGCGCGACGACCGAGAATCCGTCGTTCTCGGTGGTCTCACCGCTGCTGTCACGTTCGCTGGTGCTGCAATTGCGGTCGCTCACCGCGGCCGACATCCGGCTGGTGCTCGATCGTGCGCTCGCGGATCCGCGCGGCTACGACGGCGCGTACACGGTGAGCGATTCCGCGCTCGAGCACATCGTGCGGATCGCGGGTGGTGACGCGCGCCGGGCGCTCACCGCGCTGGAGGCATCGGCAGAATCTTCGTTGGACGGCACCGTCGATGTGGATCTGGTCGAGGCCAGCGTGGACAAGGCCGCCGTTCGCTACGACCGTGCCGGTGACCAGCACTACGACGTGGTGAGCGCCTTCATCAAATCTATCCGCGGCTCGGATGTCGATGCGGCCCTGCACTATCTGGCCCGTATGCTCAGTGCGGGCGAGGATCCCCGCTTCATTGCCCGCCGCCTGGTGATCTCGGCGAGCGAGGACATCGGCATGGCCGATCCGATGGCGCTGCAGACCGCGGTCGCGGCGGCGCACGTCGTACAGCTGATCGGCATGCCCGAGGCCCAACTCACCCTGACCCACGCGACGATTCACCTGGCCACGGCCCCCAAATCCGGTGCCGTGCCCGCCGCGCTCGGCGCCGCCCTCGCCGATATCTCGGCGGGCAAGGCGGGTGTGGTCCCGGCGCATCTGCGTGACGGCCACTATGCGGGAGCCGCCGCTCTCGGTAACGCCCAGGGCTACAAATATCCGCACGACGATCCGGATGGCGTACTAGCCCAACAGTATCCGCCCGACGAAATCGTCGGCCGCGACTACTACACCCCGACCGACCACGGCGGAGAACGCGATATCCAACGCCGTGTCGAGATATTGCGCAGAATCGTCCGAGGACGCTGACGATGCGCGGCCGCCAGCCGATCCCCCGACGCGTGCGGCGACCGTGACTGCATCGGTGCATCAAGAGTCCGGCCGCGCAGCACGGGGACCTGATGATCGCCATGGCGGATCGGCCTCCAATGCTCTCAGCGGAATTCGAACAGCTTCCGAGGCATTCGGGGGAGACGGTGAAGCGGGAGTTTCTGTACGGGAAACTGGGGGTGACGGCTGAGCCGGATGGGGTGCACGCCGAGCGCGATGGATACCGAGCCCCCGAAGTCCTCGGTCCGCTGACGGCCGCACTCGGTGGGCGGCAGCACCCGGTCGCTGAAAAAGGGGATGCGGGACACCGGTAGGCTGGATATCTGTGCAGACCCACGAGATCCGACGGCGATTCCTGGACCATTTCGTCCGTGCCGGACACACCGAGGTGCCCAGTGCCTCGCTGATCCTGGCCGACCCGACCCTGCTGTTCGTCAACGCGGGCATGGTTCAGTTCAAGCCGTATTTCTTGGGACAGGAGGCGCCGCCGTTCCCGCGCGCGACCAGTGTGCAGAAATGTGTCCGCACCGGCGATATCGAAGAGGTCGGTGTCACCACCCGGCACAACACCTTCTTTCAGATGGCGGGCAACTTCTCCTTCGGTGACTACTTCAAGGAGGGGGCCATCACCCTCGCCTGGGAGCTGATCACCAAATCGCAGGAGGACGGCGGCTACGGCTTCGACCCCGAACGGATTTGGGTGACTGCCTATGAATCCGATCCCGAGGCCGCCGAGATCTGGCACCGGGTCGCGGGCATCCCGAAGAAGCGGATCCAGTTCCGCGACGGCAAGGACAACTACTGGGATATGGGGGTGCCCGGACCGGGTGGTCCGTGTTCGGAGATCTACTACGACCGCGGCCCCGAATACGGCAAGGACGGCGGCCCGGTCGCCGACGAGGACCGCTACCTGGAGATCTGGAATCTGGTCTTCATGCAGGACGTCCGCGGTGAGCGGAGCCCCAAGCTCGGGCACCCGCCGATCGGATCGCTGCCCAAGAAGAATATCGATACCGGTATGGGCGTCGAGCGCATCGCGCTGCTGCTGCAGGGCGTCGACAACGTCTACGAGACCGACCTGCTGCGCCCGATCATCGACAAGGCCGAGGAGTTGACCGGCCGGTCCTACGGCGTCGAACACGAAGACGACCGCCGCTTCCGGGTTATCGCCGACCATGCCCGCACCTCGGCCATGCTGATCGCCGACGGCGTCAACCCGGGTAATGAGGGCCGCGGCTATGTGCTGCGCCGCCTGCTGCGCCGCATCGTGCGATCGGCTCGGCTGCTCGGCGCGGACAAGCCGGTGGTCGGCGAATTCATGAAGGTCGTCAGCGAGTTGATGTCGCCGTCGTATCCGGAACTGGCGACCGACTTCGCGCGGATCGAGAATGTCGCGGTGGGTGAGGAGACCGCGTTCCTCAAGACTTTGAACACCGGCTCCCGGCTGTTCGCCGACGCCGTCGACGAGGTCGCGGCCAAGGGCGGCAAGACAATTCCGGGTTCGGATGCCTTCAAACTGCACGACACCTATGGCTTCCCGATCGAGCTGACTCTGGAGATGGCGGCCGAGGCCGGACTGTCGGTCGACGAGGATGGCTTCCGCTCGCTCATGGCCGAGCAGCGGAAGATGGCCAAGGAGGATGCGCAGGCGCGCAAACACGGTCATGCCGACCTGACCATCTACAAGGAGCTGGTCGACCGCGGCGCAACGGAATTCACCGGTTTCGACGAGCTGACCTCCGAGGCGCACGTGCTGGCGCTGATCGCCGACGGCGTCCGGGTGCCGGCCGCGACCGTCGGTCAGGACGTCGAGGTCATCCTGGACCGCAGTCCGCTGTACGCGGAGTCCGGCGGTCAGATCGCCGATCGCGGCACCATTACCGCGCAGGGCCTCAAGCTGCACGTCAACGACGTGCAGAAGATCGCCAAGAAGCTGTGGGTGCACAAGACCACGGTCGAACAGGGCCAGATCACCGAGGGTGATGTCGTGCTCGCCCAAGCTGATCCGTCCTGGCGTCACGGTGCCACCCAGGGCCACTCCGGCACACATATGGTGCATGCCGCGCTGCGCCAGGTACTCGGCCCGAATGCCGTGCAGGCCGGTTCGCTGAACAAGCCCGGCTATCTGCGCTTCGACTTCAACTGGCAGGGCCAGCTCACCGAGCAGCAGAAGGCCGATATCGAGACCGTCTCCAATGACGCTGTCGGCGCGGACTTCCCGGTGAATACGTTTGTCACCGATCTGCCCAAGGCCAAGCAGATGGGCGCGCTCGCGCTGTTCGGCGAGAACTACGGCGACGAGGTGCGCGTGGTGGAGATCGGCGGACCGTTCTCGATGGAGCTGTGCGGTGGTACGCACGTACAGCATTCTTCGCAGATCGGCCCGATCACCGTGCTCGGCGAATCGGCGATCGGTTCCGGTAAGCGGCGCGTGGAGGCGTTCGTCGGCCTGGACTCCTACAAATATCTGGCGAAGGAGCGCGCGCTGCTGGCCGGTGTCGCGTCCGCGCTCAAGGTGCCTTCGGAGGAGGTGCCCGCCCGCGTCGAGCAGCTTGTGGAGCGGTTGAAGGTGGCCGAGAAGGAGCTCGAGCGCACCAAGATCGCCACAGTGCTCGCCTCGGCGGCCAAGTTCGTCGACGAGGCGGAGCGGGTCGGCAGCGTGCTGCTGGTGGCCGCGGCCGCGCCCGAGGGTGTCGCCGCAGGTGATCTGCGCACCCTCGCCACCGATATCCGTGGCCGGTTCGGCACCGACCCGGCGGTTGTTGTGCTGCTCGGCAATGCCGATGGCAAGGTGCCGTTCGTGGTGACGGTCAATAAGAGCGCGCAGGATCTCGGCTTCAAGGCCGGCGATCTGGTCGCCAGCTTCGGGCCGAGCATTTCCGGTCGCGGTGGCGGCAAGCCGGAGATGGCGCAGGGCGCGGGGTCGGACCCCTCCGGTATCGAAGTCGGTCTGGCCTCGGTCCGTGCCTGGGTGGCCTCTCCGACCGGATGATGGGCGACTCGGAGAGTCATCGTCCCTCGCCCGTCACCGATCCCGGCCGCGGTCGGCGGATCGGCATCGATGTCGGCAGTGTCCGAATCGGGGTCGCCTCGAGTGACCCGGACGGCATGCTCGCCACACCCGTGGAAACGGTGGCGCGCGCGAAGCCGAATAAGCGCGCGCCCGGACCGGCGAGCGACATAGCGAGGATTGCCGAAATTGTGCGGGAGTACCAGGCTGTCGAGGTGATAGTCGGTCTGCCGCGGACATTGCGCGGGGAAAAAGGGACCGCCGCCGATGCCGCAGTGGCATTCGCGGAGCGTTTGCGCGCAGTCATAGCACCCGTGCCCATCCGACTTTCCGACGAACGTTTGACTACGGTGTCTGCTGCACGTGCATTGCGGGACAGTGGAGTTCGCGCGCGTGGCCAGCGGCAGGTGATCGATCAGGCGGCCGCCGTAGCGATCCTGCAAGGATGGTTGGACGAACGGAGTGCGGTGTTGAAGTCGGCCGAAGCGGCGTCTGAGTCCGGAGACGGTGCATGACGGATCGATGGGCGCGAGCCGAGGAGCGTTTTCGTCAGCGCGAGGCTGAGCGGCGTTACCGGCGAAACGACCAGGCATGGGAGGACTACGACGACGACACCACGGTCATCCCGCGCTACACCGAGGAAGATTATTACGACGAGGAACTGGCCGCCGAGCGTTCGCGACGCGCGGCCCCGCGCCGTGCCGAGCGTGGGGAGCCGCGGCGCGGGCGTCCCCAGCGTGGCGAGAGTGCGCCACCGCGGCGGCCTCGCGGTGACGGGTCGGGTGCCGGCCGCTCGGGCGCTGTGTCCGGGCGCTCCGGTCGCGGCAGATCCGAGCGCGGCGGGAGTCGGAGCGAGGAGCGTGCGGAGTCCCGCTCGGAGCGTCAGCGCAGTGCGCCCTCGCGCGGCCGCCGGTCCCGAGCGGCTTCCCGCAAGGCCGCCGAGCGGAAGAAGCGCCGGCGGAATCTGTGGCTGATGGGTGCGCTGTTCGTCGTGCTGTTCGCCGGTGCCGCGGTATTCGCGGGATTGAAGGTAGTCAAGATGTTCGGCGCGCCCGAGGATTTCTCGGGTCCGGTCGGACCGCTGGTGGTGGTGCAGGTGCATCCGGGCGACACCTCGAACCAGATCGCGGACGAGATGCAGAAGAAGGGCGTCGTCGCGAGCAGCGCGGCCTTCTTCCAAGCGGCCGTGCGCAATTCGAATATGAATTCGGTGCAGCCCGGGTACTACGCGATCCCGACTCACAGCCCGTCCACCCAGGCGGTGACGGCACTGCTGGGCAAGAGTTCGCGGGTCGGCAATCTGGTCGTCTCCGAGGGACGCCAGCTGCACGACCAGCAGGACGTGAATACCGGTTCGCGCAAGGACGGCATCTATCGCAAGATCGCCGACGCCAGCTGCATCGGCATCGGTACGAACCAGAAGTGCATCACCTATGACCAGCTCGACGCCGCCGGGGCGGGTGTGGATCTGACCGCCCTTGGCGTGCCGAGCTGGGCCGAGCAGCGGGTGCGTGAGGTACCGGACCGCAGCAGGCAACTGGAGGGCCTGATCGCGGCGGGCACCTGGGATTTCGATCCGAGTGGTACCCCGCAGCAGATCCTGAAGCAGCTGGTGAGCGCGAGTGCGCGCAGCTACGAGTCCACCGGTCTGCTGCAGTCGGGTGCCGAGACGAAGCTGAATCCATACCAGACGCTGATCGCCGCCTCGCTCGTGGAGCGCGAAGCGCTGCCACAGGATATGGGCAAGGTGGCGCGGGTGATCGTGAACCGGCTCGCGGCCAATCAGCCACTGCAGTTCGACTCGACGGTGAACTACGCACTGGACCGCACCGAGGTCGCGACCACCGACGGCGACCGTGCCAAGCGCACGCCGTGGAATACCTACGCCATGCCTGGACTGCCCGCGACCCCGATCTCCGCGCCGTCGTTGAATGCGATGCGTGCGGTGGAGAATCCGGAGCCGGGCACGTGGTTGTACTTCGTGACCATCGACAAACAGGGGACCACCTTGTTCACCGAGAGCTACAGCGAACATCTGCGCAATATCGAAAAGGCCAGGCAGAGCGGAATCCTCGACAGTGGGCGGTGAGACGATGCCGCAAACGCGCAGGGCGGCGGTGCTGGGCAAACCGATCGCGCATTCGCGTTCGCCGCAGTTGCATCTGGCGGCCTACCGTGCGCTCGGCCTGGACTGGTCCTATGAGCGGATCGAATGTTCGGCCGAGGAATTGCCCGGTCTGGTCGACGGGCTCGGGCCGGAATGGGTCGGGCTTTCGGTGACCATGCCGGGTAAAGAGGCCGCGCTGGCCTATGCGAGCGAACGCACGGAACGTGCGGTATTGGTCGGCTCGGCGAACACGCTGGTTCGGCTCGGTTCGGAAACGGTCGAGGGCTGGCGTGCCGACTGCACCGATGTCGACGGCGTGCTCGGCGCGTTGCGCAGTGGTGGCGTCGGCGAGCTGGCCGAGGCTGTCGTACTGGGAGCGGGCGGAACCGCACGTCCGGCGTTGCTCGCATTATCCGAACTCGGCGCGAAGTCGGTGACCGTGGTCGCCCGCGATGCCGGAAGGGCGCGCAGCGCAGTGGATCTCGCGGAGCGGCTCGGTATGACCACCACCGTGATCGGCTTCGACAAGGACGCATTGCGTGCGACGTGCGCGGATGCCGGTGCCGTGGTGAGCACGATCCCGGCCGAGGCCGCCGCCGTCGTCGCCGAGGCGGTCGCGTTGGCCCCGGTGGTACTCGACGCGATCTACAATCCATGGCCGACACCGCTGGCCGTTGCGGTCGCGCGGGCGGGGCATACCGTGGTGAGCGGGCTGGAAATGCTGCTGAACCAGGCCTACGGGCAGGTCGAACAGTTCACCGGCCGCCCGGCTCCGCACACGGAAATGGCCGCGGCGATAGATCTGTAACCGGTTCTCATTTGGATCCGGTTGACTCGAGGCTATGGTGTTGACCATGAATGGTTGGGTGGTGCGGGCCATAGGGCTCGGCGCGCTGGTCGTTTTCCTGCGTGCCCTGCTGGGATTCGCGATGGTGTACCGGCCGACCCAGGGCAGTTGGATGCGACCGCTGTGCTTGGTGGTGCTACTCGCCGCGGTCGTGTTATGGGGTGTGCTGGATGGCCGTAAGGACCGTGAGGTCCATCCGGATCCGGAGCACGGCTCCGACCTCACCATCCTGTGGCTGAAGACCGCGGCTGCCGCCGGTTTGGGTAGTGGCGCGGTCTCGTGGCTGCTGGACTGGCTGCCCCGATTCGATCTCGGCGATAACGGTCTGCTCTTCGAACTGACCGCGGGCGCGTCCTTCATCGTCCTGCTGGTCTTCATTCCGGGACTCATCGGCGTCGGCATCGGCCGCATCATCGCCGACCGCCGGATCAACAAGTCCACGAAGCGGCGCGCACCCCAGGCACCGGCGTCCGCCGCGACTCCCGTATAGCCGCTCGCCGGCGAAACCGACTGGAGGCATCCTCATCGGCCGATACGGCCGGAAGGTCACCTTCGTTTTTCCTGATTGGCAGTCTTGTTCGCGTCCGCGGGTGATACAGGTTCCCGCGGCCGCGATCATGATGCGAAGCGGCGCAACCGACTCGGAAGCGCCGCTTCGCCGTGCGCGACTACAGCAGGATCGCGCCGCTGCTGGTGCTTTCCTCGCGGGCGATGGCCGAATAGGCGGCGGCCAGCAGGGTGGGGTCCGGGCCTTCGAGGCGGCCAGGTTTGGCGAGTCCGTCGAGGACCACGAACCGCAGCACACCGGAGCGGGTCTTCTTATCGGTCTGCATGGCGTCGAGGAGCTGGGGGAGAGCGTCGGCGTCGTAGCTGGTCGGCAGGCCGACGCTGGCCAGCACGGTGCGATGGCGGTCGGCGGTGGCATCGTCGAGGCGACCGGCGAGGCGGCCGAGTTCGGCGGCGAAGACGAGACCGACCGAGACTGCCGCGCCGTGCCGCCAGCGGTAGCGCTCGCGGCGCTCGATGGCGTGGCCGAGGGTGTGACCGTAGTTGAGGATCTCGCGCAGGCTGGCCTCCTTGAGATCGGCGGCGACCACGTCGGCCTTTACCTGGATGGCGCGACGGATCAATTCGGGCAGTACGTCGCCGGTGGGGTCGAGTGCCGCCGCCGGATCGCGCTCCACCAAATCCAGGATCACCGGGTCGGCGATGAATCCGGCCTTGATGATCTCGGCCATACCCGCGACGATCTCATTGCGTGGCACCGTTTCCAGTGTCGCCAGATCCACCAGCACCGCGGCCGGTTCGTGGAAGCTGCCGACGAGATTCTTACCCGCTTCGGTATTGATACCGGTCTTGCCGCCGACGGCCGCGTCGACCATGGCCAGCAGCGTGGTCGGCACATGCACGATGTGTACTCCGCGCATCCAGGTGGCGGCCACGAATCCGGCCAGATCGGTCGCCGCACCGCCGCCGAGGGATACCACGACATCATTGCGGGTCAGGCCGATGCGGCCGAGCACCTCCCAGCAGAAGCCGGCCACGGCCAGATCCTTACCCGCCTCGGCATCCGGGATTTCGACCCGATGCGCGTCGATCCCCTTGTCGGCCAATGCCTTGCGTACCACCTCGGCCGTCTCGGCCAGCGGCGGTTGATGGAAGATCGCGACGGTGCGCACGCCGGTGGTCGCGCCGACGACCGACTCGACGAGCTCGCCGAGCAGGCCGCGGCCAATGATCACCGGATACGGATCGGCGGTGCGGACCTCGATGCGACTCGGATTGGTCAGGTGCTGCTCAGCTGGGCTGATAGGCCGCTCGCTTCGCTCACTCATGGGTACTCGGCTCCGATTCTGTGCGTGCTGTTTGTTTGAGCGCTCGCGCGCGGGCGCGACGGGCCCGGGTCCGGCGGGACCGGCTTCCGAGTGTCGGCGCCGCACCGGATCCGTCGGAACCGGCGGGGACATTGCCGATTTTGCCGGTGGGCTCGGGGTGATCGGCTGTGGTGATTTGGTTGGCGATCTTTCCGGTGGGCTCGATCCGGTTAGGCGCCGCGGATTCGACGCTATCCGCCTGTGCGGCGGCGGCCCGGCGCCGTGCGGCGGCACGGGCTCTGGCGGCGCGGCGGGCTCGGGATCTATTGCTGCCCTGCCGTTTCGGTGTGACGACATTCGGCGCGGCGCCGCTCGAATCGGGCTCCGCATCTTGCGGCAGCACCGATTCCAGACCCAGCTTCGCCATGATCATCCGCACCACCCGGCCCGGACTGCGACCGTCGGTGCGCACCCGCACCGTGGCGACCTCGCGGTAGAGCGGTCGGCGCTTGCGCATGAGCTCGCGATACTTCGCATCCGGATCCGCACCGTTGAGCAGCGGTCGCTGCGTACTCGTGCCGGTACGCCGAAGTCCCTCGGCCACACTGATTTCCAGATACACCACGGTGCGATTGCGCAACAGCTCCCTGGTGTTGCTGGACAGCACGGCCCCGCCACCGAGTGAGACCACACCGCGTTCGGCGAGGATGGCGCGGCGCACCACCTGTTCCTCGATCCGGCGGAATTCCGGTTCGCCGTCCTCGGCGAAGATCTCCGGAATGGTGCGGCCGGTCTCGCGCTCGATTCCGGCATCAGTGTCGTAGAGTTCGACCCCGAGTTCCCTGGCGAGCTTGCGGCCGATCGTCGATTTCCCCGCCCCTGGCGGTCCGACCAGCACCACGCGCGGTGCGCGCGGATCGGACTGCACTATCATTGCGGCACGTGTGGTCGGGTGCCGATGCGCTTGACGTAGCTGGTGATGTTGTCGCTGGTCTCGACCAGCGAATCGCCGCCGAACTTCTCCAGCGCGGCCTGTGCGACGACCAGCGCGACCATGGTCTCGGCGACCACTCCCGCAGCGGGCACGGCACAGACGTCCGAGCGCTGGTGGATGGCGACGGCTTCCTCGCCGGTGGTCATATCGACCGTGGCCAGCGCACGCGGCACCGTCGAGATCGGCTTCATCGCGGCACGCACGCGCAGCGGCTCACCGTTGGTCATACCGCCCTCGAGACCACCGGCGCGGTTGGTCGAGCGCAGCACGCCGTCCGGTCCCGGCTTCATCTCGTCATGTGCCTGGCTACCGCGGCGGCGCGCGGTTTCGAAACCGTCGCCGACCTCGACGCCCTTGATCGCCTGAATCCCCATGAGCGCACCCGCGAGTCGCGAATCCAGCCGATCCGCGCCGCTGATGAACGAACCCAACCCGACGGGTAGCCCATCCACGACCACCTCGACCACACCGCCGAGGGTGTCGCCGTCCTTCTTGGCGGCCTCGATCTCGGCGATCATCGCGGCCTCGGCGTCCTTGTCGAACGCGCGCACCGGACTCTCATCGATCGCGGCCAGATCGGCGGCTGTCGGCACGATGCCGGTGGTGTTGGCGGCGGTGCCGATCGAAACGACATGCGAGACGACCTCGACGCCGAGGGCCTGCCGTAGGAAGTTCCTGGCAACCGTGCCCGCCGCGACCCGTGCGGCGGTCTCGCGGGCGCTGGCCCGCTCCAAGACATTGCGGGCGTCGTCGAAGTTGTACTTGAGCATGCCCGAGTAGTCGGCATGGCCGGGCCGGGGCCGCGTCAGTGGTGCGTTGCGGGCCAGATCGGCGAGTTCGCTCTCGTCCACCGGGTCCGCGGACATGACCGTGGTCCACTTCGGCCACTCGGAGTTCGCGATTTCGATGGCCACCGGTCCGCCCATGGTGCGCCCGTGGCGCACCCCACCGATGACGGTGACCTTATCGGCCTCGAACTTCATCCGGGCGCCGCGCCCGTACCCGAGCCGACGGCGCGCCAACTGTGCGGAGACCTCGTCGGACGTCACCTCGACACCGGCCACCATCCCCTCGAGGATGGTGACAAGAGCGGGACCATGGGATTCTCCGGCAGTTATCCAGCGCAACACGCTGTCCATCTTCCCATGTCGGCGCGGGTGCTCCGGCACGCGGCCCGATCATCGGCACGGCCAGGCCACGGCATCGGCTAGCCATACCCCGCCGCCAGGCTCAGCACCGTCGCGAGGCACATGGCGGGCCCATGAGGTAGCGCATGCGGTCCAGCCCGATCCGTGCCGGATCGAATCCACCAGTGCGCCAATACGGCGAGACCGACTGTCGCGGTCAGAACCGGTGCGGCGAGTGCCGCCCACACCCACACCTGCGCACCGCCGAGGGCGGCGACCGCACCGAGTCCGACGGCCAGCTTCACATCACCCGCCCCGAGTGTGCCCGGCGCGATCAAGTGCACCAATAAATATGGCATCGCCAACAGGACCGCACCGACCACCGCTGCTGTGAATTGTGTTGTGAACAGCGCATATCCGAAGATGATCACCGCGCCGGAGGTGGTGAGCGCATTGGGCAGTCGGCGCTGCCGGATATCGCAGAAGGCGAGCACCGAGCACCAGGCCACCAGGAGGGCAAAAGCGATGGGGGACATGATTTTCAGCCTCGTCCGCCCTGGTCGCGGATGCAGCCCCGGATTCCGGATTGGGGATAACCGATCGGTATGTGAATATTGCTCGCCTCGCTCGAATACCGGGATACCGGTGTTTTATGCGGGATCTACCGTGTGTCGGCGGTAGTTTTGATGCATGTCTGCTGATCACGTGGGCCCTGGGCCCGACTACGCGGCGCGCCGTGGCGCACTGCGCAGTCTGCTGGTGGAGAACGAGGTCGACGCACTGTTGGTCACCGATCTGGTGAACATCAGGTACCTGACCGGCTTCACCGGCTCCAATGCCGCACTGCTGGTGACCTCCTGGGATATGCGGAATTCCGAGGAGCGCACCGTGATCGGCACCGACGGACGCTATCTGAGCCAGGTCGCCGAGCAGGTGCCGGACCTGCGCGCCGAAATCGCCCGGGCCACCGCCCGCAGGATCGTGGAGCTGGCGGGGGAGTGGCAGCTCGGCCGGGTCGGTTACGAGAGCCATATCGTCACCGTCGATCAGCATCGCGGATTCATCGAGCAGAAGTCCGGTTTGGAGTTCGTCGCCACTCCGGGGCTGGTCGAACAGCTACGGATGGTCAAGGACGCTTACGAGATAGAACAGTTGCGTGCCGCCTGCGCCACCGGTGACGCCGGGCTGGCGACGTTGCTGGAACGCGGCGGTCTGCGCCCCGGTCGCACCGAACGCCAGGTCGCCCGGGATCTGGAGTGGGCGATGTTCGAACACGGTGCCGATGCGGTCGCCTTCGAGACCATCGTGGCGACCGGGGCGAACTCCGCCATCCCACATCACCGGCCTACCGGGGCGGTCCTGGCCACCGGTGATTTCGTCAAGATCGACTTCGGCGCCGTAACCGGCGGCTACCACTCCGATATGACTCGCACCTTCGTCCTCGGCGCCGCGTCCGACTGGCATCGGGAGGTGTACGCGCTGGTCGAGGCGGCACAGCGGGCCGGCTGCGCGGCACTCGAGCCCGGCGCGCTGGTCTCCGATGTGGATGCGGCGGCGCGTGCGGTGATAGAGACGGCCGGGCACGGGAAGCTGTTCGTGCACGGTCTCGGGCACGGTGTCGGACTGCAGATCCACGAAGCGCCGGGAATCGCCAAAACCGGAACCGGTACACTTTTGTCTGGCGTGGCGGTGACCGTCGAACCAGGTGTGTACTTCCCCGGCCGCGGCGGCGTCCGGATCGAGGACACGCTCGTGGTGCGCGAGGGGGGCCCGGATCTGCTCACCAACACCAGCAAAGACCTGACCGTCGTCGACTGATGACGGTTGCCTGAACATTCATGAACTAGGAGATCCGAGAACAGTGGCGGACACCAGCGACTTCAAGAACGGCCTTGTGCTGAAGATCGACGGGCAGCTCCAGCAGATCGTCGAATTCCAGCATGTCAAGCCGGGTAAGGGCCCTGCGTTCGTGCGGACCAAGCTGAAGAACGTGCTGTCCGGCAAGGTCGTCGACAAGACCTTCAACGCGGGCGTGAAGGTGGAGACCGCCACCGTCGACCGTCGCGATATGACCTACCTGTACCACGACGGCTCGGATTACGTCTTCATGGACGGCGAGACCTTCGACCAGATCTCCATCTCCGAGGACACCATCGGCCCCGGTGCCCGGTTCCTGCTGGAGAACATGATCGTGCAGGTCGCCACGCACGAGGGTGCGCCGCTCTACGTCGAGCTGCCGGTCACCGTCGAGCTCGAGGTGCAGCACACCGATATCGGTCTGCAGGGCGACCGCTCCACCGGTGGCACCAAGCCCGCCACCCTGGAGACCGGCGCCGAGGTGCAGGTGCCGCTGTTCATCAACACCGGCGACAAGTTGCGCATCGATTCGCGCGACGGCAGCTACCTCGGCCGCGTGAACGCCTGATCGCTCGCTCTTCGCGGCAGTAGCAACGGGCTGGAGGAAGTAGCGGAGCGTATGCACGGAGGGACCCGCTACTGCCGCCATCAAACAAGTGACAGGGATAATGACTGCTGTGGCGGAACAGCCAGACAAGAAGTCCACGTTCAAGAAGCTCGGCGCGCGCCACAAGGCCCGCCGCCGGGCGGTCGATCTGCTCTTCGAGGCGGAGGCCCGCGATGTGGACGCGGCCGACCTGCTCACCGAGCGGGCTGAGCTGGCCACTCAGGATCAGGCGGTCGCCCCGCTGCACGCCTACACGCACACGCTGGTCGAGGGCGTCGCCGATGATCTGGATCGGGTGGACGGCACCATCGAGTCCTACCTCAAGGATTGGGAGTTGTCCCGGCTGCCCGCCGTCGACCGGGCCATTCTGCGGATCGCGGTCTGGGAGTTGTTCCACGCCAACGATGTTCCGCCGGTCGTCGCTGTCGACGAGGCGGTGGAGTTGGCCAAGGAGTTGTCCACCGACGATTCGCCCGGATTCGTCAACGGTGTGCTCGGTCAGGTCGTGCTGGTTGCTCCGCAGGTACGCGCGGCCGCCGCAGCGACGCGGGCGCCACGTCCGGAGTCGCAGGCGTGACCAACAAGTAGCTGATCATGGCCATGCGTATGCCGTCGTTCGACCCCGCTGTCATCGAACCGCACCGACAGTTCCTGAACGGGTTGTTGGAGTGCGGGCAATTGGTCGAGAGGGACGGTGCACCGGCGGTGCATTGATCAGCGCCGAAAGTCTCGAAGCCGCAAGGAGAATCGCGTTCACCGATCCGGTGCACACCACTGGCTGCTCGGCGCTTACCGTGTACGAGTGGGAGATCGCGGTCTTCGCCTGACTGCCGTCGGCCCAGCCGCATACCGAAATGGTGTGCGGCTGTTGATGTTTCAGAGAGCATACCGCCGTCCGGTGCAATAGCCCTGTGCTCCCGTTGTGGGGGGTTACTGCCCAGTGGCACCGACCCGCGAGCCGCGGACGCCGACCGCCTCGCGGTATCGGGTGCGCCCGGCTCGACGGTGTGCACCGACCGATGGTGCGCACCGACCCGCCAGTGCGACTTGACCGTTCGCTCGCTGCGCCGACACAGGTGCGCCTATCCTGGGTAGAAACCCTAGGGGAGGCCGAAAACCTATGGCACGGGTGCTTATCTGGCTGCGGAACAATATCGACGGTCTCGTCGCCCTGGTTCTCGCGGCCATCTTCGGTGTGATCTCGCTGATCGATATCGGCTTCTTCGATTCGGATCTGATCAACGCGGTGATCCTGCTGGTGCTCGGTCTGCTGGCCACCACGCTGCTGCGTGATCGGCATCTGTCGGCCAAGGCCATTCGGGATTCGAATTCGGTACAGCTGCTGTACGGTCCGGAGATCGGGCATGCGCATACGCTCGCGCGCCGCGGTACCGAGCAGTGGCTGTTCAAAGGTGGTACCGGAACCTATCTGCGCGCGGTGACACTGCGCGAATGCGTGGAAAACGCGCGCCGCGAACAGCGGCCGCTGCGGATCCAGGTCGAGGTGCTGGACCCGACCAATGAGCAGCTGTGCAAGACCTATGCGCAGTTCCGCTCGTCGCTGGTGCCGGAGGCGGACCGCACCGGCGAATTATGGACCACCGAGCGGACTCGCAAGGAGTCCTTCGCGACGGTGCTCGCGGCGTGCTGGTACCGGCAGAGGTTCACCTTCTTGACCATCGATGTCGGGCTCTCGACGGTGATGACGACCTTCCGCTGGGACCTGTCGTCGAGTTGCGTCATTGTCACGCAGGACAATCCGAATACTCCGGCCCTGATGTTCGAGCGGGACAAGCCCTACTACCGGGACTTCAACCGCGAACTCGTGGCCAGTTTCAAGCAGGCCAGACAGGTGCCGCTGAGCCGGAGCGAGGAACTCGCGCTCGCCGACGAGCCGTCGGTCGATCAGACTCGTGCGGTATTCGATCTGCTCGGCCTGGCGCTACCGGCCACCTATACCGATCGCGACGTCGCCGATATCGTGCGCCGCGCGCTACAGCCTAGGAATCCGTACTGAATGAACGACTATGCCCGACTACGAAAGCTGATCGGCTCCGATGTGGCGGGTCCCGCGGTGCGACGCTGGGCCCGTGATTTCATGACGGGGGTGCTCGCTGGTCGCGCCGAGGTCGGCGCGGTCCGGCATCCGCTGGGGTTCTTGTGTTTTCCGGCATGGCGCGACGGCGGACTCGGCGTCTGCGTGCACATCTGGACCGACGGGCTGCGGTCGCATCCGACGACCTCGGCCATGCACGCGCACAGCTGGGATCTGCTGAGCGTCGTCTTGTACGGCGAGGTCGGCAACGAGATACTCGAAGTGGACAGCGCTGCGGACCGACCGACTCATCGCATCTTCGAAATCCACAGTGGCGCCGACGGCGATGTGGTGCGCGCGACGGAGCGTATGGTCCGCTATCGCACTCGATCCAGTCAGCGTTTCCGTGCCGGTGAGGTGTACACCCTGCCGCACGGGGTGTTCCACCTCTCCGATGTGCGGGGCGAGGCGGCCACCGTGGTGCTCGGCGAGGTGCGGCCCGGCCGACCGGACCGGTCGCTCGGCACCCCAGCCACCACCGACCACTGGGTGCACCGCACCGGCTGCACCCCGATTGAAACCCGCCGCGCCGCGCAAACAGTGCTGGACCAGTTGGATTTACCCACCCTGCCGGCACCGCCGGCTGCCATCCCCCGGCAGGACTCCACCCTGCCGGAACAACTGGAGGACCGATGCGAGCAGGCGACGTAGCGAACCTGGTGCTGCCACTGGATGGTCAAGCGTCGGCCGATCCGGATCCGATGAGCCCGTTCGACGGGCTGGACACCGTTCTGACGACCGCGGCCGAGGTTGCCAGGGAGGCGGCGACCGAGGCGGGGCGGACGATTCGGGAAGGTCTGGCCGGATCGCTCACCGTCCGCACCAAGGATGCCAGCGGTGATCTGGTCACCGATCTGGACCTGCGCGCGGAACAGATCATCGTCGGCCGTATCCGGCGCGCCTTCCCGCACCATCGCATTCTCGCCGAGGAGTCCGGGCTGCAGGGTGTCGACGATTCCTGGTGCTGGGTCGTCGACCCGCTGGACGGCACCAATAACATCGCCATCGGCCTGCCCGTGTGCACGACCGGTATCGCCCTGTGTCACAACGGAATTCCGGTCATGGGCATTGTCCACGAACCATTGGCCGACCGCACCTGGTCCGCCATGCGTGGATCCGGTGCGACGGGCCCGGGCGGTCCGCTCTGGCGACCACCGCACCGTCCCTCCGAACCCGCTCCGACCCTGGCCTGGCTGCAGGGCTATCCGGTGCCCCGCACCGACACCATGTCGCGCGCCCTGCGTCTGACCCTGGAATCCGGTTCCCGTCGCCTGATTCAGCTGTGGTCTCCGCTGCTGTGCTGGGTCATGCTGAGCCGCGGCGATATCGACGGATTCGTCGGTTACCGAGCGGGTATTGTAGATCTGCCCGCGGGCACCCTGCTGGCCCGCGAATCCGGTATCCACATGACCGATTTCGACGGCGCACCGCTCGACGACCACCTCGACCTTCCCGACGGCGAGGTGAATTTCATTGCCGCCAGCCCCGAAATGCTGCCCGAGTTGGCTTTGCTGGTGAAGGCCGCCACGGAGGTGAGTGTGACGGGGTTGCCGGGCTGATGGGCGATCGAATTCGGTGCTATCCGGTGGCCAACAGCGCAGCCACCGCACCGGTCGTCGCGACGACCGCCAGCCCGAATCCGGTGAGCACGAACCGCGGCATCGGCACTCGAACACCGTGGGTGCGGCAGAACTCCAGACACAGTAGCGTGGCCAGCGATGCCCATGGCGTAACGATCGGCCCGACATTGGTGCCGATGAGCAAGGCCAGCAACTGAATTCGATTCTCCTGTGACACCACCGCCTCACCGGCGGTGTAAGCCGGAAGATTATTGGCCACATTGGACAATCCGGCACCCGCGGCTGCCGCGCGGTACGCACCGACTACTCCGGAGTCGTGCCCGATCAGCGCTTGCATGACATCGGCGAGCCCGAACCTGCTCAATGTCGGTACCACCAGGAACAACCCGACCACGAAAACCAGCAACTGCCACGGGATCAGCGATAATCGCAGCGACGAACGGTCGAAGATCGCGAAGGCGAGCACCGCAATGGCGGCGGCGAGGGTGGCGGCGATCCCGATCCGGTCGCCGACGAGCGGAATCGCCAGGATGAACAGCAGACATGCGCCCGCCGTCGTATAGAGCAGCGTGCGCTCTCTGGCGTTCCTCGGACGAATCGGTTCCGGCGGCACATATCGGTCGGCTTCACGGCGGCCGCGCCGCCAATACCAGATCCATAGGCACACCATGGTCGCCGTGATCGAGACCAGTTGCGGCGCCCACATCCGCGCCGCGAAATCCGTCGCATGCAGCGCGACCCGATCGGCGGCGAGGAGATTGGTGAGATTCGACACCGGCAGCAGTAGACTCGCCGTATTGGCCAGCCAGAGCGTGGTCATCGCCAATGGCAGTGGCGGAATGCGGGCCGGTATCGCCAGTGCGAGCATGACCGGAGTGAGCAATACGGCGGTGGTATCGAGATTGAGCAGAGTCGTTGTCGCTGCCGCGAAAAGTACGCAGAGCAGGAACAACGCCGGATAATAGCCGCGCCCGAGAATGGCCAGCCGATGTGCGATCACATCGAACACCTTCGCCTGCCGCGTCAGTTCCGCGAGAATGATCACACTACACAGGAACAGCAGCAGCGGACCGATCCGGCGCATATTGTCGGCGGCCTCGGCGCGCGGCAGCAATCCGGTCGCCACACACAGCAGTCCGGCCGCGAGGAGTCCGAGTCGAATCCAATCCAGCGTGCTCAGCGCCCGTCTCGGCGGCGCGGACACCAGGACACTCGACGGCGGGTTCTCCGCAGCGGAATCGACCTGATGTTCGGACACATCATGCAGCATATGGGCTGGGGCACTTTCGCATTCGGTCGGCGTCGTAATGATCTTCGCCGTTTTGCGTGGCGACCCATCGGGGCATACTGATGCTGTGACTTCGGGCGGGCGGCGGGACTTCTTTATCAGCTATTCACCGGCCGACGAGCGGTGGGCCACGTGGTTGGCCTGGCAGTTGGAGACCGCGGGTTACAGCACCCTCATCCAGGCCTGGGATTTCGTGCCCGGCACCAACTTCATCGATTTCATGGATCGCGGCGTGCGCGATTCGGCGGTGGTGCTGGTGGTGCTGTCGGAGAACTATCTCGGTTCCTATTACGGAACCATGGAATGGCAAGCGGCCTACCGCACCGATCCGGGCAAGCTGATGCCTGTGCGCATCGCCGAATGCACGCTCGAGGGGCTGCTCGCCACCATCACCTATCTCGACCTGGTGCGGGTATCGACTGCCGAGCAGGCGCGCCGAATCCTGCTGGAGCGGGTGGGACATCTGCTCGCGGGGCGGGCGAAGCCGCTGTCGGAGCCGGGCTTTCCGCATGACGGTCCGGACCGGTTCGTCGCCGAAACCATGTCGGACACACCAGAATCCGTGCTCCCGCGCCGCACACCGGTTGCGGCCCCGGCCTTCCCGGGTGCCACCGAGTATGAACAGCCGCGTACCAGCGTCTCGATACTGCACGTCGCCGGTCCGCGCTTCGGGCGCGGGCTGCTCGCGCCGGACGAGCCGAGCACGGCGGCCGAATTGCAGGCGCGCGTCCACGCCAATGTGACCCATCTGGTGAATCAGGGGGTGGCCAAACCGGATTTGATCGTGGTGTCCGGGGATATGACCGAATCGGGTCGCCCGCGCGAGGTGGACGAGGCACTGACCTTCCTGAGTGGACTGCGCACGCTGCTCGGCCTCGGTCCGGAGCGGCTGATTGTGGTGCCTGGCAACCACGATGTCTCCAAAGCGGCCTGCCACGCCTACTTCCTCAGCTGCGAGGCTCGCGATCGCAAACCGCAGCCGCCGTACTTCCCGAAGCTCGAGCAGTACGCGCGGATGTTCGGCGCGCTATACCAGGGCCTGGATCACCTCGTCTTCGATATCGGTCAGCCGTGGACATTGTTCCCGATTCCCGAACTGCGGGTAGTGGTTGCCGGATTGAATTCGACCATGGCCGCGACCCATCTGCCCGAGGACGATTACGGACGGATCGGCGAACCGCAGGCGGCCTGGTTCGCCGAGCGGCTGCGCCCGTTCGAGGAGAACGGGTGGATGCGCGTCGGTGTGGTTCGGCATGATCCGCTACCCGGCGCGGGCACGCCCGCCCACGATCCGGACCTGCTGCGCGACGCGGATACGCTGTCCCGGCTGCTCGGTGGCCGGTTGAATCTGCTGCTGCACGGCCCGGGACCCGGTGGGCCGCATCTGGATCGGCTCGATGACACGCTGCCGGTGCTGCCCGCCGCCGCTGCGGGCCGCGACGAGATCATCCAGCTCACGGCCGCGGGCCTGGCCCGGTTCTCCGGACGCGGCGAATCCACCGCGCAACTCGAATTCGATTGGCTGAAGGTGACCGCGGCGCTGCCGACGACCGAACACCCCGAATTGCTCGGGCCGGACGAACCCGAACTGCCGGAACCACCGGCCGAAGCTTCGGCGATCGATCCGCACGGGCGGCTGCTCGAGCGCGTAGCCGAGGTGTGCGAAACCCGTTATCCCGGTGCGAAAATCCGGCGCATCGAGGTGCACCCGCCGCATCTGCTGATCACCAGGGAGGACGACGAGGTCATCGCCCAGTGGCGCGTCGGTGTGCACGTCGGAGATATGACCAGGCAGGTGGTGGAGGATTTCCTCGGCCACGATCCGGAATACGGTTCCGAGCTCGTGTATCGCGGTGCGGCGCCGCCACGCTCGCTGCGTGAGGAGGCGGCCAGTCACGGTCTGCGGGTGCGCAGCTTTACCGAATTCCAGGGCCTGCTCGATCTGGACGACTACCTCGCGCATCAGGCGGCACGGTTGCGCGCGGACCGCACCTATCCGCCGGATCTGTATGTGCCGCAGCGCTTCCGGATCCTCGAATACGGCGACCAGCAGATCCGCGACGATCTGGTGGGCGAACTGATGAAGGTGATCGCGGCCGACCACGGCCGGTTCATTCTGATACTCGGTGATTTCGGGCGCGGGAAGACCTTCGCGCTGCGCGAGTTGGCCCGCCGCATCACCGAAACCATGCCCGCGCTGATTCCGATCCTGATCGACCTGCGGGCCTTGGACAAAACCCATTCCGTGGACGGTCTGGTCGCCGCGCATCTGGCCAATCACGGCGAGGACCGGATCGATCTGAAGGCGCTGCACTACATGCTGCGCGAGGGCCGGGTGGTGTTGCTGTTCGACGGCTTCGACGAACTCGTCACTCGGATCAGCTATGACTTCGCCGCCGACCATCTCGAAACCCTGTTGCAGGCCGCCGTTGGCAAGGCCAAGATCATCGTGGCCAGCCGCACCCAGCACTTCGAATCCCGCGCCCAGGTGCTCACTGCCCTCGGCGAGCGCGTCGGACTGCTGCAGGATCGGCGCATCGTGGGCATCGAGGATTTCGCGCCCGCGCAGATCCACGCCTTCCTGACCAACCGCTATGCCGGCGATATCCGCCGCGCGGATGCCAGGATGGCGTTGATCACCGGTGTCGAGGATCTGCTCGGACTGGCGCAGAATCCCAGGATGCTCGGCTTCATCGCCGATCTGGACGAGCGGCGGCTACGGGCCGCGTCGGGCGCGAAACAGGCGGTGGGTCCGGCCGGGCTGTACCGGGAGATCCTGGAGTCATGGTTGACCTACGAGGCCGACCGGACCGCAGGCGTCGCTGGTGCGCTGCCGGGGCTGCGCCTGCACGAATTGTGGCTGGGTGTCACGGCATTCGCACTGCGCGTCTGGGAAACCGGCGAGCCATATCTGCGGCTGTCCGAATTGACCGAGGTGGCAACGGGTTTGGCCGAGCTGACCGGATCGAGTCGGATGTCGGTGCAGCAATCCGCGCATGCCATCGGCTCCGGCAGCCTGCTGGTACGCACCGAGGACAACCTGTTCGGCTTCATCCATTCATCGGTGATGGAATGGTTGGTGGCCAACCATATTGCCGAACACTTCGAGGTCGGCGCCCTCGCGCCCGCCCAATTGAGCCAATCGCCGCTATCTCAACTTTTGATCGACTTCCTCTGTGATCTCGCCGACAACCGGGCGCTGCGCATCTGGGCCGAGGATGTGCTCGCCGAACAGGCGGCCGATGAAGTGTCGCGCACCAATGCCATTCGGGTGGCGACGCGGCTGCGTACGGCACCGACCGCGGATCTGCGCGGTGCGAGTCTGGCGGGGGAGGATCTATCGTATCGGGATCTGCGCGATGTCGATCTCACCGGAGCCGATCTCAGCGGTGCCCGACTGGTCGGCACGAACCTCGACCGCGCCGTACTGCGCGGTGCGCGGTTGGTCGGTGCTCGACTCGACGAGGCCAGCCTGGTCGGGGCGGATCTCGGCGAGGCCGATCTCACCCGTGCCCGACTGGTGCACACCGATCTGACCGGATCGCGGGCAACCGGCAGCCGCTGGTCCCGCTCGGCACTCATCGAGATCACCGGCACCCCAGCCGGTACCGATCTGCACGGTGCGGCATGGGTGCCCGGAGTCGCGGCGCAGACCGAATTCGCGCCCGCCGCAATCGGAGTAAGGCACGGCTTCGACGCCAGGCATGGCCGACTGCCGCAGCCGGTCGCCTACAACCCGGACGGCGGTACGCTGGCCATCGGCAGTGATGACGGCGGCGTGCTCATCTGCGACGCCGAAACCGGAACACCGCTGCGCACCTTGCAGACCCATCGTGCTCGCGCCTTCGCGGTGGCGTTCACCGATACGGTGCTGGTGACCGGATCCGGCGACGGCACCGTGGGCATCTGGGATGCCGCCACCGGTGAACTGCGCAGAATCCTGTTTGGGCACAAGAACTGGCCCTGGCCGGTGGTGCTGAGCCCCGCGGGTGATCTGCTGGCTACCGGTGACGCCGACGGTGTGCTGCGGCTGTGGACATTGCCGAGCGGCGAATTACGTCACGAATGCCGTCCCACCGGTGCCGACCGGGAACTCGTCTACAGCTTGGATATTCGTGGGCCGCTGGTCGCCGCCTCCTATCGTGATGGCACCGTACGGCTGTGGGATATCGAAAGTGGCAGGGCGAGTGGTGAATTCATCGGCGCTTCCGGCTCGGTATTCCGGGTGGCCTTCAATCCGACCGGTGAACTGTTAGCGGTCGGAGGCGTCGACGGCACGCTGGCACTGTGGGATCCATGGACTTGCCGCAAGATTCGCGAGCTACCCGGCCACACCGGGCGGGTCTATGCCGTGACCTTCCATCCCAAGCTCCCGATCGTGGCAAGCGGGGACACCGATGGTGGGCTGCGTCTGTGGGATGCCGACACCGGTGTGCAACGGCAGTCGCTCACCGAACACACCGCGGCCATCTACTGGCTCGCCTTCGACCCGCCAGGTGAACTGCTCGCCTCGGGCGACAGTGCCGGACTGGTCTGTCTACGCGATAGCGAGACCGGGGAGCTGCGACACCGGCTCACCGCGCATACCGGCTCGATCTGGCCCTTCGCCTTCCGTCCGGACGGCACCCAATTGGCCATTACCGACGACCAATTCACCACCCGGCTCTGGGATCCCGTAACCGGCAGCTGTAAACACACGCTCACCGGCCACGGCCGCCAGGTCCGCACGGTCAGCTTCAATGCGGACGGCACCCTGCTCTCCGGTGTGGGTAACGACGGTGTGGTTCGACTGTGGGATCCGGTGATCGGACGGTTGGTGCGCCAACTGGTCGGCAGTGAAGACCGCCTGCTCACCTTCGAATCGGCGACATTCAGCACGTTGGGCCGCCATCAGCTCGGTCTCGTCGTCAACGACGGGCGGCTGAGTCTGTTCAACCTCGACGCCGATCTGTACGAGCGGCACATCAATATCGAATCCGCACCGATCTGGGCTGCCGCCTTCGACCCGACCGGCGACTATGTGGCCACCGCCAATGACGACGACACGGTGATCATCTGGGTACGCACCACCGGCGCGCTGCACGCCGTCTGCGCCGAACATCGCGGCCGGGTGCGCTCCATCGCCTTCAGTGCCGACGGTGCGCTGATGGCCACCGGCTGTGACGATACCGTGGTGCGGCTGTGGGATGTGCGCTCCGGGCGGATGTTGCGGGCACTGCGCGGACATCACGACCGGGTGTATGCGGTCGCCTTCCATGAGGACCGCCTTGCCAGCGTGTCCTGGGATACCACCGCCCGCATCTGGGATGTCGAATCCGGCGACGCACTGCATACGTTGACCAGGCATACCGGCAGGCTTTGGACGGCCGCGGTCGACCCGCGCACCGGTACCTTGGCGACCGGGGGCGATGATCTGGTCGTACGGTTGTGGGATATCGCATCCGGACGTCATCTGCATACCCTCGAAGGGCATAAGCGCCGGGTCTGGTCGCTGAGCTTCGATCCGTCCGGCAAGCTGCTCGCCAGCGGCGGTGATGACGGCAATATCCTGCTGTGGTCGCGGCCGGAGGAGGGCGCGCCGTCGATCCGCGCGATCCTGCTCGGTCTGACCGAAGGGTGGGCGGCCCTCGCACCCGATGGCCGGTACAAATTCGAGGGCAATATCGCAGGGCAGTTCTGGCATGTCATCGGCATGTCGCGGTTCGAACCCGGCGAACTCGACCCCTACCTGCCGCAAGTGCGGCAGCTCGCGGTCGACGCCCCGTTTTGAGTTGGCGCTGTAGCGGTTTCTCTTCTCGGCTCGTTTTCGGGGCATACCATTGAGGTCGGCCCAGCAAAGATCGATACATCCGCGCCCGCGGAATATACGTCCGGCGCGTGCGCACGGAGGGAGGCCAGGGCGATGGAACGCACGACGTGTCTGGTGGTCGGTGGTGGACCCGCCGGCATGGTGCTCGGGCTGTTGCTGGCCCGCGCCGGCATCGATATCACCGTCCTGGAGAAGCATCAGGACTTCCTGCGCGATTTCCGGGGCGATACAGTGCATCCCACGACCCTGGACCTGCTCGACGAACTGGGTCTCGGCGAGGAATTCGCCAAACTGCCCGCGCGCAAACTACAGCAGATCCAGCTACCGATCCGCGGGTCGGTGCAGACGGTGTTCACCCTGGAACATCTACCCGGTGCGCACAAATACGTCGCGATGGTGCCGCAGTGGGATCTGCTGGACCTGTTGGCCGGTGCGGCCGATCGGGAGCCGAGCTTCCGGTTGCGCATGAATACCGAAGCGACGGCGGTGATTCGAGACGACGGCCGGGTCGCCGGGGTCGCCTACCGTACCACGGACGGCGAAACCGGCGAGATCCGCGCCGACCTCACCGTGGCCTGCGATGGCCGTGACTCGGTGCTGCGGGCCGAGGTCGGGCTCGGCTCACGCAGTTGGCCGACACCGATGGATGTGTGGTGGTTCCGGCTGCCGCGCACCGATATCGACCCCGCCGGTTTGATCGGACTGCTCAGTGCCCACCGTGCCGCGGTCATGTTCGATCGCGGTGACTATTGGCAGGTCGCGACCCTCATCGCCAAGGGCGGTGATGCGGCGGCCCGGCGCGGTCCGGTCACTGAAATCGTGCGCGGTATGGCCGATTCGGCACCCTGGCTGCGGGACCGGGAGGACGTGCTCCAAGACTGGGACGAAGTGAAACTGCTCGACGTGAAGTTGGACCGCCTGACCAAGTGGTACACCGACGGCCTGCTCTGCATCGGCGACGCCGCACACGCGATGTCTCCCGCCGGCGGAGTCGGCATCAACCTGGCCGTTCAAGACGCCGTCGCCACCGCGAGAATCCTTGCCCCATCACTGACTTCGGGCACCCTGACCACTCGCGACCTGGCCCGGGTGCAGCGTCGCCGCGCCCTCCCGACCGCAGTCACCCAGGGCCTGCAACGCATCCTCCACGCCGCGGTATTCCGCCCCGCGCTATCCGGCCGAATCGATATCGCCGACGCGGCGACGACTCCCTTGCCGCTACGCGTCCTGCGCCGAATCCCTGTCCTGCGAACCGTTCCTCCGTACCTGATCGCCCGAGGAATACTTCCCGAACACGCCCCTGCTTTCGCCCGCCGCCCCTGACGCCACCAAATGGATGCACTCGATGCGGCAATGCAGGCTGCGAACTTGATGATCTACGGGAAATGTCAACGACTGCAGAGAGTTTCATTCATCGATGTCACGTGGTTCGTCGAGGCGACTGCCTAAAGGTGTGAATCCGCAAAGAATAGGGCCGCTCGCGCAATTGCGGCGGTGAGGGGGCGACCAGGTCCGCGGTGACTGGGAGGCCGGTTTCGGCGAGAAATGCGCAGGAGCGGTCCAGGTCTGATCCGACGCGTGTATGTCAGGGACGCAGGATGATCTTGCCGATGCGGGAGCGCTGCTCGACGAGCTGGTGGCCTCTGGCGGCCTCGGCCAGGGGAAGGACGGAATCGATTCGGGGAGTGAGGGTTCCGGCGATGGCTCGGTCGAGGACGGCGCTGCCGGAGCGGGATACTGCGGCGAGCCAGGCCGGGCCGGCGCAGGCGGTGAGGGTAAGGCCGTCGGGGAACAGGTCCATTGCGCAGATCTGAGCCGGTGCTCCAGAGAGCCAGCCATAGCTCAGGATTCGGCCGCGTACCGGGGTCATGGCCGTCAGCAGGTCTCGCGCCGAGGTGCCGCCGATGGAATCGAACGCGACGTCGAGCGTTGTGTCGCCGAGGGTTTCGCGCAGTCGGGCCGGCCAGTCCGGCACGTTGTGGTCGATGACCTCGTCCGCGCCCAAGGCCTTTGCCCGCGCTGTCTTTTCGGGACCGCCAGCGGTTGCGATGATGCGCGCGGCCCCGAATTCCTTGGCGAGTTGGGTCAGTGCGCTGCCGACCCCCGTCGCGGCGGCTTCGATCAGAACCGTTTCGGAGCCGGTGAGCGCCGCAGTCGCGAGCAGGGGTAGTGCGACCGACCCGTCCATCAGGACCGCGGCCGCATCGTCCGATGCGAGGGCGTAGGGGATCACAGTCACGGAAGATGCTGGTGCGCAGACGAATTCGGCGTAGGAACCGAAGCCTGCGGTGGCCACCATGGCGCGTCGGCCCAGCAGTGCCGTGTCGACCCCGTCCCCGGTCTCCACGACCACTCCGGCGGCCTGGAACCCGAAGACCACCGGTGGTTCGACAGCCATCGGAAACTCACCGGAGCGCAGTTTCGTCTCCGGGAACAGCACCGGAATCGCCTCGGCGCGGATCACCAGTTCGCCGGGGCCCGGATGTGGTGCGGCGACATCCTGGGCGACCAAGACCTCGGGCCCGCCAACGCCCGTCATTACGATTGCCTGCATTGTCAACTCCATAACTTGACTGCCGGTCTAGATATCTCGGAACGATATGGACCATCGGTCAAGTTGTCAATGAAGGTGGTGGAATGACTGACGGACGCCCGAAGGAACGGGCGGATGCCGCGCGTAACCGGCAGGCGATCCTGGCCGCGACCGCCGCACTGCTCGCCGAACACGGCGCCGACGCCCTGACCATGGATCGGGTCGCGGCGGCCGCCGGTGTCGGCAAAGGCACGATCTTCCACCGCTTCGGCAATCGCGCCGGATTACTGCACGAGATGATCGCCGAGAGCACCTTCGCGTTGATGGATGCCGTCCGTACGGGTCCGCCGCCGCTGGGGCCCGGGGCGCCGGCCGGGGAGCGACTGCTGGCTTTCTTCGACGCCTTCGTGCGCATGATGACCGACAATATCGAGGTCACGGTTGCCTACCTGCAGGGTCCGCCGCATCCACGCGCCGCCGAAATCCACGAATTCTGGGATGCGCATATCACCGCCCTGCTGCGGGAGTCTCGCCCGGACCTGGATGCCGAGGTGGTCGCCAGGTTGCTGTTCGGCGCCCTGGGCGGTGAACAGGTGCCTCGACTCGCACGGGCGGGCGAGACCGAACGGCTGCTCGCGGCGGTCCGCGGACTCGTCGAATCGGTGCTGCGCGGGCCCTAGGCTAGTCCTTGGCGAGGATGGCGTCGAAGCGTTCGTCGGCGCTGTCGAGTTGGTGCAGGATTCGCCGCTTGACGTGGTCGGCAAGCGGCGTATCGGCGCGGGTGACGAGATCGCGGTAGATATCGGTGAGCGGGCGGTACTTGGCGGCGAGTCTGTGCATCGACGGTCCATCGGCGTAGAGGATGCCGACGCCGTTGTCGGTGAAATCGGAGAGTTTGACGATGCGGGCCCAAGGCGCGCGATCGAGATTGGCAGCCACATGTTCGCGGTATTGCGCGTGCCGATCGATGTCCGGATCCGGTTCCGGATTGGTGACTGCGGCGACGAGTTCGGCGACCCGGGCGCCGAACCGGGCCGAGAGTTCGGCTAGGGCGGCATCGGTCGGTGAACCGGGCCGCGCACCGGCCAGTTCGACCGGGTGGTCCTCGACCGAATCGTGCAGCAGCCCGGCCGCGACGACGTCCGGATCTCGTACCTCATAATGGCTGACGATCCGAATCGCAACGCGCAGTAGATGACTCAGATATGGTTCGCGGCCGTAACGATCGTCGCGGTGTAGGTCGGTCGCCAGGTCCAATGCCTCGGTGAGCCGGTCGGCGTCGGATAGCTCGGCTATTTCCAGCAGTAGTCGTTCGCGCAGTCCGCTTTCGCCGTAGACCTCGCTGATCGTATGCAGCGGCATCACGGCCAAAACCCCCGCCCCGGGATTGCTCATGCCTTCGCCTCACCGGCGCTCGGCTCCGGCATGCGCAAGGCGCGCCGGAACATGATTCGCTCGCTGCGCTCGCTCATACGGCCAATCTATCCGCGTCGGCCGCTTACCGCTGTGCTCCGCACCACTGTTCAACTGCGCGAAAATAATCCGTTGCCGCGTGATGGCGGCTGTGGTCTCCTGAAATGCACGCGAGGCAGAACCGGCGGTGCACGTGGCCGCGCAGTACAAACGGCCGCGCCCGGGTTCGGCCGCCGACCATATGGCGAAACTGCATCGGCGCACCATGGTGCTCGACGGGCGGGTGCATACCGTGCTGGCCCTTCGCGCCGGCAGCGATTTCCGCTTCGCCACCAACTACTTCCACGAGACCTGGCATGTGCTCTCCGATTGGCGCGGTGCGCGGATGCTGGCTCGACTGCTGCGGGGGCTGGCCTATCGGCGGCGGCCGGGCACGCTCGTCATCATCGATCCGGCGCACCTGGATCCCAATCCGTTCGACGCCGCACTGTCGGATCCGATCGTGCTGGTGCCCGCGGACCTAACCGTCTTCACCCGCGCCGCCACTGTCGCGTTGCGCAGGCGACTGCCGTTCCGCGACGGTTCACAAGGCCCCGTGCGCTGGTAGAGCTTCGGTCTGGATGCCGCGGTGGCCGAGCAGTGGCAAAGGCGGGCGAAGGGGCCAGGGGAGTGGGACTGGAATTTCGTCGATGTGCCGACCGGCTGGGAACGGATCGACCCTATCGGCGGCATGGTCGCGATCAGCTGCGATCTCGGCATCGTTGGTGATGTACGCGGTTTCGAGGTCGGCGATGATCTGCTCGATCGCCGCAATGTCCGCAGCGCGGTCGACCGTGACGTCGAGGACCACGGGCTGAATTGTTGTTGCGCTCATGGTGATCAGCTTCTTATCTCAACTTTGGTCGAGGTCGATCAGCCATCGGCTCGGTCATGACCGTTCGCGGGGTCAGCGCACACCCCGCGGTCGAAATTGAATGCTGATGCGTGGCCCGGTCGGTCTACGCGTCTTCGGTACGGCGTGTTCCCAGGTGCGCTGGCATGAGCCGCCCATGACCAGCAGATCGCCGTGTCCGACGTGAAATCGAAGGCTCGTGCCACCACCGCGCGGTCGCAGCAGGAGTGCGCGCGGCGCGCCGATCGAGACGATCGCGACCATGGTGTCAGCGCTCGCCCCGCGCCCGAAGGTGTCGCCGTGCCAGGCCACGCTGTCGCGGCCATCGCGGTAGTAACACAGCCCGGCCGTGCGGAACGGTTCGCCGAGCTCCTCGCGATAGTGCGCGGTGAGTGCCGCCCGTGCCTCGTCCAGCGCCGGATCCGGCAGCTGCGCACCCTCCTCGAAGAAGCACAGTAATCGCGGCACATCGACCACCCGGTCGTACATCGGCCGCCGCTCCGTCTGCCACGGCACCCCGTCCGCCAGCCGTTCGAACAGCACATCCGCCCCCGACAGCCACCCGGGCCGCAGATCCACCCAAGCCCCATGACGCAATGTCGTCCGGTGGACACCGTCGAGCCTTCCCACCTCGATGTCCCCGAACCCGTCGAGCAATGATCCCTGTAGCGGTGTCGACATGCCGCCGAATCTACGCGTGTTCGAACATATGTGCTAGCGAGAAACGGTCATTAAATCTTGGTGAGAATGTCGCGCGGCGCGGGATCGTCCGCGCACGGTTTCGGCGCCGAGATGCCAGAACCTGGCTGGACGAACACCTCTGGCGCATCGAATTCCGGCGCTGGGACGATGTGGTCGCCACCCTGGCCCGGCTCGCGGTGGTGACCGATCCGGACTCGGAGTCGTCATCGCGGTGCGCGAACTGTAGGGCGCGAACGTCCCGAAATGCCCGGAGTGTCCGAACCGCGCGTGGCCCCGCTCACAGCGGGATGTGCCTGGTTAAAGCGGTGCAAACCGCGCTGCTAGGCTGCATGCCGTAAAGACATCCTTTAACGGACCGTCCGGTGAGGCGGGGAAGGAGGTCGGCATGGCCGTGCCCGAGGAACGGGCCGCCAAGTCCGGCGCTGCCGAAACGTCGCAGCGACACACCTCGGAGTGGGTGAGCGCGGGACGCGAATTGCTGTCTTCTTCCGACGTCGGCCGAACCATTGCGCGCATCGCGCACCAGATCATCGAGAAAACCGCCCTGGATGCGGGCGAGCCAGATGCACCGCGCGTGGTGCTGATCGGCATTCCCACCCGTGGCACCACCCTGGCCGCACGGCTCACCGACAAGATCGAGGAATTCTCCGGCGTCCGCCCGGCCCTCGGCTCGCTCGACATCACCCTCTACCGCGACGATCTACGCAGCCGCCCGCACCGCCCACTCGAACGCACCTCGGTGCCCGAGGGCGGTATCGAGGACGCACTCGTGGTCCTGGTCGACGACGTACTGTTCTCCGGGCGCACCGTGCGCTCCGCCCTCGACGGTCTGCGCGATCTGGGCCGACCTCGTGCCGTCCAGCTCGCGGTGCTCATCGACCGCGGCCATCGCGAACTCCCGATTCGCGCGGATTTCGTCGGCAAGAACGTGCCGACCTCCCGCAGCGAGGACATCTCCGTATTGCTCACCGAACACGACGGCCGTGACGGCGTCTACTTGCACCAGGAGGAAGCGCAGTGAACGGGCTCGCCGCAGCGAGTGTCAGTGAGGTCGAGTCGTGAGACATCTGCTGACGGTGACCGACCTCGATCGTGCCACTGCCACCGAATTGCTCGACGAGGCCGAACGTTTCGAGCAGGCGCTGCTCGGCCGCGAGGTGAAGAAGCTGCCGACGCTGCGTGGCCGCACCGTGATGACGGTGTTCTACGAGAACTCCACCCGCACCCGGGTATCGTTCGAGGTCGCGGGCAAATGGATGAGTGCCGATGTGATCAATGTCAGCGCGAGCAGTTCCTCGGTCGCCAAGGGCGAATCACTGCGCGATACCGCGCTGACGCTGCACGCGGCAGGCGCGGACGCGCTCATCGTCCGGCATCCGGCCTCCGGCGCGGCGCATCAGATCGCGCGCTGGATGGATACCTGGGCGGTCGCCGAGCGACGTCCGGGGCCGGCCATCATCAATGCCGGTGACGGCACCCACCAGCACCCCACACAGGCACTGCTGGACGCACTGACGCTGCGTCAGCGCCTCGGCGATATCGAGGGCAAGCGGATCGTCATCGTCGGCGATATCCTGCACAGCCGGGTCGCGCGCTCGAATGTCTTCCTGCTCAACACCCTCGGCGCCGAGGTGGTGCTGGTCGCGCCACGCACGCTGCTCCCGGTCGGTGCGGACCTGTGGCCGACCCGGATCTCGCCGTCGCTCGACGCCGAATTGCCCGGTGCGGATGCGGTGCTCATGCTGCGGGTACAGCAGGAGCGGATGAACGGCGGTTTCTTCCCGTCGGCCCGCGAATATTCGATCAACTACGGACTTTCCGAACGCAGGCTCGCCCTGCTGGACGAGAACGCCGTTGTCCTGCATCCGGGTCCGATGCTGCGCGGCATGGAAATCGCCTCCCCCGTGGCGGATTCCTCGCAGGCGGCGATCCTGCAACAGGTGACGAACGGAGTGCATATGCGGATGGCCGTGCTGTTCCGGCTGCTGGTCGGTACCCAGGAGGCAGTGGCATGAGCCTGTTGCTGAAGGGGGTTCGGCCGTACGGCGAGGGCGAGCCGATCGACGTACTCGTGCGCGACGGGGTAATCGCAGCCATCGGAACGGATCTGGGCGTTATCGATGCCGAGGTCATCGACGCGCAGGGGCAGATCCTGCTGCCCGGTTTCGTCGACCTGCACACCCATCTGCGCGAACCCGGTCGCGAGGACACCGAAACCATCGAGACCGGTTCCGCCGCAGCAGCACTCGGTGGCTATACCGCCGTCTTCGCCATGGCCAATACCAGCCCGGTCGCCGACTCGGTGGTCGTCACCGATCATGTTTGGCGGCGCGGCCAGGAGGTCGGCCTGGTCGATGTATACCCGGTGGGTGCGGTCACGGTCGGTCTGGCAGGTAAGCAACTCGCCGAAATGGGAACTATGGCCGCCGGTGTCGGCGCGGTGCGCATGTTCTCCGATGACGGCCACTGCGTCTACGACCCGCTGCTCATGCGCCGCGCACTGGAGTACTCCAACTCCCTCGGCGTCTTGATCGCCCAGCACGCCGAGGAGCCGCGGCTCACCAAAGGCGCTGTCGCGCACGAAGGTCCGACCGCCGCTCGGCTCGGCCTGGCCGGTTGGCCGCGTGTGGCCGAGGAGTCGATCGTCGCGCGCGACGCACTGCTGGCCCGTGATGCGGACGCCCGGGTGCACATCTGTCACGCGTCCACGGCCGGCACCGTCGAGTTGGTGAAATGGGCCAAGGCGCAGGGGATTTCGATCACCGCCGAGGTCACCCCGCACCATCTGCTGCTCGATGACTCGCGGCTGGAGACCTACGACGCGGTCAACAAGGTGAACCCCCCGCTGCGCGAGGTTTCCGACACCATCGCGCTGCGGCAGGCACTCGCCGAGGGCATCCTCGACTGCGTCGCCACCGACCACGCCCCGCACGCCGAACAGGACAAGTGCTGCGAATTCGCCGCTGCCCGCCCCGGCATGCTCGGGCTGGAGACCGCGCTGTCGATCATCGTGCAGACCATGGTCGAACCCGGCCTGCTGGACTGGCGCGGCGTCGCCCGCGTGATGAGCGAGCGTCCGGCCGAAATCGTCGGACTCGACGGCCACGGCCGCCCGGTCGAGGTCGGCGAACCGGCCAACCTGACGCTGGTCGATCCGGATGCGACCTGGACGGTGCGGGCCACCGAACTGGCCAGCATTTCGAATAACACGCCGTTCGAGGACATGACGTTTTCGGCTCGGGTGACAACGACGTTGCTCCGAGGCCGGGTAACCGCCCGCGAGGGCAAGGCGGTGGGAGGTTCGTAAGTGGAAAGAACGCTATGGGTGGTCGGACTGCTCGCCTTGTTCGCGCTGTGCATCTGGTTGATGTACCGAGGTTGGCACAATCGTGCCGCGCGGCAGGCGGCACGGATCGGTGAACTACCGCATGTGCCGGGTGATCTCGGCGCTCAGGTACTCGAGCCGACGACCGGAATGTATCTCGGCAGCACGATCGCGCCCAGCTGGCAGGACCGAATCGCGGTGGGCGACTTGGGGTTCCGGGCGACGGCGGAACTCACGCGGTTCGAACGGGGGATTCTGCTCGAGCGCGACGGTGCGGCGGTGATCTGGATTCCGCAGGAATCCATTACGGCCGTGCGGACCGAACGTGGACATGCGGGCAAGGTGATGACGGAAGATGGTGTGCTGGTAATTCGCTGGAAGCTGCCGACCGGAACCGAGATAGATACCGGTTTCCGAGGTGACGACAAGACGGTGTACCCGGCGTGGGCCAGGACGATGACGGGAGACGACGAATGAAAGCAGGATCGCGTAGCGATTCGATGAGGGGTGGCGGTCGCGTGACGGGTCGGCCGGAACAGGCAGCGTTGGTGCTGGAGGACGGCCGGGTTTTCCGCGGCACTGCCTTCGGCGCCCTTGGCGAAACCCTCGGTGAGGCGGTGTTCTGCACCGCGATGACCGGGTACCAGGAGACCCTCACCGACCCCAGTTACCACCGCCAGATCGTGGTGGCCACAGCTCCGCAGATCGGCAATACCGGCTGGAACGACGAGGACGACGAATCCGGCAAGATCTGGGTCGCCGGTTACGCGGTCCGCGACGCCTCGCGCGTCGCGTCGAACTGGCGCTCGACCGGCACGCTGCAGGACCAGTTGGACCACCAGCAGATCGTCGGTATCGCCGGTATCGACACCCGCGCGCTGGTACGCCACCTGCGCATCCGCGGATCGATGAAGGCGGGCATCTTCTCCGGTACGGCGTTGGCCGACGCCGACGAACTGCTCGCCCGGGTCAATGGCCAGCCCTCGATGCTCGGCGCGGATCTGGCCGAAGAGGTCAGCACCGACGCGGTGTACACGATCGAACCGAACGGCGACCCGCGCTTCACCGTCGTCGCGGTCGACCTCGGCATCAAGACCAACACCCCGCGCATGTTCGCCCAGCGCGGCATGCGGGTGCACGTGGTGCCTTCGACCGTCGCACTGGACCAGATCCTGGAGCTGAAGCCGGACGGTGTCTTCCTGTCCAACGGTCCAGGCGACCCGGCCACCCAGGACGGCGCGGTCGCGATCACCCAGGGGGTGCTCGAGAAGGGGCTGCCGCTGTTCGGCATCTGCTTCGGCAACCAGATCCTCGGCCGCGCCTTCGGCCGTAAGACCTACAAGATGAAGTTCGGCCACCGCGGCATCAATATCCCGGTCGTCGAACACGAGACCGGCCGGATCTCGATCACCGCGCAGAACCACGGCTTCGCCCTGGAGGGCGAACAGGGCGAACAGTTCGACACCCCGTTCGGCAAGGCCGAGGTCAGCCACATCTGCGCCAATGACGGCACCGTCGAGGGCGTGCGCCTGGTCGACGGCCGCGCATTCTCGGTGCAGTACCACCCGGAAGCCGCCGCCGGCCCCCATGACGCCGCCTATCTCTTCGACCGTTTCGCCGGTCTCATGGAAGGAGCCTGATGCCTCGCCGCGAGGATCTGAAGCACATCCTGGTGATCGGCTCCGGTCCGATCGTCATCGGCCAGGCCTGCGAATTCGACTACTCCGGCACCCAGGCGTGCCGGGTGCTGCGCGCCGAGGGCCTGCGGGTATCGCTGGTGAACTCCAACCCGGCGACCATCATGACCGATCCAGAATTCGCCGATTCCACCTATGTGGAACCGATTACCCCGGAATTCGTCGAGAAGGTCATCGAGAAGGAGCGCCCCGACGCCATCCTCGCTACCCTCGGCGGGCAGACCGCGCTGAATACCGCCGTCGCTCTGCACGAGCGCGGTGTGCTGCAGAAATACAATGTCGAGCTGATCGGCGCCGATTTCGAGGCCATCCAGCGCGGTGAGGACCGGCAGAAGTTCAAGGACATCGTCGCCAAGGTCGGCGGCGAGAGCGCGCGCTCCAAAGTCTGCCACACTATGGACGAGGTCCGCGAAACCGTTGCGGAACTGGGCTTTCCGGTGGTCGTGCGGCCGTCGTTCACCATGGGCGGCCTGGGCTCGGGCATGGCCTACAACGAAGAGGACCTCGATCGCATCGCGGGCGGCGGTCTGGCCGCCTCGCCCACCGCGAATGTGCTCATCGAGGAATCCATCCTGGGGTGGAAGGAATACGAACTCGAGCTGATGCGCGACGGCCGCGACAACGTCGTGGTGGTCTGCTCGATCGAGAATGTGGACCCGATGGGTGTGCACACCGGTGATTCGGTCACGGTCGCACCCGCCATGACCCTCACCGACCGCGAATACCAGCGGTTGCGTGACCTGGGCATCGACATCCTGCGTGAGGTCGGTGTCGACACCGGCGGCTGCAATATCCAGTTCGCGGTGAACCCGCGCGACGGCCGCCTGATCGTCATCGAGATGAACCCGCGTGTCTCGCGCTCGTCCGCATTGGCCTCCAAGGCAACGGGTTTCCCGATCGCCAAGATCGCCGCCAAATTGGCGATCGGCTACACCCTGGACGAGATCGTCAACGACATCACCAAGGAAACCCCGGCGTGTTTCGAGCCGACCCTGGACTATGTCGTCGTCAAGGCGCCGCGATTCGCCTTCGAGAAGTTCCCCGGCGCCGACGCCACGCTGACCACCACCATGAAGTCGGTCGGCGAGGCCATGTCGCTGGGCCGCAACTTCGCCGAGGCGCTCGGCAAGGTGCTGCGCTCGCTGGAGACCAAGGCGGCGGGCTTCTGGACTCAGGACGACGGCACCTGGACCGACACCGAGGCCATCCTGGAGGATCTGCGTACCCCGACCGAGGGGCGCATCTACCAGGTCGAGCGTGCGCTGCGCCTGGGCGCGAGCATGGAGGACGTCGCCACCGCCTCCGGCATCGACCCCTGGTTCGTCGCCGAGGTGGCCGGACTGGTCGAGCTGCGCCGCGAGGTCATCGACGCACCCGTACTCGACGAGCCGCTGCTGCGCCGCGCCAAGCACTACGGCCTGTCCGATCGCCAGATCGCCGCGCTGCGACCGGAATTGGCGGGTGAGACCGGTGTGCGCGCGCTGCGGCACCGGCTCGGTATCCGCCCGGTCTTCAAGACCGTCGACACCTGTGCCGCGGAGTTCGAGGCCAAAACCCCGTACCACTACTCGACCTACGAGCTCGATCCCGCAGCAGAGTCGGAGGTCTCGCCGCAGCGCGAGCGCGACAAGGTGATCATTCTGGGCTCCGGGCCGAACCGGATCGGCCAGGGCATCGAGTTCGACTACTCGTGTGTCCATGCGGCGCAGACGCTTTCGCAGGCCGGATACGAGACGGTCATGGTCAACTGCAACCCGGAGACCGTCTCCACCGACTACGACACCGCCGACCGGCTCTACTTCGAGCCGCTGACCTTCGAGGATGTGCTCGAGGTCTACTATGCCGAAACCGTGTCGGGCACCGTCGCCGGTGTGATCGTGCAGCTCGGCGGACAGACTCCGCTGGGGCTGGCACAGCGCCTCACCGATGCCGGTGTGCCGGTGGTCGGCACCAGTGCCGCCGCTATCGACCTGGCCGAGGACCGCGGCGAATTCGGTGACGTGCTGGTGGCGGCGGGTCTACCCGCGCCGAAGTACGGTACCGCGACCACCTTCGCGCAGGCCAAGAAGATCGCCGCGGGCATCGGTTACCCGGTGCTGGTGCGCCCGTCCTACGTGCTCGGCGGCCGCGGTATGGAAATCGTCTACGACGAGACCTCGCTGGAGGGCTACATCTCCCGGGCCACTGAACTGAGCCCGGAACATCCGGTGCTGGTCGACCGCTTCCTGGAAGACGCCATCGAGATCGACGTGGACGCGCTGTGCGACGGCGACGAGGTCTACCTCGGCGGTGTGATGGAGCACATCGAAGAGGCGGGCATCCACTCCGGTGACTCCGCCTGCGCACTGCCGCCGATCACCCTGGGCCGCAGCGATATCGAGGCGGTGCGCCACTCCACTATCGCGCTGGCCAAGGGCATCGGCGTCAAGGGCCTGCTCAATGTGCAGTACGCGCTCAAAGACGATGTGCTCTACGTACTCGAGGCGAATCCACGGGCGAGCCGGACGGTTCCGTTCGTCTCCAAGGCCACCGCGGTACCGCTGGCCAAGGCGGCCGCGCGGATCACCATGGGCGCCACCATCGCCGAACTGCGCAAGGAAGGCATGCTGCCCGCCGAGGGCGACGGCGGTCACGTACCGCTCGACGCACCGGTCGCGGTGAAGGAGGCGGTGCTGCCATTCCACCGTTTCCGTAAGGCCGACGGCAGCGGTGTGGATTCGCTGCTCTCACCGGAGATGAAGTCCACCGGTGAGGTCATGGGCATCGACGCCGATTTCGGCACCGCCTTCGCCAAGAGCCAGGCCGCGGCCTACGGTTCGCTGCCGACCGAGGGCACGGTCTTCGTCTCGATCGCCAACCGGGACAAGCGTGCCATGGTGTTCCCGGTCAAGCGCCTCAACGATCTCGGCTTCCGCATCCTGGCCACCGAGGGCACCGCGGAAATGCTGCGCCGCAACGGAATTCCGTGCGAACAGGTGCGCAAGCATTCCGAGGACGGACCCGCCGACCAGCCGACCATCGTGGAGCAGATCCGCGACGGTGAGGTCGACATGGTGTTCAACACCCCGTACGGCAACTCCGGGCCGCGCGTGGACGGCTACGAGATCCGCACGGCGGCGGTGGGTGTGAACATCCCGTGCATCACCACGGTGCAGGGTGCGGCCGCGGCGGTACAGGGCATCGAGGCGAGCATCAACGGCGGTATCGGGGTGCGTTCGTTGCAGGAATTGCATTCGGTGCTGCGTGGCTGACGGAGGAGGCGGGGCGATGAAAACGTTCGGTGTCCGATTGCGGCACGCCATGCGGCATTTCGGGCCACTGTGCGTCGGCATCGATCCGCATCCCGGTCTGCTCGCATCGTGGGGCCTCACCGACGATGTCGACGGTGTGGAGGCATTCGCCGAGATCTGCATCGAGGCCTTCGGCGGCCGGGTAGCGCTGATCAAACCACAGGTCGCCCTTTTCGAGGCCCACGGCTCCGGCGGCATCGCGGTGCTGGAGCGCGCCATCGAGGCGCTGCGTGCCTCGGGCACCCTGGTGCTCGCCGACGCCAAACGCGGCGATATCGGCTCGACCATGGACGCCTACGCCCGCGCCTGGCTGGGTGACGGCCCGCTCGGCTCGGATGCGGTGACGGTCTCGCCGTATCTCGGATTCGGTTCGCTCGCACCGGCTCTGACACTCGCGCAGGCGAACGGCCGGGGTGTCTTCGTGCTCGCCGCCACCTCGAATCCCGAGGGCGCACAAGTGCAGCGGGCACTGGCGGAGGACGGTCGCACGATCGCCCAGACCATGGTCGATGCGGCGGCTCGGTGCAACGCGGACCAGGAATTCGGCTCGGTCGGCATCGTGCTCGGTGCGACCCTCACCGAAGCGCCGGATCTCGCGGGGCTCAACGGCCCGATCCTGATGCCGGGTATCGGCGCCCAGGGTGGCGGTCCGGAAAACGTGCGTGAGCTGGTGCCGGAGCAGCTGTTGCACGCTGTGGTGCCGACCGCGTCGCGCGAGGTGCTCGGTACCGGTCCGTCCGTCTCGGCACTGTGTGGCAAGGTGAGCGCGCTGCAGCAGGAGTTCGCCTTCCTGCGGCGCTGAAGCGGTGACGATTGCGGTGGACCGACGCTACGGCGTCGGTCCATTTCACGTTTCGGGGTGGGGAGGGCACGTTGAGCGGGTATGACATGTCATATCGAACAGCCGTGCGGCCCGCTGCGCCGATTTTCCCGCTATCCGGCATGTCGGTGGCAGGGGCAGCGTCCTGATCGATCACGGAGCCAACTGGGCCGGCACAGGGTGCCGTTCGTATTCGCCGCGCCACAGTGGCGGGGAATGGCGGGATTTCGTGGCGATTCACGGGGTTCGGTGTCGGTCCAGCAGAGTACGAATGGCCCGAAATCGGTTGTTTCTCGCCTCCGACACGCGCAAGAACAACGCGACACGCGGAAAAACCCCAGAAAATTCCAGGTCGGACACATGACCGGTTGCTGATCCGATGCGGGTTGTCGCCGCAACCTTGCCGCTAACCTGTTTGTCACCTGAAAAAGCCCAGCTCGCGGGGTATTTTCAGATTTCGGCGGTAGGATCACCGCAGCGATCGACGCACTGCGCGCATCCGGCCGGGCATACCCTTACGATATCGGCGAATCATGCGCTGACCTGGGGGGTGGGTTCGCAATCGAACAACGTCGTGGGTACGGTCGCTGAGACTGCTGGGTTACCGGCAGGAGTTGATGCAATGAACGATGAGACGGAGGAACCGTGGCCCTTCCCCAGCTGACTGACGAGCAGCGCGCCGCTGCTTTGGAGAAGGCGGCTGCCGCTCGCCGTGCTCGGGCGGAGCTCAAGGAGCGCCTGAAGCGTGGCGGCACCGACCTCAAGCAGGTCCTCACTGACGCCGAAACCGACGAGATCCTCGGCAAGATGAAGGTGTCGGCGCTGCTGGAGGCCCTGCCCAAGGTGGGCAAGGTGAAGGCGGCGGAGATCATGAGCGAGCTGGAGATCGCCCCCACCCGGCGGCTGCGCGGACTGGGTGATCGGCAGCGCAAGGCGCTGCTCGCCCGATTCGACTTCGCCTGACCACCGAGGTGGTCGAACACACGCGGAAGGGTCGGCTGGTAGTACTGGTCGGCCCCTCGGCCGTGGGTAAGTCGACCGTGGTCCGTTGCGTCCGCGAGCGACTGCCCCAACTGGTCTTCAGCGTGTCGGCGACAACCCGGGCCCCTCGGCCCGGGGAGGTCGACGGCCGTGATTACCGGTTCGTGTCCAGGGAGGAGTTCGACGCCATGATCGCGGCGGATGAACTCCTCGAGTGGGCTGATATCCACGGGGGGCTGCAGCGCTCGGGCACTCCGGCCGCACCGGTGCGTGACGCACTCGCCATCGGCTTGCCGGTGCTCGTCGAGGTGGACCTCGAAGGCGCGCGGTCGGTGCGCAAGGCCATGCCGGAGGCGCTGCTGGTATTCCTCGCCCCGCCCAGCTGGGAGGAACTGGTTTCCCGGCTGAACGCGCGGGGTACCGAATCGCCCGAGGTGATCGCCCGCAGGTTGGAGACCGCCAGGACCGAATTGGCGGCCTGTGACGAGTTCGACATCGTCATAGTGAACGACGAAGTGACCAGCGCCTGTGAGCAGTTGGTATCGTTGTTCGTTAGCACAAATTCGAGTTCGTGACCCGCACTCTCGGAAAACTACCCAGCCCGAAGAACCGATCCCCGCAGGAGCCCTCTCAGTGAGCAGTACGGACATCAAGCCCGCGCCCGCATACGACACTCCGGTCGGCCTCACCAACCCGCCGATCGATGAGTTGCTCGAGCGTACCTCGTCCAAGTACGCGCTGGTGATCTACGCGGCCAAGCGGGCCCGTCAGATCAACGACTACTACAACCAGCTGGGCGACGGCATTCTCGAATACGTCGGCCCGCTGGTCGAGCCCGGTCTGCAGGAGAAGCCGCTGTCGGTCGCGATGCGTGAGATCCACTCCGACCTGCTCGAGCACTCCGAAGGCGAGTAACAACCACATCTAGGCCGGAGGCGTAGTGACCACACGGATCGTCGTCGGCGTCGGCGGAGGGATCGCCGCCTATAAGGCCTGTTCGATCGTGCGCCGGTTCACCGAGACCGGGCACCAGGTACGGGTGATCCCCACCGAGTCGGCGCTGCAGTTCGTCGGCAAGGCAACCTTCGAGGCACTGTCCGGGAGTCCGGCGCACACCGATGTGTTCACCGATGTGCCCGACGTGCCGCATGTGCGGTTGGGCCAGGAGGCGGACCTTGTCGTCATCGCCCCGGCGACCGCCGATCTGATGGCGCGTGCCGCACAGGGTCGCGGCGATGATCTGCTCACCGCCACCTTGCTGACGGCCCGATGTCCGGTGTTGTTCGCGCCCGCGATGCACACCGAGATGTGGGAGCATCCGGCCACCGTCGCCAATGTCGCGACGCTGCGCTCGCATGGTGCGATCGTCATGGAACCCGCGTCGGGCCGGTTGACCGGTACCGATACGGGTCCCGGTCGGTTGCCCGAGCCCGAGGAGATCTTCGGGCTGGCGACGCTGCTGCTGGAACGCGCCGACGCCATCCCGCGTGACCTGGTGGGTCGCCGCGTGGTGATCACCGCGGGCGGTACCAGGGAACCGCTGGATCCCGTGCGTTTCCTCGGCAATCGCAGCTCCGGCAAGCAGGGCTACGCATTGGCTAGGGTCGCCGCGCAACGCGGCGCGAACGTTACGTTGATCGCGGGCAATACGATCGAGATGGCCGCACCCGCCGCCGTCGACCTCGTCCACATCACCACCGCCGAACAGCTCAAGACCGCCGTCGAGAAGCATGCGGTCGGCTCGGACGCGGTGATCATGGCCGCTGCCGTCGCCGACTTCCGGCCGGCCACCGTGGCCGCGGCCAAGATCAAGAAGGGCGCACACGAGCCCGATGTGATCCCGCTGACCAAGACCGACGATATTCTCGCCGGACTGGTCCAGGCACGGCGCGACGGTCAGCTGACCGGCACCGCGATTGTCGGCTTCGCCGCCGAAACCGGTGACGAACACGGCGATGTGCTCACACACGCGCGGTCCAAGCTGGCGCGTAAGGGCTGTGATCTGCTGGTCGTCAACGCGGTCGGCGAGGGCAAGGCCTTCGAGGTCGACACCAACGACGGCTGGCTACTCGGTGCCGACGGCACCGAACAGGCGCTCGACCACGGATCGAAGGCATTGCTCGCGAGCCGGGTGTTGGACGCGCTCGGTCCATTGCTGCGCTGACACCCGTTGCCGCGCTTGGTTTACTCGGCATCGAGGGTGTCCGGTGGCTACGCCGTCGCCTGATGGTTAGGCTGTTGTCGACCGCAACCCGGACTGGTCGATGTCTTGGAGGCTGGAGCCCCGGCCCGATATATCGACGGATTTCAATAGTCTGAGACAGTTGCCTGTCGTCGACCCCGTCGTGTCGGTGGTTTGGAATAGTCTGAATGAGGGATTGCGCGGTGGCCGCATCGCGTCGCCGCCGCAATCCGATATGAGTAACCCGTTGAGGGAGAGGGAGAACTGTGCCCACGTCCGGCAGCCGCCTTTTCACCAGTGAGTCCGTGACCGAAGGTCATCCGGACAAGATCTGTGACGCCATCAGCGATTCCATCCTCGACGCCCTGCTCGCGGCCGATCCGCGCAGCCGGGTCGCGGTGGAAACACTCGTCACCACCGGCCAGGTCCACGTCGCGGGTGAGGTCACCACATCGGCCTATGCGGATATTCCGAAGATCGTCCGCGAAAAGGTTCTGGAAATCGGATACGACTCGTCCGCAAAAGGTTTCGACGGAAATTCCTGCGGTGTGAATATTGCGATCGGCGCGCAGTCGCCGGATATCGCACAGGGTGTCGATACCTCGCACGAGGCGCGCACCGCCGGATCGGATGACGCGATCGAGCGGCAGGGTGCCGGCGACCAGGGCCTGATGTTTGGCTACGCCAACACCGACACCCCCGAGCTGATGCCGCTGCCGATCGCGCTCGCGCACCGGCTCTCGCGTCGGCTGACCGAGGTGCGCAAGTCCGGTGTGCTGCCGTACCTGCGTCCCGACGGTAAGACCCAGGTCACCATCGAATACGACGGCGACCGTCCGGTCCGCCTGGATACGGTCGTGATCTCCACCCAGCACGCCGCCGATATCGACCTGGACAACTTGCTGGCACCCGATATCCGCGAGAAGGTCGTCGATGTGGTGCTGGCCGATCTCGATCTGCCCGCGCCGCTGGATGTCTCCGATATTCGCCTGCTGGTGAACCCCACCGGCAAGTTCGTCCTCGGTGGTCCGATGGGCGATGCGGGCCTGACCGGACGCAAGATCATCGTCGACACCTACGGTGGTATGGCGCGGCACGGTGGTGGCGCCTTCTCCGGTAAGGATCCGTCGAAGGTGGACCGCTCGGCCGCGTACGCCATGCGCTGGGTCGCCAAGAACGTGGTCGCGGCCGGGCTGTCCGACCGGGTTGAGGTCCAGGTCGCCTACGCCATCGGCAAGGCCGCACCGGTCGGTCTGTTCGTCGAAACCTTCGGGACCGAGAAGGTCGACCCGGCGCGCATCGCCACTGCCATTACCGAGGTCTTCGATCTGCGCCCCGGCGCGATCATCCGCGATCTCGACCTCCTGCGCCCGATCTACGCGCCGACCGCCGCGTACGGCCACTTCGGCCGCACCGACGTCGACCTGCCCTGGGAACACACCGACCGGTCGGACAAACTGCGCGCGGCCGTCGGCCTGTAGGTGAATCGGGGCCCGCGTGCAGCAAAACACAGCGGACCTCACCGCCGTGGCTTCCACAGGTGCGGCGGGCTCGGCGACGCATGATTCGACAGCAGTGGGACACCCGATCGCTCGGGTGCTCCCGCTGCTGTCGCCTGCCCACCTGGATCGCGACTTCGATTATCTGGTCCCCCCTGAGTTGGACGAGATCGCCCAACCCGGCGTCCGAGTCCGCGTCCGCTTCGCCGGTCGACTCGTCGACGGGTATCTGCTGGCACGGCTGTCCCACAGCGACCATACCGGCAAATTGGTCGAGCTCGAGCGCGTCGTGTCCGCCGAACGCGTCCTGACCCCGGAAATCCTGAAACTGGCCACCGCAGTGGCCGCCCGCTACGCGGGTACCCGCGCGGACGTCCTGCGTCTGGCCATCCCGCCCCGACATGCGCGTACCGAGAACGGCGGCTCGAAGAAGACGGCCGAACCCGAAGAGCCGCAACAGTATTCGGCCGACTCGACTGATGGCGGCTCGGGCAGGTCCATCAGTCGATCGACGCAGGCGCCGACTCCTTCGCGCGGGCCGATTCGCGCATCCGGAACTTGGCGCGCGCCGCTCGATAGCCCACTCGCCGACAATTCCGCAGTGGAACCGGAGGTAGCCGCATCGCCGTCGCGAGGTTCGACGTCGATGGACCCCATGCCGGTGAGTGACTCGGCCGCGTCGCATGCTGAGGCCGTCCGGCCGGTCGAAGCTCTGAATGCCGTGGCGGCCGTGGGGGATTCCAGCGACCTGCTGACGATGGCTGATGCGGCCACAGCGGCCAAGTCTGTCGAACTCGGTGCATCCGTTGATGCGGTCGCAGAGCTCGATCGTTGCGCCGATGCGCGGACGGCGCGGGGCGAGGCGGTCGACGTCGCACATGTTGGGTCCAGTACTGGTTCGGTGCCGCGGTCGGCTCCCAGTGTGGCGTCCGCTGGTGCTGCGGCGCAGGCGCGGTCGGATTCGATCGAATCAGTCGCGGATTCTGGTGCCGTGATCTCGGCAGGGCAGGCTGGCACTGATTCCGTCGCTGCCGCCGCCGGAGCGGGGCACCCCGCGCCGGAGGGGTCGCGCGCCATCGGTGCGACAGGATCGGCGAATATCACTGCGGCACTGTCTGATTCGGGCCGCACCGACGTGCCGGACGGGGTAGAGCCGCGGGCGTGGGAGCGCTACGTCCATGGGACGGCGTTCGTGTCGGCGCTGAGGCAGGGCAAAGGGGTGCGGGCGGGGTGGCAGGCGGTGCCGGGGGAGGATTGGGCGCGGCGATTGGCGGAGTTGGCAGCGGTGGTCGTCGCGCGGGGGCGCAGTGCGATTGTGATGGTGCCGGATCAGCGGGATCTCGATCGGGTGCTGGCGGAATGTGTTCGGCTGGTGGGGGATTCGGCGGTCGGGTTGGCGGCCGGGCTGGGACCGGCCGCGCGGTATCGGCGATGGTTGGCGGCATTGCGGGGAACCGCGCGGGTCATTGTCGGGACGCGCAGTGCGGTGTTCGCGCCTGCGGTCGATCTCGGGTTGGTCGCGATATGGGATGACGGGGACGACACCTATGCTGAGCCACGGGCGCCGTATCCGCACGCGCGCGAGGTGGCGATGCTGCGGGCACATGAGACCGGTGCGGCATTCGTGGCGGCTGGATTCGCGCGGACGGCGGAGATCCAGGCGGTGGTCGATTCGGGGTGGGCGCACGATCTGGTCGCCGACCGTGCTGTGGTGCGCAAATTTTCACCGCGCATCAGCGCACCGGGCGACTCCGATATCGCGATGGAGCGCGATCCGGTCGCGCGGGCGGTCCGCATACCGGCCGTGGGGTACGCCGCTGCGCGATCCGCGCTCGTGGAAGGTGCGGCGGTGCTGGTGCAGGTGCCGCGGCGCGGCTACATTCCGGCGCTGGCCTGCGCGAAATGTCGCACGCCCGCACGATGTCGGCACTGCAACGGTCCACTTGCCCTGCCGAACGGGCGAGCCGGACATCGCGGCGAGACCGCGCACAGTCCCGCGTGCCGGTGGTGCGGAATCACCGAGGCCGCATTCCGATGTCCGGCTTGCGCTTCCCGAGCGCTTCGGGCAGTGGTGATCGGTGCGGTCCGGACCGCGGAGGAACTCGGCCGTGCCTTTCCCGGTGTGCCGATTCGCGGATCCAGCGGCGGCGCCATGCTCGACACCGTGGAACCGGGTCCGCAGGTGGTCGTCGCGACCGTCGGCGCGGAGCCGGTGCTGCCCGGCGGCTACGGTGTCGCTCTGCTGCTCGACGGGTGGGCGCTACTGAGCCGCGCGGACCTGCGCGCCGCCGAGGACACCCTGCGCCGCTGGATGTCGGCCGCTACCCTGGTACGCAATCACGGTCAGGTCATCGTCATGGCCGAACCGTCGCTACCCACCGTCCAGGCGCTGCTGCGCTGGGATCCGGTCGGCCACGCCCGTGCCGAGGTGGCCGGGCGCGCCGAGGTCGGCTTCCCACCCGCCGTGCGCATAGCCGCCATCGACGGTACGTCCGATTCGATCGCCGAATTGCTCTCCGCCGCAAAGCTACCCGACACTGTCGACCTCCTCGGTCCGGTACCGCTCCCGCCCGGCGCTCGCAAACCTTTCGACAGCGCCGATATCCCCGCCGAAGTCGAGCGCATACTCCTGCGTGTGGACCGTACCTCCGGCGCTGCCCTCGCCCGCGCCCTCACCGCCGCACAGGCCGTTCGCAGCACCCGTCGCTGCGACGCCCCTCTCCGCGTCCAAATCGATCCGGTCGATATCGGCTGACGCTGCCCACGGCTCGAACAGAACGGTCCGCATCGCATGGGATTCGTCCGCTGGGTCGATGGATGGCCGGAGACCGGCGCGGGAAATCCATACCGCGATACGGTCCGGGCCGCGAGCCGTGGCCGACAAGAACCCCTTCGAAGTCGAGGATCTCGACGAGCAGCTGCTCGCCCCGGCGTCGTCGTGCGAGACCGCAAAGGCGAGTAGCAGATTCGAATCGGCCGCCGGTCTCAGCCGAAGATGGCGCGATTGCGTTGCGCCCATTCGGCATACGAAGTCGCCGGCCGCCCGAGTACCCGTTCGACATCGGTGCTGACCTGCTGCTCGGCAGGCGTCGGCAGACCGAGGATATCGAGCGTGCCATCCGCCACATCCTCGGGCATGAATCGCAGCATTCCGGAACGCGCCTGCGCGCGAGTCAATTCGACGAACCGCAGCGAGGTTCCCAACATTTCTTCGATGGCACGAGCCTGCTGGCGCGGACTGACCGCGGCGGGTCCGGTCAGTTCGTAGGTGCGTCCGGAATGGCCGTCTGTGCGCAATGCGGTCGCGGCGACCTCGGCGATATCACCGGGATCGATGGCGGGCAGTGCGATATCGGCGAAGGGTGCGGCGATCATCTGCTCGGCCCGGATCGACTCGATCCACGCGTAGGTGTTGGAGAAGAATCCGGTGGGCCGCAGAATCGTCCAGTCCAGCTCCGACCGCCGCAGCGCGGTCTCGAACGCATGCAGTCGCGCATGTGAGGCCAGTCCGGGTCGGGTGCCCGTCGCCTGCGAGGACAGGAGCACCGCCTTCTTGACCCCACCCGCCGCAGCGACCTCGATGAACCGCGCCGGATCAGGTCCGGTCACCAGCTGTGGGCCGGTCAGCAGCAAGAAGAGCGCATCAGCGTTTTCGACTGCGGGGGAGAGGCTTTCGGGATCGGCGAGATCGGCCTGCCGATGCCGCACGCCATCGGGCAGTGCGATGTCCTGATTGCCTCGGGATACGGCGGTCACCTGCTCGCCGGCGGCGGCGAGGTGCTGCACGAGGGTGCGTCCGATATTGCCGGTAGCTCCGGTCACTACGATCACGGTCACTCCTAAGTTAGTTGACTGACTAAAACGACTGTAGTCGACGGATCGCCAGCTTGTCTATAATTAGTTGTATGACTAACTCAGTCGAAGGTCGGCGCGCGACGCCCAAGTGGGGCAAGCGTGAGCGCCTAGCCGCCGCGGCCGCTCAGGTGTTCCACGAGCAGGGTGTCGAGAAGACGACCATCGCCGATATCGCGCGGATCGCCGAAGTTCCGCTGGGCAATGTGTACTACTACTTCAAGACCAAGGATCAGCTGGTCGAGGCGGTGCTCGGCGCACATGCGCGGACGCTGGAGGAGTTGATCACCGTGCTCGAGCAGTACGACGAACCGCAAGACCGGCTGAAAGCGCTGGTCCGCGGCTGGGTCGACCAACGTGACCGCGCCGCGCAATTCGGTTGCCCCACTGGAACTCTGGCTTCGGAGCTGGGTAAACGCGGCGACGGCCTGGAACTGGCCTCCGCGGCGAGCATTCGCACCCTGCTCGACTGGATCCAACAGCAGTTCACGGCAATGGGGCGCGAGGATGCGGGGGAGCTCGCGGTAGCGTTATTCGCCGCCTATCAGGGGATCTCGCTGCTCACCAATACCTTCCGCGATCCAGAACTGATGGTGACCGAGGGGCGGCGGCTGGAGCGCTGGATCGATTCATTCGCGCCATAACGGTTTCGGTTGCGGTTTCCAGTGTGTCGTCCGCTATGGCCTGTCGGTGGCCTTCGGGGCTCGGGTGCTGACCGCCAGCTGGCGCGTCGGCTCGCCATGTGACATTCGGTGATGACTTGCCACGCGGATGCAATCGGCTCATGTGACAAGTTCCTATGCGGGCACTGCATCGAGCGATGGACGGCCCGTTCGTCATATCGAGCGTCAGGTCGGTTCGCGTTGCCCTTGCATGCGATGCATTGCCGATATATCGTCGATAATGTGAGATACGCACAAGAGCCCTGAGGAGGCTGACATGGAAAACATCGAATACGGAGAATTCAGAGGTCGTGGCCGCTGGCGGAAGCCGGGCCATGACGAGGGCGACGCCGGCCGTCGCCAGCATCGCCGCGGCGGGCGGCACGGTTTCGGACCCGAGTTCGGACCGGGCTTCGGTCCTGGTTTCGGGCCCGGCTTCGGTCCGGGATTCGGACGTGGCCGCGGTCGCGGCGGTCGGGGTCGGCGCGGTGACGTGCGTGCGGCAATGTTGTTGCTGCTCACCGAGCGTCCGATGCACGGCTACGAGCTGATCCAGCAGATCAGGGAGCGCAGCGATGATGTCTGGCGGCCAAGCCCGGGATCCATCTACCCAGCGCTCGCGCAGCTCGAGGACGAGGGGCTGGTACTCATCGAGCGGGTCGCCGGACGCAAGACCGCGAAGCTCACCGACGCGGGGGAGACCTACATCGCCGAGCATCGGGACGAACTCGGCGATCCCTGGGCCGATGTCAAGGAAGATGTCGGCACTCAGGCGATGGATTTGCGTGCGCTCATCGGACAGCTGATGGGTGCGGCCGCTCAGGTCGCGGCGGCGGGTACGCCGCAGCAGGCGAGTCGGGCCGCGGAGGTGCTCACCGAGGCGCGCAAATCGCTATACCGCATTCTCGCCGAAGACGATACCCCCGAAAAGTGATGGCATATTGAAACGTCGTCTGAGCGTGCACTTTTCGCGCCGATCAGGTAGATCATTGTGATATGGAACAGTGGAGCGGGTCGCGGGGTTGGGGAGTATCACAGTTGAGGTGTGTGGTGTCCGCTGGTGTCTTGGCCGGAGCCGTCATTTTCGGCTCCGGCACAGCGCCGATAGCGGGTGCCGACCCAACCGATCTCGCGCCGGTAAGTGCGGAGATCGCCGGATATCGTCCGCCGGACGTACCGACTCAAACCGGTCCGGTCCAGCCGGACCATCTGGCCGCCGCGGTGTACCAGAGGACCCACAAGAACGCGGCGCCTGCTGGTACCAACAACTTCGACTGCAAGCCGACCGGCGAGCATGCCCGCCCGGTCATCCTGGCGCACGGCACCGATTCCTCGGCCTATTCCGACTGGGCGGCTATCGGTCCGCAGATATCGGCGCTCGGCTTCTGTGTGTTCGCACTGAATTACGGTGGTGCGCCTGGTAAGGACACGTGGGGCACCGAGGACATCGTGGTGAGCGCCCATCAGTTCGGCGCCTTCGTCGACCAGGTACTGGCCGCGACCAACGCCACCCAGGTCGATATCGTGGGATTTTCCCAGGGCGCCAACGTGACTCGTTACTACGTGAACAAGCTCGGTGGCGCGCCGAAGGTGGGTAAGTGGATCGGCCTGGCATCGCCGAGCTACGGCGGGGTGATGTACGGACTCGTGCCGGTGGCGCAGGCGATTCCGGGTGCGCTGCAGGCCTTCGCGCAGGTCACCTCGCTCGCGGCGGTGCAGCAGGCGCAGGGGTCGCCGCTGATGCTCGATCTCAATGCGGGTGGTGACACCGTGCCCGGTCCGCACTACGTGACCGTCGGTAGCCGGGTCGACGAGATGATCCAGCCGTTCAGCAATATCGCACTGCACGGCTCGAATGTGGAGAACATCGCACTGCAGGATGAGTGCGCGGAGGACCAGACGGGTCACTTCCACATGGTCTACGACCCATTCGTGCAGGAACTGCTGCTGCGAACGCTGGACCCGGTTCACGCACCGGCTCCGACGTGTCGGGCGGTGCCACTGGGCACCGGCATTCCCGAGGTCATTATCGCCGGACATTCCTGATTGTCGCGGTCGGCGGCCGGGTGGAGGGACCCTCCGCCCGGCTTTGCCGTCCGTCGGACTCCCACTGGGTGGGAGGAGACAGGAGGAAGGGGTTTGCGCAGGTGGCCGCCGAAGTCGAGTCTCGAATCCCGTTGAGCCGGATGCGAGTACTTTCCACGGCGATCGGCGTCGCCGACGAGAGTGGTATCGAAGCGCTGACGATGCGTCGGTTGGCGGAACTGCTCGGGATCGAGGCGATGTCGCTGTATCACCGGTGACTAGTGCGCTGGGCGGATCAACCGCGCCTGCCGCGCAGATAGTCGCTGACCACCGCGGCGCCGAGTCCGTCCAGATCCGGGGCCACCACGCGGCCGCCGCTGCGGCGGGCCACCAAATCGACGAATGCCTGCAGGCTCGGGTCGTCGCCGAGCATGAAGACGGTGACCGATGCGCCCAGTTTCGCCAGCGCATCGACCTGCGCCATGGTCACGGCAAGGGTACGCGGTGCCGTCGGCCAATTGAAGTACGCCGCACCGTGTGGCTCCAGGTGCGCGGTCGGCTCGCCATCGGTGACGACGAGTACGACGGGCACCGCGTCCGGATGTCTGCGCAGATGACGTCCGGCCAGCAGCAAGGCATGGTGCAGATTGGTGCCCTGTTCCCAAACACCTTCCAGCGCAGTCAGTTCGGCGATATCGACGGTGGTGGCGTGCCTACCGAAGGTGATCAGGCTCAGCGCGTCGGAGCGGAATCGGGTGCTGATCAACTGATGTAGCGCGAGGGCGGTGCGCTTCATCGGCAGCCACCTGCCCTCCTGCACCATCGACCACGAGGTGTCGACGCACAACGCGACCGCGGCCCGGGAGCGCTGCTCGGTTTCCATGACCTCGACATCGGACACGTCGAGTGTCACGCTGCGACGGCCCACCGACATCGACCGCAGCACCGCATTGCGCACGGTCTTCGGTACGTCCCACGGTTCGGTATCACCGAACTGCCAGGCTCGCGTGGCGCCCGTCGGTTCGCCCGCCGCACCGGCCAACCGGGTATCCCGCTCGCCGCGTCGCGACCGCAACTGCCCGATGACAGCGCGCAGCGCGGTCTCGCCGAGCCGGCGTAAGGCCTTGGGCGTCAACCGAAGAGAGCCGTCGGACGCCCGTTCGAATATGCCCTGTCTGCGTAGTTCGCGTTCCAATTCGGACAGTCGAGCGGCGTCCACGCTCGCGTCGTCGCCGAGTTGGCGGGCCAGAGCGTCCAGATCGATATCCTCGAGGCTGGCACCCGGATAGGACTGGCTGAGCTGTTCGGCGAGCGCGTCCAGTTCTGCGAGATCCTGCAGGGCCTGGGTGCCCGCACCGAGGCCCAACGGATCGTTGCCGCGGAATCGCTGGGCGGAGTCCCAGTCCTCGCCCGGCCGCAGCGCCCGCAGGGCGGCGTCGAGGGCGGCGACCTGCCGGGCTATGCGCGGATCGCCGAATGCCTGTCCGATCAGGTCGGCCAGTTCGGCCTGCTGCTCGGCGGACATCGAATTCAACATGCGTTGTGCGGCGGCGGACCTGGCGGCGAGCGCGTCGATCAGCGCGTCGGTATCGCGCGGATTCTCCGGGAAGAATTCGCCGTGCTCGGCCATGAATTCGGCGAACTGTTGTTCGGTGTCCTCATCCCGCGCATGTGCCGCGAGCAGGTCGTTCAGGTCGGACAGCATCCGTCCCACGCGCTCGACATCCTCGGGGGTGGTGTTCTCCAAGGCCTGTTTCATGCCCTGGAACCGGGATTCGAGTAGTTCCTGACCGAGCAGGTCGCGGATCTTCTGGTAGCTCTGCCTGCCGGTTTCGGATCGCCATTGGTACTCGGCCAGTTCATTGACGGCGGCCGCGGTGCTCGGCGGCAGCGCGTCCAGTTGCGCCTCGGCGAATCTGGCGTCGTCGGAGGGATCCGGAAACAGTTCGCGGCGCTCTGCTTTCAGGGCCTGCTCCAACAGTTCGCGGACCTGTTGCAGGGTGCCGTCGAGTCGGTGTCGTCGAGCGATCTCCGCGCGGCGCTGCCACACCTGCCGGGTTAGCTCATCGAGCCCCCGCATGTCGCGCATACCGCGGCGCAGCAGCTCCTCCAACGCGGTGCGGGGTGAGCTGCCCTCCATCACGTCGCGCCCGATCTGGTCCAACGCTTCACGCAGATCCAGCGGAGGCGCCAGCGGATCGGGCCCGTCGTGATAGGGCCCGTAGTTATAGCGGTCGGGGGCGGTCATGCGCCGTACACCGCGACACCGTCGTCGGAGTCCTTGGCTATCTGACGTGCCAGGTAGAGGGCTTCCAGCGCGAATTCGACCGCCGATGCGATCCGGGCCGGCGGTTCGTCGGCGCCGACGCCGAGCCGGCGCGCGACCTCGTGCAGGACAGGCAGCTCCGGCAATGCGGAAAGGACATCCTTGCCCGGTACGCATTCGCCGGTGGTGACCAGATGGCCGTCGCCGACCGCCTCCGCCAGCGGCCGCAGGTTCAGCCCACCGAGCAGCGCGCTGCCGGCCTCGGCGAACGAACGCCGCATCAGGTGCATGAGATGTTCCTGTTCACGTCCTTCCTCCCCGGACTCGAATTCCAGTTTGCCGCGCAATACCGCGGGGACAGATTCCAGATCGACGGGACGCGCGACTGCGGGATGTTCGCCGGTGAGTGCCGATCTGCGCAGTGCGGCAGCGGCCACGGTCTCTGCGGCGGCGACCGCGAACCGTGCGGACACACCGGATCGCTGGTCGATCGCGGACGATTCGCGCAGGTGCCGCACGAATCGGGCGAGCACTTCGATGAGCGGGTCGCCGACCTCGGCCACCAATTCGGCCTCCTGCCGGACCAGCGCCACCTCGGCCGACACGTCGAGCGGATAGTGGGTGCGGATCTCGGCGCCGAACCGGTCCTTCAGCGGGGTGATGATCCGGCCGCGGTTGGTGTAGTCCTCGGGGTTGGCGGTGGCGACGAGCAATACATCCAGCGGTAGGCGCAGGGTGTATCCGCGGACCTGGATATCGCGTTCCTCCATGACATTCAGCAGCGCGACCTGGATGCGTTCGGCGAGGTCGGGCAGCTCGTTGATGGCGACGATGCCGCGGTGGGCGCGCGGTACGAGTCCGAAGTGAATGGTCTCCGGATCGCCGAGGCTGCGGCCCTCGGCCACCTTGACCGGATCGACATCGCCGATCAGATCACCGACGGAGGTGTCCGGCGTCGCGAGTTTCTCCGCATAGCGCTCCGAGCGGTGCCGCCAGGTGACCGGCAGGTCATCGCCCAATTCCGCGGCCAGTCGGCGACCGGCCGGGCTGATCGGTGCGAGCGGATGCTCGCCCAATTCGGTACCCGAGATGACGGGTGTCCACTCGTCGAGCAGACCGATCATGGTGCGCAGCAGCCGGGTCTTGCCTTGGCCCCGCTCACCGAGCAGCACGACATCGTGGCCGGCCAGTAGCGCGCGTTCCAGCTGCGGCAGGACCGTCCGATCGAAGCCGACGATGCCGGGCCACGGATCGTCGCCGGAACCCAACCGGGACAACAGGTTCTCGCGAATCTCGGATTTCACGCTGCGCGGCAGATGGCCGCCCGCGCGCAACTCGCCGACTGTGGTTGGCAGGTGCTCAGGAACAATCACCCCATCGACGCTACGTGGATTCGCCGATCCGGTCGACGTTTCCGCCGCGCTCGGAAATATGCCGGAAATAACCTTGACAAGCACGGGCGGCTGGGCGGCGAGTGTCGAACTCGGGGCCCGCGCCGATGGTGCGGCCGTCGTCTGTGTCAGGGCGTGCCGAGCGCGGTTGCGGGGATACCGTAGGGCAGGAACCGCACGCGACGGTGTTCATCGGTATTGTCGCGATGCGCGCGCAAGGCCTCGACCTCGGTCGGAAATACCTGCTCGACTCTGGCCTCGCCGGCGTCGTCGATACTGTAGATGACCCACACGCCACTGCCGGTCTCGCCGGTGGTCTCGCCCTCCGGCTTCGGCGGCCGCGCGCGTTCGGGCTGAACGAACTGACCGAGCAGCGACGCCAGCGTAGACGCATTTACGCGCTCGATGTACTCGCCGGCCTTTCCGAGGAGGTCGCGGAATTCGATTCCCACCTCCCGCAACGCGCGTTCGAATTCTTCCGGATCGATCCCGAAAGGCTTGTCGGGTGCCATCACATTGCTCCTGGAGATGAATTCGGCGCTACGCCCTTCAGTGTCCTCGCGCAACCCCGACTTCGCCACGCCGGCAGCGATCATGGCCCCGTATGGCGAACTCGTCTCACTGGAATGGCTGTGCCAGTCCGCTGATCAGTTCCCTGGCGGCCATGATGGGTTGATGAGGCGATGCGATGATGCCTCGGGGTCAGCAGAGGCGGGCGAAGCGCTCGCGGCCGGCGCGGTGACGTCCGTTGCCGCGGCTGCACACGCGCCACGAGAGATCCGGGTGCTCGCATTGAACACATGGCACAGCGGCGGCAAAGTCCCCGATGGTGTTCAGCTGATCACCGATCTCATCATCTCTACGCAGGCTTCGCTCGTGCTGCTCTCGGAGGCAACCGCAGCGACCACGGCCGTCACGGCCGAACTGGCGCGGCGGGGCCGCGGGTTCAATGCTGTCGCCTCGCACGACACGGGAATTCTGTCGGTTTTTCCGGTCGAGGCCAGCGCCGATCTGCACTGGATGGTCAAGGCGCGGTTGAACATCGACGGTAAACGCGTCACTGTCTACTCCGCGCATCTGGAGTATCGCTGGTATGCCTGCAATCTGGCCCGAGGGTACGGCCCCGGGGTCCCGGCGCCGGGGGAGTTCGCCGAGCACGAGTGGAACAAGCTGCCGGAGGGCCCAGTGACCGATCCTGCCGTGATCCAGCGCATCAACGCGGCCTCGGGCCGTCCCGAGGTCATCAGCGACTTTCTCGCCGACGCGAAAGCCGAGATCGCCGACGGGGCTTCGGTCATCATGGGCGGTGACCTGAACGAGCCGTCGCTGCTGGATTGGACGCCCGCGACCGCGAACATGTTCGACCACAACGGGGTGGTTTCGGCGTGGGAGACCACTCGACGCCTGCAGCAAGCCGGTTTCATCGATGCCTACCGATCGATGTACCCGGACCCGGCCACCCACCCCGGACTCACCTGGCCCTCGGACAACATGGATGTGGATGTCGCCGAACTCGCGTGGGCTCCTGCGGCCGACGAGCGCGACCGCGTCGACTACATCTTCACTCATGGCGCCGCGCTGCGCCTGTCTGGCGTCGGCATCATCGGCCCGCGAGGGTCTATCGTGCGCGGCACCCGACGCCAGGAACCAACCCGGGACCATTTCCTCGCCACGCCGACACAGTGGGGCAGCGACCACAAAGGCATCTTCGCGACATACCAACTCGCCGACTGACACAGTGCCCTTGTCCTCTGCTGTCCGCTCAACCGCGCTGCGTGCGTAAGCGAGGTCTGGGCCTGCGACGAATATCGACAAACGAGTCCAGCAGCGCGTCCACACGCGCCAACCCGCCGACGGCCAGACTCGACCACCCCCTCTATTTGTTTAGCGCAAGTAAGTAATATATAGTTGCGTAGCACAAGCAACTAATCTCGTGCTGGGAGTGGGCATGGCAGTGTCACCGGATACGGCTCAGAGTCTGATAAAGGAGCTCTATTTCATGGGCCGGGCGATCCGCGCTGCCCTCGCACATCCGGAAGAAGGGCACCTGCTGCCAGGGGGTGTCGGTGTGCTCGGCTCCCTCGAGGCCAGAGGGCAGTGTCGGCAGGTGGATCTGGCCGTGGACTTGTGCATCAGCCCATCGACGCTGAGCAGGCATGTCGCCGAGCTGGTGAGCTCCGGCGACATTGCCCGCCATGCCGATCCCAGCGACGGCCGGGCCACCGTCATCCAGATCACCGACCAAGGACGCGATCTGCTGCGGCGCATCCGAGTGTCGCGGGCCCGGGGATTGCAGGCTGCGCTCGCCGATTGGAGCGAGGAGGAAGCCGAGCAGGCTGCCTTGGTTGTTCAGAAGCTCAGGAATTCACTGGCCGCAGTTGCGCACCACACCGCGATGGGCGAGCGCGAGCCGGTTTCGACGGAGAGTCAGGAAGTGGATGTCTAATTCAGTCGATGCGGGGACGCGGCGCGATCCGGACGTGATGACCCATCGTCAGGTCCTGGAAGCCATGACCGGACTGCTGGCAGCGTTGTTCACAGCGCTGCTCAGCACCACGATCGTGTCGACCGCGCTACCCACGATCATCGGCGACCTGGAGGGGTCGCAGACCGCATACGCCTGGGTCATCACCACGGCGCTGCTGGCCAACGCCGCGTCCACCCCGATTTGGGGAAAATTCGCCGATCTATTCAACAAGAAGCTGTTGGTCCAGTCGGCCATCGTCATCTTCGTCGTCGGTTCGGTGATCGCGGGCGTCGCGGGCAACGTGCCCATGCTGTTGGCGGCGCGAGTCATCCAGGGGATCGGCATGGGCGGGTTGACCGCGCTCGTCGTGGCGATCATCGGCTCCATCGTCGCGCCGCGCGAACGTGGACGGTATTCCGGCTACATGGGTGCCGTGATGGCGGTTTCGATGTCGGGTGGACCCATCCTCGGCGGCGTCATCGTCGACAGTCCGCTCGGCTGGCGCTGGTGCTTCTTCGTGTGTGTGCCCCTGGCCGTGATCGCACTGGTGCTGCTGCAGCGGACGTTGCGGCTGCCCACCGAGCGTAAGGACGGAGTGTCGATCGACTGGCTCGGCGCCGCGCTGCTCACCGGCGGTGTGTCGATCCTGCTCGTTTGGGTGTCGTTCGTCGGGAAAGCCGGCTACTACGCCTGGCTCTCCAGGGAATCGGCGCTCTACGTCGGTATCGGCGTGCTGCTGCTGATCGCGACCGTGTGGGTCGAGTCCCGCGCCAAGTCGCCGATCATCCCACTGGCGATCGTCACCGAACGCACCACCGGTCTGGCGATCATCGCCTCGATCGCGGTCGGAGTCGGCATGTTCGGTGCGACCACTTTCCTGGGCCAGTACTTCCAGACCGCACGCGGATATTCACCGACTGCGGCCGGTGTGCTGACCATCCCGATGGTCGCGGGCATGCTCGTCGCCTCGGTCGGCTCCGGACAGCTGATCACCCGGTTCGGCAAGTGGAAGCCATTCGTCGTCGCAGGCGGTGCGCTGCTGGTGGTCGGGTTCACGCTGCTCTCCACGATCGACCACGCGACGAATCTGTGGCTGGTCGGCATGTACATAGCCATCGTCGGGCTCGGCGTCGGCATGATGATGCAGAATCTGGTGCTGGCCGTGCAGAACACCGTGAGTGTGCACAACATCGGCGCGGCCTCCAGTAGCGTCGCCTTCTTCCGCACGTTTGGCGGCGCGATCGGCGTATCGGTGCTCGGTTCGGTGCTGGCTACCCGAGTGAGCGAACTCTCGGCAGCAGGTTTCGCCAGGCTCGGTGTGAATGCCAGGTCCTCCAGCGGCGCCAGCCTGAATCTCGATGCCTTGCCGACACCGATAGCCACGATCGTGCGTGCCTCCTACGGTGATGCGACCGGCCGGATCTTCCTCATTGCCGCGGCCGCGACGGTCGTCGCCCTTATTGCGACCATGCTGCTTCCGAATCGTCCGCTGCGCCGCACGATCGACATCGATCCGGCCCACGACCCGGCCACGAAAAAGTCTGCGTTGCAGGACGATCCAACCGCCGCGGACGCCGTGGCGTCACTGGATGCCGAACTTGCTGTACTCGCGGAGTCGAGCTGGGACGAAACCCAGCTCTGGGAAGAAGCCGAGCGAGTGCTGTCCGAGCCTGAACCAGTGCCGGCTGCGTCGGTCGGCGGACATGCGTCGGTAGAACAGAACGGTCGCGTGTACCGAGTCGTCGCGTCATCACAGACCGGTCTGTCGACTGGCGGTTTGTCCGAGTCGGGCACCGACGGTGGGGCGCTGGGTGGTCGTGTCCATCGCGAGGACGGCCGTCCGGTGCCGGGTGCGGTGTTGACGTTGATCGATCACGGTGGCCGTCAGGTCGCGCGGGCGAGCAGTGCTGCTGACGGTGGTTATGCGATCACCGCGCCGGAGACGGGCGGCTATGTGTTGATCGTGTCGGCGATGGGACACCAGCCGGCTGCGGTCAACGTATCGGTCGGTCAGCGACCCCAGCGCCTGGATCTGACCTTGGTGGGTTCCGGTGAGTTGTCCGGTGTGGTCCGTAGCGCCGGCCACGGCGTGCCGCTGTCCGGTGCGACCGTGACATTGACTGATGTGCGTGGTGAGGTGGTCGGGGCGGCTGTCACGGGCAGCGACGGCGCCTACGTGTGTCACGGTGTGGCGTCAGGTGTCTATACCTTGGTCGCGGTCGCTGAGCGTATGCGTCCCGGTGCCACCACATTGACGGTGCCGGACAGTGGTGTGTTGCGTCATGACATCGAGTTGGCTGCGATGGCGGTGCTTGCCGGCTCCGCGCGGGCCGACGGCGGCCGCGCTGTGCCGGATGTGCTGGTCAGTGTGCTCGACGCCGCGGGTGAGGTGACTGCGACGGCACGCACCGACGAGAACGGCTGTTACGTCGTGACCGATCTGCTCGAAGGCCAGTACACCGTCGTTGCGCGTGGTTATCCGCCGGTGACCGGGCAGGTCACTGTGTCCGGCGGTGAGGTCGCCTACGATGTGCGGCTCGGTTACGAGCTGGGGGATCGTTGATGAGTGGGTTGACCGGTCGTGTTTGCACCGCGAAGGGGTGGCCGGTGCCGGAGGCGGTGTTGACGGTGACGGATATGCGGGGGCGCCAGATCGCCCGTGCGGTCGTCGACGAGACCGGGGCGGTGGGCACCGAGTTGCTGCCCGGGGGTGTTCATATCGCGGTGCTCACTGCTGTCGGGTTCGAACCGGTGGCGCGGACCGTGCAGATCTCTTCGATGGGGACGGGTGCGCTCGGTGAGGTGGTATTGATGCCGGTCGCGGAGGCGGTGGCGTCGCCGCCGCCGGGGCCGTGGACAATCGATCCGGTGCATTCGACGGTGATCGCAACGGTGCGTCATCTAGGTATTGCGAGTATCAAGGCCCGATTCGCGGAGGTGAGTGGGCGGCTCGATATCGCTGAGCCGTTCGAGCGGTCCACTGGGTACGCGGAGATCAAGGCGGCGAGTATCGATACCGGTATCTCGATGCGTGACGATCACCTGCGTTCGCCGGAGTTCTTGGATGTCGACAGTTATCCGCTGATCACTTTCACTGGCAGCGGGTTGCGTCGCACCGGGGGTGACACCTGGGTGATGCCGGGTGAGCTGACCCTGCACGGGCAGCGTCGCTCGGTCGATCTCGAAGTGATCTATGGTGGGTTCGGAGCGGATCCGTGGGGTGGTGTGCGTGCTGCGTTCCACGCCGAAACACTATTGCACCGAAATGATTTCGCGATCGATTACAGTGCGGTCGTGCGTGCGGGAGTGGCTGCCGTCGGCACCGCTGTCAAACTCGACCTCGACATCGAAGTCGTACAAGGCGAGCGGCTCCCCGCAATCTAGTGGCCGCGGCCGAAATATCTTGTACTGGAAGTGCTTTGGGCGAATGGCGCCACATCCTAATTGCGCAACCCTCACTCAGGTGCCGGTGATGCTCCTCCGAGTGGCTTTGCAGAGCAACGGATTCATAGTGGCTGGTTGTCGGCCTGGGATTTACTATGGCAGGCGCCTCGATCTGCGCCGCAGTACCCGACAATCCGGCAGCAGAACGCCTGCTGGCACGGTGTTGCAATGCGGGGCTCGCCCGGTGTCGGGTGGTGACGCCATGCCAGTGCTGTCGCAGGGAAGAGTCTGACCTGCGGTGTTGTCGGCGTACAGCGGTGCCGGTTTCGACCGTGAAGTGTAGTGACGTGTCGTCGAACGGCAGGTGAGCTGCAGAACAACGGCGACTCCGGGTCGCTGACGAGGTCGTTTCGGGCGGCCGGGCGGAGGGGTGAACACCCCGCCCGGACCGCACTGGAGTTCTATCAGCTTTTTGCTGTTCGGTCGGGGAGATCCGTGTGAACAGCGTCGCTCTCTAGAATGAATCGACCGTGTTCATCGTTTATGGGGAGCCGCCGCCGTGACCATTCAGCCCGTTCGCCTCTTCGGCGATCCCATCCTGCGATCACGAGCGGCGGAGGTCACCGAATTCGATCGTGAGCTGCGGCAGTTGGTCACCGACCTGACCGACACCATGCACGATGACGGCGGGGTGGGTATGGCGGCGCCGCAGATCGGCGTCGGTCTGCGGGTTTTCGTCTACGACACCGAGGATGTCAGGGGCCATCTGATCAATCCGACCTACGAAGTCGTCGGTGCGGAGGAACAGATCGGGCCCGAGGGCTGCCTGTCGATCCCCGGGTTGCGCTATGACACGCGGCGTGCGCTGCGAGTGCGGGCCACGGGTGTCGACGTCGACGGTAAGCCGGTGGAATTCGCGGCCGAGGGCCTGCTGGCCCGTTGCGTACAGCACGAGACCGATCATCTGGACGGTGTGCTGTTCATCGATCGGCTCGATCCCGCGCAGCGCAAGGAGGCGATGCGCACCATTCGCGAATCCGATTGGTTCAGCGCGGGTATCACCGTGCGCAGCTCGCGGGCGCTCGGCTCGACCGAAGCCGGACCGTTCGGGCGGGGTCGCTGATGCGTATCGTCTTCGCGGGCACACCGGAACCGGCGGTCCCGTCCCTACAACGTTTCATCGATTCCGAGCGACACGAGGTGCTCGCCGTGCTGACCCGGCCCGATGCGATCGCCGGACGGGGACGCAAGGTGCAGCGGTCGCCGGTCGGGCGGCTCGCCGATGAGCACGGCATTCCGGTGCTGACCCCGCGGCGCCCCGCCGAGCCCGAATTCATCGAGCAGCTCACCGAGTTGGTGCCCGACTGCTGTCCGGTGGTGGCCTACGGTGCGCTGCTGCCGCAGCAAGTCCTCGATATTCCGCGCTTCGGCTGGATCAATCTGCACTTTTCGCTGCTGCCCGCATGGCGTGGTGCGGCGCCGGTACAGGCGGCGATCGACGCGGGTGACGAGATCACCGGCGCGTCCACGTTCCAGATCGAGGCCGGGCTGGATACCGGGCCGGTCTTCGGTGTGGTGACCGAGAAGATCGCGGTGACCGATACCGCGGGCGCGCTGCTGGATCGGCTCGCCGATTCCGGCGCGGTACTGCTCGAGAAGACGCTCGACGGCGTGGAAGACGGGACGTTGCAAGCGGTTCCGCAAGCCCATGACGGTGTTTCCTACGCACCGAAGGTACCGGTCGAGGCCGGACATATCCGCTGGGATCAGCCCGCGCTGGCGATCAATCGTCGCATTCGCGCGGTCACCCCTGCACCCGGCGCCTGGACCGAGGTGAATGGAACCCGGTTGAAGGTCGGTCCGGTCGAGATGGTCGAGGAAGTCCTCCAGGAACGGACGATCGAGGTCCGCAAGTCCGGCGTCTTCGTCGGCACCGCGACCACCGCGGTCCGCCTCGATCAGGTGCAGCCACAGGGGAAACGCATGATGGCCGCCCTCGACTGGGCACGCGGCGCGCGCCTGCAGCCCGGTGCGGTGGTCGAGTGACGACGCCGAATCGCAAGTCCGCCGGGAAATCCGTCGACGCGGGTTGGCTCGCCCGCGCAACGTCGGCGAAAAGTGGTGCACAGCAAAAGAATTCGCAGCCGACGCGGCGTGGCGACGACCGAGGTGGTCGCGGTCCCGGCAACGCAGACGAGCGCCATGGCGAAGGCCGGTCGTGGCGCACCGACCAGATCCGTGGCGATGCGCCGCGGACTCGATCAGAGCGGCGGAATATGACCGATCAACGCAAGTCCGGATCATCGGGGGACGGTTCATCGCGGCGTAAAGATTCGACCTCGGCACAGGGCACAGGGTCGGTACGCGGTGGATGGGGTGCCCCCGAGCGGGGAGTCACGGCTGCCGGACAAGGGGATCCGGCGCGGCGTGGTGATGCGATCAGGCGGTATTCGGAGCGGGATGACAGCCCCCGGAACAAGGACTCGAGACAGTCCAGCGGTGACCGACGCGAAAGCCGCTCGGGGCCCGGAGGTTCCGCTGAGCCATCGAGGTGGCGGGATCGCGACGTGCAGGGCGCGGGGTCCGCGGACGATGAGCTGAGTGCGGGTGGTTCGGGCGCATCGAGGTCTGCGGCGGGTCGGCACGACGGTCGCGACGACCAGCGGGCGCAGGCCGATGTGCGGCGCGGGCGTGCCGCGGCCCCTGGCGTTCGTACGCGGGGCGGCGATGCGGCGTCCGGCGGGCAGCGGCGGGGCAACCGCCCGGATGCGGCGAAGTCCGGTTCGGCGGGCGGGAAGGAGGGGCGGCAGGTCGAGCGGGCCGGGGGCAGTGCTGAGCGCCGTTCGAAGCGTGCGGGGAGTCCGGCTGCGGCGGCAGGCGGCAGGCGGACCGGTAGTTCGTCGAAAGGTCATGGGCGGCAAAAAGATTCGGCAGCATACGGGGATCCCGCGCGGCTGGTGGCGCGGGATGTGTTGCGGGCCGTGCGTGAGCGGGAGGCATACGCGAATCTCGTGCTGCCGGGGCTGCTGCGCGAACGGCGGATTTCGGGACGGGATGCGGCATTGGCGACCGAGCTGACCTACGGTGCCTGCCGTTCGCTCGGGTTGCTGGACGCGGTGATCGCGGCCGGCGCCGGACGTCCGGTCGAGGAAATCGATGGGCCGCTGCTGGATGTGTTGCGCCTCGGGGTCTATCAGTTGCTGCGCACCCGGATCGGAGCCCATGCGGCAGTGGACACGTCGGTGGCGTTGGCGCGCGCGGAATTCGGCGCCGGTAAGGCGGGTTTCGTGAATGCGGTGCTGCGGCGGGCGGGGGAGAAGTCCGTCGACGAGTGGGTGGATGAGCTCGCGCCGCGGGATCCGGTGGGGCGGTTGGCCTTCGAATTCGCGCATCCGGTGTGGATCGCGCAGGCATTCGCGGATGCGCTCGGTGCGCGGGCCGGGGAGTTGCGGGATGTGCTGGCGGCCGACGATGCTCGGCCGATCGTCCATTTGGTGGCTCGTCCCGGCGATATCACCGCCGAGGAACTGGCGCTGGTGACCGGCGGCGATGAGGGCAAGTGGTCGCCGTATGCGGTCTACCTCGATGGCGGCGGCGATCCCGGCAAGTTGGAGCCGGTCCGCGAAGGTATGGCGGCAGTGCAGGACGAGGGGAGTCAACTCGTCGCCCTCGCGCTGACCCGTGCGGAACTGGATGGTCCGGACAATGGCCGATGGCTCGACTTGTGTGCGGGACCCGGTGGCAAGGCAGCCCTGCTCGGTGCGATCGCGGCAATCGACGGCCATCGCGTTGATGCGGTGGAACCGGCCGAACACCGCGCCGAACTCGTCCGCAGGGCGGTCCACGACCTACCCGTCGACGTGCACGTCGCCGACGGCCGCGAGAGCGGACTCACTCCCGGCTACGACCGCATACTCGTCGATGCCCCGTGCACCGGCCTCGGTGCACTGCGTCGCCGCCCGGAGGCCCGCTGGCGTCGTACCCCCGCCGATGTCGCCGAACTGGTCGTGCTGCAACGCGAACTCCTCACCGCCGCATGGGAACTCCTGCGCCCCGGCGGCGTGGTCCTCTACTCGACGTGCTCCCCGCACCTCCTGGAGACCGTCGCCGTGGTCGCCGACGCCGCCCGCCGCACCGGCGCCATCCAACTCGATGCCCGCGATCTCCTCCCCGGCGTCACCGATATCGGCGACGGTCCGGGCGCCCAGCTCTGGCCGCACCGCCACGGCACCGACGCCATGTTCCTGGCGGCGCTGCGTAAGCCGCTGGAGTAGTACCTGATCTGGTCCCATGGCGATGACATGGGACCAAGTCATGGCGCTGGTAACCGCTGCAGCCTCATCGACCTCGACCGGATCGAGCCCGATCAACTCCGGTCAACTCCACTCAGCTCCGTGAATTGCTCGACGTCGCCTGGTGGTTGTCGGCGGCCGCGAAACTTCACGGGCACGCCGACTGCGCTGGGTGCTCAGTCCTGCGCCGACTGTTCGCGCAGGCGGGCAAGGGTTTTCGCGAGAATGCGCGAGACGTGCATTTGCGAAATACCCATGCGCTGCGCGATCTGGGTCTGCGTCATCGATTCGAAGAAACGCATGGTGAGGATGCGGCGTTCGCGCTCCGGGAGTCCGGCGAGCAGCGGACGGATCGCCACGTACTCCTCCACCCGGTCGAATTGGGATTCCTCCTCGCCGAGGGTGTCCAACAATGAGGCCTCGGTATCACGGCCGAGTGAGGCGGCATCGATGGAACTCGGCTGGTAGGCGTTACCCGCGATGACGGCCTGGGTCACCTCGTCGGGATCCACATCCAGTTCGGTCGCAATCTCTTTCGCGGTCGGGGAGCGGCCGAGGGTTTGCGAGAGTGAGTCGATGGCCGCGCCGATGCGCAGATGGGTCTCCTTCACCCGTCTCGGCACCCGCATAGCCCAGGTGTTGTCGCGGAAGTAGCGACGCACCTCGCCCATGATCGTCGGCACCGCGAAGGACAGGAAGTTCGAGCCGCGCGAAATATCGAAACGGTCCACCGCGTGTACCAGACCGACCCGCGCCACCTGCGTGAGATCGTCGAACGGCTCACCGCGCCCACTGAATTTGCGGGCGATGTGATCCGCGAGCGGAATGCACCGGCTGATCAGTTCGGCGCGCAACGCGGTATGCCGCGCGGTACCCGGTTTACTGGCGGCGAGCTGCTCGAACAGCGCGCCGACATCGTCATACCCCGCGCCGGACGACTGCAGGGTTTCGACTTCCTCTGCGGCCTCTTCGGTCAGCACGGGTTCGGCGTCGTCGTCCTGCTCGGTGTCGGACACGGTGTTCTCGTCCGCCACTACGCTTTCCCCCGGACCCGACGGAACTCCACCGTCGTCGGATATCCGGATGCGGCCGAATCGAACGGGTCCTGTGTCGCTTGTACTTCATCGGTGAGGGTGCGCAGCACATGCCAGCCGAAGCTGCGCTGATCCGGCAGCCCCTCGGTCCCCGCGAGGCCGGTGACTCGAACGAGTAGGTCGGTGTCCCCGACGGTGAACCGGCAGTGCAGGCTGGTCGCCGGAGCCGCGACCGCGATCAGGGTCGAGCACACCTCGTCGACGGCCAGCCGGATATCGGCCACCTCGTCCAGGGTGAAATCGCTGAGCAGCACCAGTGTTTCGGCGAGCCCACGCACGATCGGCAGCTGCGTCACCGACGCAGCCACCCGAATCTCCACCGGGGTGCTGTAGAGCCCCTGTTCCGCCGAAATGTTGATCACCCTATGCAGGCTACCCACTCCCGGCCAGAGCAACCCTAGGTACCGGTAAGCTCCCGCGATGTGTCCTCTTCGTCGTTTACGCGCCCGACCACGCCGATGATCGCCCCGTCGATCCTGTCCGCCGACTTCGCACGCCTCGCGGATGAGGTAAAGGCAGTACATGGCGCGGATTGGTTGCATGTCGATGTGATGGACGCGCACTTCGTCCCGAATCTCACCCTCGGACTCCCGGTGGTCGAAAGTCTGTTGAAGGCCACCGACATTCCGCTCGACTGCCATCTGATGATCGAGGATCCGGGCCGTTGGGCCCCGCCTTACGCGGAGGCGGGTGCCTACAACGTCACCTTCCATGCCGAGGCGACCGACGATCCGGTCGCGGTCGCCCGCGATATTCGCGCGGCCGGCGCCAAGGCCGGTCTTTCGGTGAAGCCGAATACGCCGATCGAGCCGTATCTGGAAATCCTGCGCCACTTCGATACGCTGCTGGTGATGAGCGTGGAACCGGGCTTCGGCGGGCAGTCGTTCATCGCGCATGTGTTGGAGAAGTCGCGCCTCGTGCGTCGGCTGGTGGACGCGGGCGAACTGCGTCTGATCGTGGAAATCGACGGCGGCATCAACGCCGACACCATCGAGGCCGCCGCGGAGGCGGGCATCGACTGTTTCGTCGCCGGATCCGCGGTCTACAACACCGACGATCCGGCTGCGACCGTCGAAAAGTTGCGGCAGCAGGCCGCGGCGTCGCGCAGCACTTAGATCGCGAATCTGCTAGCGGGCGGGCACTTTCCGGCTGCCGATGGCACGCGTCGCCTCGATCACCGCGGTGAGCGGTGGCAGGGTCGTCGCGTGCTCCGGTGGCTGGATCCAGATGCGATAGCCGGTGCGCTCGTCATCCGGTGAGGGCAGCACGACCTGACTCCCGGTGCAGGCGACGGTCGCGTAGAGCCGGAACAGCTCAGCGGAGACGCCCGCGCTGAGAGTGTCGGGCCGGGCCGGCCCGGTGATGAAGGTCCAGCGCCTGGCTCGCGGATGGTGGACCACCGGTGCGACGATCTGCGCCTGGCTGAGTTGCTGCCGCACTTGTTCGCCCAACTCGGCGGGCATTGTGATAGCGCCGTAATGGGTGCCGATATGGAGCAGGATGCGCCGGGATGTCGGGTCGATCGATGCCGGCATGTGAAATTCGCGCCGGTACTGCACACAGCGAACTTCCAGCGTCGAATCGACAAGAGTGGTCACGCAACACCCCCGTTGGTGTCGAATCTGATTTGACCCACTGCTGTCTCTGGCTTCCTCGAGTGGTGGATTTCCCTGGGGTGAACTCGCCGGACCGCGTCGGGGCCGGGTAGAACTGTTCCGCGCGCTGAACTGCTCGCGGCGAAGTTGAACGATAGGAATCGGCTACATAACAATGTTGCGACCATCTTGGGGCTCGCGCAAGGTTTTGGTGTCAGTGTGTCTCGGCTGGGTATGACTACAGGTTTCGACTCTATGTGCGATGTATGAAATCCATTCGGGTCATCACCCGAATAGGAATGAATAATTGTCGTCGGCGTGGAAACGGCGATTTTTTTCGCGCAGCCGTGGACTATTTCGCTTCGAAAAATAACTGTCGCTGGTTCGGCGCGACCCGAGGTGTCCTGCGGTCTGCTTTCCCGAACGGCCTTGCCGAGTCGCGGTCTCGACCGACCGCTGGTCGGAACCGCGGTGTCGTCTACGACCCGGCGTCGTTAGGCTGAGGTGGGATCGGCGGATCGATGGGAATAGCCGCCGGGTCCCGACTGTTCGGCAACTGTAGAAACGACGCGACAGGGAGTCAAGGCATGTTCACAGGCATCGTCGAGGAACTCGGCGAGATCGTCGCCACCGAAGAGTTGGCCGATGCCGCTCGGCTGACGATCCGGGGCAAGCTGGTCACTTCCGATGCCGGACACGGTGATTCGATCGCCGTCAACGGGGTCTGCCTGACCGTTGTCGATGTCGTCAACGGCGATTCGTTCACCGTCGACGTGATGCGGGAGACGCTGAACCGCTCCAGCATCGGCGGACTCGGCACCGGTTCGCGGGTCAATCTCGAGCGGGCGGCCGCGCTGAACAGCAGGCTCGGCGGCCACCTGGTGCAGGGCCATGTCGACGGCACCGGAACCGTGCTCGCGCGCACGCCCTCGCAGAACTGGGAGATCGTACGAATCTCGCTGCCCGATGCGATCGCCCGTTATGTAGTGGAGAAGGGTTCGATCACCGTCGACGGCATCTCACTGACCGTCTCGGGTCTCGGCCGCGCCGACGTGCCCGCCGCCGACGGCAATCGGGACTGGTTCGAGGTCTCGTTGATCCCGACCACCCTGTCCATGACGAACCTTGGTGCCGCTGCCGTCGGCGCCACGGTGAACCTGGAAGTCGATGTCATCGCAAAGTACGTCGAACGCCTCCAACACCGCGGCTGATCCGGCCGGGCGGGCCGGGCGGCGGCGACTCGCCGCCGACACCGTACTGTATGGGGGCACCTATTTCGAGATGGAGCACAACAGACGTGACCAGGTTCGACACCATCGAGCGCGCAGTCGCCGATATCGCCGCCGGTAAGGCGGTCGTTGTCGTAGATGACGAGGACCGTGAGAACGAGGGCGACCTCATTTTCGCGGCGGAAAAAGCGACCCCCGAGCTGGTCGCCTTCATGATTCGCTACACCTCGGGGTACATCTGTGTGCCGCTCACGGGCGAGGACTGCGATCGGCTCGGCCTGCCGCCGATGTACGCGCAGAACCAGGACAAGCACGGCACCGCGTACACCGTCTCGGTCGATGCCAGGGAGGGCATCACCACCGGTATCTCCGGTGCCGACCGTGCCACCACCATGCGACTACTCGCCGACCCGAATGCCAAGGCCGACGATCTGACCCGTCCCGGTCACGTGGTTCCGTTGCGTGCCAAGGAGGGCGGCGTGCTGCGCCGTCCCGGCCACACCGAGGCCGCGGTCGACCTGGCGCGGATGGCCGGATTACAGCCCGCCGGTGTCATCTGTGAGATCGTGAGCCAGAAGGACGAGGGCCATATGGCCCGCACCGAGGAATTGCGCGTTTTCGCCGACGAGCACAATCTGGCGCTGATCTCCATCGCGGAAATGATCGCCTGGCGGCGTAAGCACGAGAAGCAGGTCATTCGGGTCGCCGAGGCCAGGATCCCCACGGCGCACGGCGACTTCAAGGCCGTCGGCTATCAGAGCATCTATGACGATGTCGAACATGTCGCGCTGGTGCGCGGCGATATCGACGACGGTGACGATGTGCTGGTTCGGGTGCATTCCGAATGCCTCACCGGTGATGTCTTCGGTTCGCTGCGCTGCGATTGCGGTCCGCAGTTGGACGCCGCGCTGGAGATGGTGGCCCAGGAGGGTCGTGGTGTGGTGCTCTATATGCGCGGACACGAGGGTCGCGGCATCGGGCTGATGCACAAGCTGCAGGCCTACCAGCTGCAGGATTCGGGCCATGACACCGTCGACGCGAACCTGGAACTCGGCCTGCCCGCCGACGCGCGCGACTACGGCACCGGCGCGCAGATCCTGGTAGATCTCGGGATTCGGTCCATGCGCCTGCTCACCAATAATCCGGCCAAGCGCGTCGGACTGGACGGCTACGGGCTGAAGATCACCGACCGGGTGCCGATGCCGTTGCGCGCCAATGCCGAGAATCTGCGGTATCTGCGCACCAAGCGGGACCGGATGGGGCACGACCTGATCGGGCTGGACGAACTCGATCTCGGCGAAACCGCACAATGATCTCATCTCGACGCAGCCTGGAAAGGATTTCAGTGAGCGAGCGCAGCGAGCGAACCATGTTACAGCGGGTATCGCGGATGCCGGAGGCGAGCGTCAGCGAGGCGCGGGCATGAGTGGCACCGGCGTACCCAGCTTCGAGCTGTCCGATGCCAAGGATCTGAAGCTCGGTATCGTCGCCTCGCGGTGGCACACCCAGATTTGCGACACGCTGGTCGCTAATGCGGAGCGGGTGGCCAAGGATGCGGGCGTCGTGCACGTCACCGTGGTGCGGTGCGCGGGTGCGATGGAATTGCCGGTGGTCGCTCAGGAATTGGCCCAATCGCACGACGCGGTGGTTGCGCTCGGTGTGGTGATCCGCGGTGGCACACCGCATTTCGAATACGTATGTGATGCAGTGACCGCCGGGCTGACCCGGGTGTCGCTCGATGCGGGCACGCCGGTCGCGAACGGTGTACTGACCACCGATAACGAGCAGCAGGCGCTGGACCGGGCCGGACTGCCCGGTTCCGCCGAGAACAAGGGCGAACAGGCCGCGGCGGCGGCGCTCGACGCCGCGCTCACGCTACGCGCCCTGCGGCAGTCCGCGTAACCATGCCGGTCGTTCGTATCTGGCGCAGGGGCCCCGCTTCGGCCGCCGAATCGGGATCCGGTGAGTGGGAACTCGAGGTGCGGCCGCATCGCGCGGTGCGGACCGCGTGGACGGTCGCGGTGCTGCTCGTCGCGGGATTCACCGTAGGAGGCCTCCTGCTGCGTCACGGTTCGACCGGTGTGAACTTCCGCCTCGCGGACCAGTTCGCGATGATCGGCATCGGCGTACTCGGTGCGGCGGCGGTGCTGCTGCTGACGCGGCCGCGGGTCCGGGTCGGTAAGCGCGGCATTTCGGTACGGAACATTCTGGGTGATACCGAATTCCCCTGGGAGTACATCCGCGGCGTCTCGTTCCAGGACCGAAAGTCCTGGGCCCGTCTCGAACTGGTCGATGACGACTACGTTCCGCTCATGGCAATCCGCTCAAACGATAAGCAACGTGCCGTCGAAGCCCTGGACCGACTGCGCGCGTTGGGCGCGAGATACACTGCCGCACAGGAGTAGTCGGGCTTACGCTCCGGCCACTCGGTCGCGGTCTACGGCGCGGCCGGGTGGTGCTCTATCCGATGTCTCGGACCGGATCAGAGCAGCAGGTCAGCGGGTATCGCCGAGGACCGCGCCTTCGCGTCTGGGATCCGCACCGCCGATCCAGCCAACGGTGCCATCGCGTTGCAGTGCGCTGAGGCCGCTGGATTGTGGGGCGATCGAGACCTGGTGGCCGAGTTCGCGTAGCCGTATAACCAGCGGATCGTGATCGCCGTTATCGGTGGTATTGATGGCGGGGTGTTCGCCGCCCACGCCGGTCGCCGGACTGTTTCCGGCGCCGAAGGCGACCGCGGAGACCGCCTGCTGTGGATCCAGGCCCCAATCCAGCACGCCGATCAGGGCTTTCACGACGAACTGGATGATCACCGAACCGCCGGGGGAACCGGCGACCTGGGTCAGATCGCCGCGGGAGCCGTCGGCATTGTGGTCGAACACCAGGGTCGGGCTCATCGAGCTGCGCGGGCGTTTACCCGGCTGCACGCGATTGGCCACGGGGGCGCCATCGGTGCCGAGTGGATCGGCGGAGAAGTCGGTGAGCTGGTTGTTCAGTACGAATCCGTCGACGAGATGGAACGATCCGAAGGCCGATTCGACCGTGGTTGTCATCGAGGCGGCATTGCCGTATTTATCGACCACCGAGATATGGCTGGTGCCGTGTTCGGGTGGCTGCGGGCCGATACCGAGCGGCACCGGGCCGAAATCGCCGGGCTGCGCGGTGCCCATGCTGTGGCCGGGGTCGATGAGACCGGCGCGCTTGTGCAGATACTCCTTGTTCAGCAGGGTCTGTGGCGAATTTCCCGGCAGCGGAATGAAATCCGTATCGGCGACGTACTTGTTCCGGTCGGCGTAGGCGAGCCGTTCGGCCTCCGAGATCAGGTGGACCGCTTCGGCCTTCGGCTTGCCGCCGTTGCGGTCGAGATTGTCCGGCTTCAGCGCGGACAGGTCGAAGTTCTCTAGGATGCCGAGGGTCGCCGCGACGGTGATTCCGCCCGAAGACGGGCTCGGCATACCGCAGATCTCATGCGTGCGGTATGTCGTGCAGAGTGCGGTGCGTTTCTTTGCCTGATATCCGGCGAGGTCGCCGGAGGCGATCAGGCCCGGCGTGCGGGCGCCCGCGGTGGACGCGGCCTCGGCGACGATGTCTTCGGCGATCGCGCCGGTATAGAAGGCATTCGCACCGTCGGTGGCTATGGCGTTCAAGGTCTTGGACATTGCCGGGTTGGTCAGCACGGTGTCGGCCCGCTTCGGGCTGCCGTCCGGATTGAGGAAGTACGCCTTCGCGGACTCGTCGACGGCGAGATCCCTGGCCGATTCGGCGATCTGACTCGCCAGGCGCGGGCTGATCGGGAAGCCGCGATCGGCGAGTCCGATGGCCGGTTCGAACAGATCCCGCCAAGCGGTCTTGCCGTGGTCGCGGTGCGCCAGTTCCAGCATGCGCAGGACACCGGGCACGCCGATCGAGCGTCCGCTCGCACGGGCACTCGGCTTCGGCTCGGTCCGATCGGTATCGCTGATCCAGCGCAGATAATTCTCGGTCGCCGCCGCGGGGGCGATCTCCCGACCGTCGTATGCTTCCACGCTCTTGCTGGCCGCGTCGTAATAGAGCATGAACGAGCCACCACCGATACCGGAGGACTGCGGCTCCACCAAACCGAGCACCATCTGGGCCGCGATGAGCGCGTCCGCGGCCGTGCCACCGTTGCTCAGCACCTCACAGGCGGCCTTGGTGGAGACCGGGTTGGCCGTGGATACCGCGTAGGTCTTCGTGCGCACCGCCGTCATATCGGATCGGTAGCCGGTCGCGATCTCTGGATTGGTGCTCAAATCCTTGGTCGCGCCAGGTATCGTGCCCGCCGAGGTCGTGACCACCGGGGTGCCGTTCGGCGGCGCGGCGCAGGCCGCGTTCGCCGGTGTCTCGTCGGATGAACATCCGCTGACAATGCCGACGATGAGCGTGAGCGCTGCCGCGGCGCTGACCCAGGTTCTTCGCGTGCGACTCATGGACGGCACTGTATCGCCGATCGTCGAGTGTCGCGGGAAATCCAGCGCCCTGGGCTCCCAGCACTGGGAATTCAGCGAAAATGGTTAGCGGGCAATTGTATTGAGGGCCTGAAGACGACCGTCGCCATCGGTAGGCTGGCGCGGTGGCGCTCGAGCAGTTCCTTTCGTCGAGTACGCGGGGCGCGTCGGTGACTATCGCCTACCAGCTGTGGCGGCCGGAAGCCCAAGGGTGGTTCGACATTCGGGTCGCCGACGCCGAGTGGTGAACCGCGCGATCAGGCGGGTTGGGCGGACGGTTCGGTCGTCGCGAGATCGGGCTCTGTCGATCGCGCGTAGCGCTGTGCCAGGACCGTGCAGGTCAGTAGCTGGATCTGGTGGAAGATCATGAGCGGCAACACGATCAGGCCGATCGGATGTCCCGTGAACAAGACCGAGGCCATGGGGAGCCCGGTGGCCAAGCTCTTCTTCGAGCCGCAGAACACGACGACGATCTGATCAGGGCGCGCGAAGCCCAGCAGGCGGCTGCCCACGGTGGTGATCGTCAGGACCATCGCGAGCAGGCCCGCACAAACCGCGACCGTCGCCAGCAGCGCTCGCGGCGAGATACCGCTCCAGATATGTTCCACCATGCCCGCGCTGAAGGCGGCATAGACGACGAGATAGACCGAACCGCGATCGATGGCCCTGGTCACCCTGGCACGCCGCAGCAGCCAGGTCATCCGGGGGCGCAGGAGTTGGCCAGCCAGAAACGGCAGTAGCAGCTGAACCACGATCGCCAGGATCGCCGTGGGGGAGACAGTCGCATTGCCGGTGGTGTCCATCAGGAGCATGACCAGCAGCGGGGTCGCGAAGACGCCGACCAGATTCGACAGCGACGCACTGACCACCGCGCCCGCCACATTCCCGCGGGCGATCGAGGTGAAGGCAATCGATGACTGCACGGTCGACGGCACCAGACACAGGAACAGCACGCCGGTATAGAGATCATCGGTCAGCACCGATGGCACCAGTACGTGCAATGCCAGCCCGATCAGCGGGAAGACCACATACGTCACCGAGAGCACCGAGGAATGCAACCGCCAATGTCGCAATCCGGCCAGGGCCTCACGAGGCTCGAGCCGGACGCCGTAGAGCAGGAATAGCACGCCGATCGCGACCTTGGTGATCCAGTCGAGGACATCGGCCGCGTTACCCCGTGCGGGCAACAGTGCGGCGACCGCCACGCTGGCCAGTATGCCGAGCATGAACGCGTCGATCCGGAGTTTGGCGAGGAACTTCACCAGTCGACGGTACGACTCCCTCATTGAACGCAAAAGGCGTTCAGAACGATATCTGTAAACGTGAGCTGTGATAATTGGGGTGTGTTCGAACCCGAACTGCTGCGCACCTTCCTCGCCGTCGAACGCGCCGGCGGTTTCACCGCTGCCGGTCGCATCCTCGGCCTGCGTCAGTCCACCATCAGCGGCCACATCGCCCGTCTGGAGAAGGCCGCGGGGCGCGAATTGTTTCGCCGCGACACCCGCAACCTCGCGTTGACCGCCGACGGCGCGGCCATGGTCGGCTTCGCCCGCACCATCCTCGATGCGCAGGGGCAGGCGGAGCGCTACTTCTCCGACTCCACCCTCACGGGCTTGATCCGTCTCGGCGCCTCCGATGATGTGATGGCCCGCGAACTCCCCGACGTGCTCCTGGAATTCCAACGCACCCATCCCGGCGTCGATCTGGAACTCACCGTCGGCCTGAGCGAGCACCTCAAAACCCGCATGGCGACCGGCGAACTCGACCTCGTCGTAGGCAAACGCCTGCCCGGTGAGCGGCACGGCGAACTGCTCTGGCGCGACCGGCTGGTGTGGGCGGGCCGTTCGGCCACAACGGAATTCGACGATCCGGTCCCGCTGGTCACCTATCCGCCTCCCAGTCTCACCCGCCGCATCGCGCTGCAGGCGCTCGAACGCGACGCCCGAACCTGGCGCGTCACCTGTACCAGCGACAGCCAGCTCGGTCTGCGCGCAGCTGTCCTCGCCGGTCTGGGCGTCGTCGTGCATGCCGAAACCCTGCTCCCGGATGGTCTGCGCGTCCTCGCGGATCCGCGGCTCCCGGCGCTCGGTGACCTCGAATTCGTGCTGATGCGACGGCGCACCGCCCTGTCTGCGCCGGAGCAGGCGCTGTGCGACGCGATCGTGGCGAGTGCCCGCCGCTTCGGCTGAGCCGCGCCCGTGCGGATGTGTCGGAGCCGGTAGATAGGCTGGGATTCGTGGCAGATCCCGCGACCTACCGGCCGAAGCCGGGCACGATTCCCGTTGAACCCGGTGTGTACAAATTCCGGGACGCGCACGGGCGTGTGATCTATGTCGGCAAGGCGAAGAGCCTGCGCAGCAGGTTGAATTCGTACTTCGCCGATGTGGCCTCGCTGCATCCGCGGACCAAGCAGATGGTCACGACGGCGGCCGGCGTCGAATGGACCGTGGTCTCCACCGAGGTGGAAGCCCTTCAGCTGGAATACAACTGGATCAAGGAATTCGATCCGCGATTCAACGTGCGGTATCGGGACGACAAGTCGTATCCGGTGCTGGCGGTCACCTTGAACGAGGAGTACCCGCGGCTGTTCGTCTATCGCGGCGCGCGCAAGAAGGGGGTGCGGTACTTCGGCCCGTACGCGCACGCCTGGGCCATTCGGGAGACCCTCGATCTGCTGCTGCGGGTCTTTCCCGCGCGCACTTGTTCCAACGGAGTCTTCAAGCGGCACAACCAGATCGGGCGGCCGTGTCTGCTCGGCTATATCGATAAATGCTCGGCCCCGTGCATCGGCCGGGTCGATGCCGACGAGCACCGCCGAATCGTCGAGGACTTCTGTGACTTTCTGGCCGGGCGTACCGATCGCATGGTGCGTGATCTGGAACGGCGGATGCACGCCGCCGCCGAGGAGTTGGACTTCGAAACCGCCGCCCGGCTGCGCGACGACGTGCAAGCGCTGCGGCGGGCACTGGAAAAGCAGGCCGTTGTCCTCGGCACCGGCACCGACGCCGATGTGGTCGCCTTCGCCATCGATGAGCTGGAGGTCGCAGTCCAGGTCTTCCACGTCCGCGACGGCCGGGTGCGTGGTCAACGCGGCTGGGTAGTCGACAAATCCGGCGACGCCATCGATGGCGGGGAGGCCGGTGGCGAGGTCGCCGCACTGGTCGAGCAGTTCCTCACCCAGTTCTACGGCGAACAGGCCGCACTGGCCGAACAGGGCGAGGATGAACAACCGGCCACCGTGGTGCCGCGTGAGGTGCTGGTGCCGGAACTGCCCGCCGATGCCGAGCAGGTGCAGGAGTGGCTGAGCAGACTGCGTGGTTCGGCGGTGCGGCTGCGGGTGCCGCAGCGTGGTGACAAGAAGGCGCTCGCCGAAACCGTGCAGCGCAATGCGATGGAGGCGCTGGCCCAGCACAAACTCAAGCGCGCAGGCGATCTGACATCGAGATCCGCTGCGCTGCAAGACATTCAAGATGCCCTCGAGCTTGACAGCGCGCCGCTACGAATCGAATGTGTGGATATCAGCCACGTGCAGGGCACCGATGTGGTGGCCTCGCTAGTGGTGTTCGAGGACGGCCTGCCGCGTAAGTCCGAGTATCGCCACTACACGATCAAGGAGGCCGCCGGTGAGGGCCGTTCCGACGATGTGGGCAGCATCGCGGAGGTGACCAGGCGGCGGTTCTATCGCCTGCGCCGCGAACGGGACGAGCTGGCGGCCGAGGAGCCGATTTCCGGTCAGGAGAACGGACAGGCCGAAGAATCCGCCGACGACCTCGAACTCACCTCGCGCCCCGGCATCGACCCGCGCACCGGCCGCCCGCGGAAATTCGCCTACCCGCCCAATCTCTATGTGGTCGACGGCGGCGCACCTCAGGTCGCGGCCGCCGCGGAGGTCCTCGACGAATTCGGCATCACCGATGTCGCGGTGATCGGACTGGCGAAACGGCTGGAGGAGGTATGGGTGCCGGGGGAGAGCGATCCGGTGATCCTTCCTCGTAATAGCGAATCGCTATATCTACTGCAACGGGTGCGCGACGAGGCGCACCGCTTCGCCATCACCTTCCACCGCAGCAAACGCTCCCGGAGGATGACCGCGTCGGCGCTGGACTCGGTGCGGGGCCTCGGGGAGTTACGTCGGACCGCGCTGGTCATGCATTTCGGGTCGGTTGCCAAATTGAAGGAGGCGACGGTCGAGCAGATCACCGAGGTGCCCGGCATCGGAGTGGCGACCGCCAAGGCCGTTTTGGCCGCATTGCGGGAGGAATGAGACACCTACGTTGTGTGTCTGCGCCCGATACCGGAGCCGGTGCGGGATGATCGACAGGCACCCTGACACAGATCCGGTAGGACATGACACGCGTCGAATCGAACAACAGTGCGGGCAGCCCGCGGTCGGCCGCTGGGCGGACCGGCCCCGCGGGCACCCTCGGCGCACCTGTCGAACGCGGTGCAGGCAACCCGTCCCAGCCGCGGGTCGAGGTGGTCATCGTCACCGGCCTATCCGGGGCGGGCCGCGGCACCGCGGCCCGCGTCCTCGAGGATCTGGGATGGTATGTCACCGATAACCTGCCGCCGGAGCTGATCGGCCGGATGGTGGAGCTCGGCGCCTCCGCCGAACCGCCGATTCGCAGGCTCGCGCTGGTCATGGATGTGCGCAGCCGCTTCTTCACCGGCGATCTCTCGGCGGTTACCGATCAGCTGCGGGCCGCGGGCGTGCCGACCAGGATCCTGTTCCTGGAGGCCTCGGATGACGTGCTGATCCGGCGCTTCGGATTCGCGCGTCGACGCCACCCGCTGCAGAGCGAAAGCGCCGACGGTACGCTCTCGGCGGGTATCGCGGCCGAACGGATACGCCTCGCCGCCGTGAAGACGGCGGCGGATTTGGTAATCGACACGACTGAACTCTCGATCCACCAGCTGCACCGCAAATTGGAGGAGGCCTACGGCGGCGGCGCGCCCACCGCACTGCAACTGACGGTGCAGTCGTTCGGATTCAAGTATGGGGTTCCACTTGATGCGGACATGGTGTTGGATGTGCGTTTTCTACCCAATCCGCATTGGATACCGGAACTTCGGGAACATTCGGGACAGGAGACCGTGGTCAGCGAGTATGTATTGTCGCGTCCCGGCGCGGCCGATTACTTGAGCACCTGCCACCACCTGGTCGACCTGACGACGAATGGTTACCGCCAAGAGGGGAAGCGATACATGACGGTGGCAGTGGGCTGCACCGGAGGTAAACACCGCAGCGTGGCGATAGCCGAGGCGCTCGGCGAACTCATCGGCTCCGCGGTGTTCGATTCACTGCAGGCCGAGAAATCCGGTCCGGCCGATGTCGTGCGGGTCGTGCATCGGGATCTGGGGCGCGAATGACGGGGTGGGAGTCGGATCCCGCCATAGTTGCGCTCGGTGGCGGGCACGGGCTGTATGCGACCCTCACCGCGGTGCGGCGGCTGACCAGAAAGATCTGCGCGGTGGTGACCGTCGCCGACGACGGCGGTTCATCGGGTCGACTGCGCGCCGAACTCGGTGTGCCACCGCCCGGCGATCTGCGCATGGCCCTCGCGGCCCTGGCCGCGGACGGTGACGATGTCTGGACGCGCACCGTGCAGCATCGCTTCGGCGGCACCGGCGCGCTGGCCGGACATTCGGTCGGCAATCTGATCCTGGCAGGTCTGACCGAGGTGCTCGGCGATCCGGTCGCCGCGCTCGACGAGGTCGCCAAGATGTTGCGTATCACCGGACGCGTGCTGCCGATGTCACCCATCGCGCTCGATATCGAAGCGGATGTTTCGGGGCTGGAAGCGGATCCGCGCGTGAGCCGCTGCATTCGTGGGCAGGTCGCCATCGCGACGACACCGGGTAAGGTGCGGCGCGTGCGGCTGATTCCGTCCGATCCGCCCGCAAGTCCGGAGGCCACTTCGGCCATCGAACATGCCGATGTCGTTGTGCTGGGTCCAGGTTCCTGGTTCACCAGCGTGATTCCGCATGTGCTCGTGCCCGAACTGCGCGACGCGCTGGTGTATACCAGAGCACGCAAGGTGCTGGTGCTGAATCTGGCCGCGGAGCCGGGAGAAACGGCGGGTTTCTCCGCGGAACGCCATCTACATGTATTGTCCCAGCACGCACCGGAATTCGTAGTCGACGAGGTGTTGGTCGATTCCGGGTCCGTTCCGGAGGGTCGCGAAAGAGAACATGTGGCCAGGGCTGCCGAACAATTGCGGGCACGAGTAACCTTTTCCGATGTCGCCGAAGCGGGCACCGACCGGCATCACCCCGGAAAGCTTGCCGCCGCACTGGATCAGCTGATCCGGCAACCTCGGCCACATATGGCAGGGCTTCGAGTCGAGGGACGTCACATGGGTCAGGATGTGCGTTCCGGGTTGGGTGGAAAGGAGCGCGTCTCGTGGCGATGACAGCCGAAGTGAAGGACGAGCTGAGCAGGCTCACGGTCTCGCAGGTGAGTTCCCGCAAGGCGGAACTGTCTGCGCTGCTGCGGTTTGCGGGCGGCCTGCACATCGTCGGCGGGCGGGTGATCGTCGAGGCCGAGGTGGATATGGGTTCCATCGCGCGCCGGCTACGGCGGGAGATCTTCGAACTGTACGGCTACGGCTCCGATGTGCACGTGCTCGGCGCGGGTGGTCTGCGCAAGACCTCGCGCTATGTGGTGCGGGTGTCCAAGGAGGGCGAGGCGCTGGCCAGACAGACCGGTCTGCTCGATGTGCGCGGCCGTCCGGTACGCGGACTGCCCGCCCAGGTGGTCGGCGGCAGCATCGGCGATGCCGAAGCCGCTTGGCGCGGAGCATTTCTCGCGCACGGCTCGCTGACCGAACCGGGGCGCTCCTCGGCGCTCGAGGTCAGCTGCCCCGGTCCGGAGGCCGCGCTTGCGCTCGTCGGTGCGGCGCGCCGGCTCGGTATCACCGCCAAGGCGCGTGAGGTGCGCGGGACCGATCGGGTCGTGGTGCGCGATGGCGAGGCCATCGGTGCACTGCTGACCAGGATGGGTGCGCAGGACACCCGGATCGTCTGGGAGGAGCGCAGGCTGCGCCGCGAGGTGCGAGCCACGGCGAATCGTCTGGCGAATTTCGACGACGCGAATCTGCGCCGCTCGGCCCGGGCCGCGGTCGCAGCGGCCGCGAGAGTCGAACGCGCACTGGAGATTTTGGGTGATGAGGTGCCCGACCATTTGGCCGCGGCGGGCAAGCTGCGGGTGCAGCACCGCCAGGCATCCCTGGAGGAATTGGGTCAGCTCGCCGATCCGCCGATGACCAAAGACGCTGTGGCAGGTCGGATTCGACGATTGTTGTCGATGGCGGACCGCCGGGCCAAGGAGTTGGGGGTACCCGATACCGAATCGGCTGTCACCGCCGAGCTGCTCGACGAAGCGTGAGTCGAATCGCCGCCGTACGGGGCGGCGATTCGTTTTTCCCAGGTGGGGCTATCTTCCCGGCTGACGGTCCGAAGCCCGCGGCCGTGCGTGTCGGACCCGCTCGGACCGCGGGTGGCCGGGTTCGGGCACCGGATTCCATGGTGAGCCGAAATTAGGACATGATCGGCGGATCTTCGCCGAAACCATGTGCGCGGGCATCTGCGCAGGTCCCGCGTTCTCAGGAAGGTCAGGTGCGTGTCGCAGAGGCTGGGTCGGCCACTACTGTGGTCTATGGCATCGGAATGAATCCGCTTGAAAGCTGAGGAGCGATAACGTGACTGTCCGGGTAGGCATCAACGGCTTCGGCCGTATCGGACGTAATTTCTTCCGGGCGGTGGAAGCGCAGAAGGCGCTCGGCACCACCGACATCGAGATCGTCGCGGTCAACGACCTCACCGACAACGCGACGCTGGCCACTCTGCTCAAGTACGACTCGATTCTGGGGCGCTTGCCCCAGGACGTGTCGCTGGACGGCGACGACACCATCGTCGTCGGCGACCAGCGGATCAAGGCACTGGCGATCAAGGAGGGCCCGTCCGCGCTGCCGTGGGGTGACCTCGGCGTCGACGTGGTCGTCGAATCCACCGGCATCTTCACCGACGCGACCAAGGCGAAGGGCCACATCGCCGCGGGCGCCAAGAAGGTCATCATCTCCGCGCCCGCCAAGGGCGAGGACCTGACCGTCGTCATGGGCGTCAACGACGACAAGTACGACGGCAGCCAGAGCATCATCTCCAACGCGTCCTGCACCACCAACTGCCTCGGCCCGCTGGCCAAGGTGCTCAACGACAGCTTCGGCATCGAGCGTGGTCTGATGACCACCATCCACGCCTACACCCAGGACCAGAATCTGCAGGACGGTCCGCACGGCGACCTGCGCCGCGCCCGCGCCGCCGCGCTGAACATCGTGCCCACCGGGACCGGCGCCGCGAAGGCCATCGGCCTGGTGCTCCCGGAGCTCAACGGCAAGCTCGACGGCTACGCGCTGCGTGTTCCGGTCCCGACGGGCTCGGTCACCGACCTCACCGTGACCCTGCGCAAGTCGGCCTCGATCGATGACATCAACGCCGCCTACAAGGCCGCCGCCGAAGGTGCGCTGAAGGGCATCTTGAAGTACAACGTGGACCCGATCGTGTCCAGCGATATCGTCACCGACCCGCACTCGTGCATCTACGACGCGCCGCTGATCAAGGCCATCGATGAGCAGGTGAAGGTCGTCGGCTGGTACGACAACGAGTGGGGCTACTCCAACCGTCTGGCCGACCTCGTCGGCCTCGTCGGCAAGTCGCTCTGACGCCATGGCAGTCGAAACACTCCAGGACCTGCTGAACGAGGGTGTCGAGGGTCGCGGCGTACTCGTGCGCTCCGACCTGAACGTCCCTCTCGACGAGAACGGCGAGATCACCGATCCCGGCCGCATCATCGCCTCGGTGCCCACGCTGCGGGCGCTGGTCGAGGCGGGCGCCAAGGTGGTCGTCACGGCGCATCTGGGCCGTCCGAAGGGGGAGCCGGATCCGAAGCTCTCCCTGGCTCCGGTCGCGGTGAAGATGGCCGAGTTGCTGGGCCGCAATGTCCAGTTGGCCGGTGACGTCGTGGGCTATGACGCGCTGTCGCGCTCGGAGGGCCTCACCGACGGCGATGTACTGCTGTTGGAGAACGTGCGCTTCGATCCGCGCGAAACCAGCAAGGACGATGCCGAGCGGGCCAAGCTGGCCGCCGCGCTGGTCGAGTTGGTCGGCGATGACGGTGCGTTCGTCTCCGACGGCTTCGGTGTGGTGCACCGCAAGCAGGCCTCGGTCTACGACGTGGCCAAGGTGCTGCCGCATTACGCGGGCACGCTGGTCGCCGCCGAGGTCGAGGTGCTGACCAAGCTGACCGAGAGCCCGCAGCGCCCGTACGCGGTCGTGCTCGGCGGATCCAAGGTCTCGGACAAGCTGGCCGTCATCGAGGCACTCGCCCCCAAGGTCGACACCCTGGTGATCGGCGGCGGCATGTGCTTCACTTTCCTTGCCGCACAGGGCCTTTCGGTGGGCGCCTCGCTGTTGCAGGAGGAGATGATCGAAACCTGCAAGGGGCTGCTGGAGCGCTACGCGGACGTCATCCACCTGCCGCGCGATATCGTCGTCGCGAACAAGTTCGCGGCCGACGCGGATGCGAAGGTGGTGCCCGCCAACGAGATTCCGGACGGCTGGCTGGGACTGGATATCGGTCCCGAATCGGTGGACCGGTTCGCGGCACTGCTCACCGAGGCCAAGACGGTGTTCTGGAACGGCCCGATGGGTGTATTCGAGTTCGAGAACTTCGCTGCGGGTACCCGGGGTGTCGCCGAGGCGATCGTGACCGCGACCGGTAAGGGTGCCTTCACCGTTGTCGGTGGCGGCGATTCGGCCGCGGCTGTGCGCGCGCTCGGCCTGCCCGAGGACGGTTTCTCGCATATCTCCACCGGTGGCGGCGCATCCCTGGAATACCTCGAGGGCAAGGAACTGCCCGGTATCGCGGTACTGGAGGGCTGAACCATGGCACGCAAACCGCTCATCGCGGGCAATTGGAAGATGAACCTCAATCACCTCGAGGCCATCGCCCTGGTGCAGAAGATCGCCTTCGCGCTGCCGGAGAAGTACTTCGCGAAGGTCGACGTCGCGGTCATCCCGCCGTTCACCGATATCCGCAGCGTGCAGACCCTCATCGAGGGTGACAAGCTGCTGATCACCTATGGTGCGCAGGATGTGTCGACCCATGACGAGGGCGCGTACACCGGTGAGATCAGCGGCGCCATGCTGGCCAAACTGGGTTGCAGCTTCGCGGTGGTCGGCCACTCGGAGCGGCGGCAGTACCACTCCGAGGACGACGCCACCGTGCGGGCCAAGGCCAAGCAGGCGCTGAAGTATGGGATCACCCCGATCGTGTGCATCGGTGAGGGTCTCAATGTCCGCGAGGCGAAGACCCACGTCGAGTACAACCTCGAGCAGTTGCGTGGTTCACTCAAAGGTCTGACGGCCGAAGAGATTTCGAAGATCGTCATTGCCTACGAGCCGGTCTGGGCCATCGGCACCGGTAAGGTCGCGACCCCCGCCGACGCGCAGCAGGTCTGCGGTGCGATTCGCGCGGAACTCATCGAACTGGCCTCGGCCGAGGTCGCCGCGGGTGTGCGGGTGCTCTACGGCGGTTCGGTGAATGCCAAGAACGTCGGCGAATTGGTCGCGCAGACCGATATCGATGGCGCGCTGGTCGGCGGTGCATCGCTCAAGGGCGAGGAATTCGCCACGCTGTCCGCTATTGCCGCGGGTGGTCCGCTGCCCTGACGGGTGAATATTTAGAATCAGCCCGGTACCGTGCCCGATCGTGTGGTACCGGGCTGCGCGTTCGACCTGCGCGCGCGGGCCGAGGCGTTCCAGCGCCGGGGTGCGATGCTGTTCTGGTCTGAAGATCTAGAAGATCCACAGGCCGACAAGGACTTTCACATGAGGTGAACCGAGCCGCGCGCACTTGTCACGATTTGCGCTGATGGCGTTGACCGCGGTCGGGCCGGATGCTCCCACGATTCCCCCTCTGGATTCGGCCGATCGGGTGACCCTGGAGTTGTGCTCCGCGCCGCCCGCGGCGGCGGAGCGGATCGCGGACCGGGTAATCCTGACCCGGAAGTAGTCGGGATCAGAGGTGGTTGACGATGAAACCACTGGCTGTCAGTGCCAACTCCAATGGCTCGTCACGGGGGTCCACCGATACCTCGGCGGTCCGTGCGTGCGGATAGTGCACATGTAGTCGGTACAGGGTGCCGCGGAGCAAGGCGGCGAGTTCGGCGGGTTGCTTGGTGGCGTGCACGATGTACAACGTCGCGGTTGCGTCGGAGACGCCGGCGGAGCATTCCGCCAGGAGTGCGCCATCGGGATCGATATAGCCCAAAGTGAAGGTGGTGTGCAGGAATTCGTCGCGCGCGGCGAGTAACGCGGTGACGGCACCCATATCCCAGCCGCCGTCCTCGGTGCGGCGAGTACGCCCGGCAGCGGTGTAGAGCTCGGCATAGCGGACGAGGGTTACCGGTGACGGCGGCGCGGGCAGCCTCTCGATGTGGGCGGACGGAAGATCCGGCCAGGAGCCGATCGCCACAAGCCAGGTGCGTTTGCGGTCCGGATGGCGCAGATCCGGCGTGCGTGCGCTATTTCGGTCCACGGCTATGCCGCGCGCAGTGTCAGGCCGGAACCGTTGGTATTGCGCAGGGTCAGCGTATCCGCGTCGATGATGGCTGTTGCCTTGCCGTCCAGGGCCTTCAGCACTGCCCGCTCGACCTCCATGATCTCCGGCGCACACGCCACCTCCGTGGTGCCGATCTGGAATGTGACGTCCGGACCGTCGGCGGTGGGCGACGCGGTGGCGCGACCGGTCATGCGATTGCAGCCGGCGCTGCCCGAGACTGCACCGTCGGCCGCGATGGTGAGCGTGGGCTTCACATCGTCCAGGGTCTGCGAACGGATCTGCGCATCGGGCGTCATCAGGGCGGAGACGATCCACGTCGTGCCGATGAGGGGTCGATCGGGCTGGGCGAGCTTCTTGTCCAGCAAAATGACCGTTATATCCTGCCCGGTCAGCGTCAATGTCGAATCGTCGAGCCGCCACCTGGGCAGTTCCGTCAGCACCTTGTCCTGCCAGCTGTCGGCTCGGCTGCGTTCATCCGGACAGGCCATCAGCGTGCTCGCGAGGGTTCCGACATGCAGGATCCCATCGGCCAGATCCACCGAGCCGTCGGCCGAATTGCAGCCGGAGTTCGCCGAGATCTTGTCATCGGCGAAGGTGAGCGTCATCGGGCCGCCGCCCGGAATCTGCTCCCCCTCGACACCGGTCGAGACAAAGGTGCGCCCTATCAGCGACCCCGCCGGTTTCGCCTCGTTCTTACCGTCATCCGAACAGCCGACGACCAGACCGGCCGCCATCGCCAGAAGCACCCCAACTACCGCTGTCGCCGACATGTAGCCGATGGTACGGCCGTTACCGGCCGAATCCGCGGAACTCGGTACGTCCGCGGCCGACCCCCGCAAGCCGAGTGCGCACTCGCGGGCGGAGTCGAGCAGGTCGAGTTGTTATCGCAACCGTTCGCGATGGCATCCTGGCGGCATTGGGACGTGGTATCTGCACGATGACGGTCTCGAATGGCGCGCCGGAGGTGGGGCCGATCCTGGAGCGCGAACGCCGGATTCCGCTGGCGATCGTGGCCGATCTGCGTCGGCCGATCCCGCTCGTCGATCACCAGCCGCCCCGGCCGCCCACCGCGCCGCCCCAGGGGTGCCCTGGGCGCTGCCAGGACATCGGCACCGTCGAGCGAAATAGCCGACGGGCGCGTGCCCGCACCCGTGGCTATGCTCGGTCCCCGTGACCATTGCCGATGCGACGACACCGTTATCCACCTGGGCGCCGCTGAGATCGCGGATCTATCGGGCGCTGTGGATCGCGCAGTTGGTTTCGAATCTGGGTACCTGGATGCAAACCGTTGGGGCGCAGTGGATTTTGGTCGATGCCCCCAATGCCGCGACATTGGTGGCGTTTGTGCAGACGGCGACGACATTGCCGGTGATGCTGTTATCGATTCCGTCGGGGGTGTTGGCGGACCTGTTGGACCGGCGCAGGCTGCTGGTGGGAGCGCAATCGACGATGGCGGTGCTGGCGGCGGTGCTCGCAGTGTCAACGGCCACCGGACATACCACCCCGGGTGTGCTGCTGACGTTGCTGTTCCTACTGGGGTGCGGGCAGGCGTTGACGGGGCCGTCCTGGCAGGCGATTCAACCGGAACTCGTCGCGCGCGAACAGATTCCGTCTGCTGCGGCGCTGGGCAGTATGAATATCAATATCGGGCGCGCGGTCGGGCCCGCCATCGCGGGTGTGTTGGTTTCGGTATCCGGGCCGACGCTGGTGTTCGCACTGAACGCGGTCTCGTTCATCGGCATCGTCGCCGTGTTGCTCAGCTGGCGCAGACCGGCGAGGGAACAGCAGTTGCCCAGTGAGCGTCCTTTGGCCGCGCTGCAGGCGGGTACCCGATTCATTCGCGCCGCGCCCGCGATCCGGCGGGTGCTGTTGCGCTCGATTCTGTTCATCGCGCCGGCCAGCGCGGTGTGGGCACTGATTCCGGTCATCGCCCGTGACGAGCTCGGCTTGTCCTCCTCCGGCTACGGTTTGCTTCTCGGTGCGCTCGGTCTCGGTGCGGTGATGGGTGCGATCGGCTTGGGACGGGTCCGTGCCCTGCTGACACCCACGCAGCGCTTGACCGCCGCCGCGATCCTGTTCGGCACCGCCTCCGCAGGTGCCGCAGTGCTGCACAGCGCGCCGGTGGTGCTGGTGCTGTTGGTCGGCGCCGGATTCGCCTGGCTGCTCGCCATGTCGACGATGAACGCGACCATGCAGTTATTGCTGCCCGCATGGGTGCGGGCGCGCGGGTTGTCGGTGTACATGCTGGTATTCATGGGCGGCCAGGCGCTCGGGTCGCTGATATGGGGTCTGGTCGCGGGGGCGGTTGGGCCGGTGGCCGCACTGCTGGCGGCGGCGGTGCTGTTGGCGGGCTCCGCGCTGAGTTCGGTCTGGCTGCCGATCCGCCATAATGCGGAGGAAGTGGACCTGAGCCCGAGCGCCTTCTGGCCGGAACCGCAGCTCGTGGTGGAACCGGATCCCGAGGATGGACCGGTGCTGGTGCTACGCACCTACGATGTCCCGTCGGAGAAGGTCGATGAATTCCTGGCGGCCATGGTGTTCGTCGGACGGTCCATGCAGCGCACCGGCGCGATGGAGTGGCGGCTGTATCGCGACGTCGGGGTGGTCGATCGCTATGTGGAGGCTTTCGTGGTGCGCTCCTGGTCGGAGCATATGCATCAGCATCAGGTGCGGCTCACCGCGCAGGATCAACTACGCGAACGCGCCGTCGCGGAGTACATGATCGGCCGGGACACCACCACGCATCTGGTCGCGGTAGACACACCGTAGGTCGCATCGAGCCGGGGTGATTATGCGGGTACCGGCGCACACCCATAGACTGTCCAGCATGCGGATGTTCCTGGATATCCTCCTGATCATCACCAGCGTGCTGCTGGTGCTGCTGGTGCTGCTGCACCGCGCCAAGGGTGGAGGTCTGTCCAGCTTGTTCGGTGGCGGCGTGCAGTCCAGCCTGTCGGGTTCGACCGTCGTCGAGAAGAATCTCGACCGCATCACCATCTTCACCGGCCTGATCTGGCTCATCGCCATCCTCGGCATCGGCTTGGAGATCAAGTTCGCTTGAGTTGCCCGGCGACGATGACGGCTGTCACCGCCGCTGGCACCAGGGTCTCGATGACGAAGGCCGTCGCGTAACCGTCGCCGATGACCGGTGCGACGCCCAGCGGACCTGGTATCTGCCCGGCGCCAAGCCCGCGGTGAGTGTGGCCGCCGCCCAGTGGCCAATACCGTTTCCGATACCACCAATGGCGAATCCTGGGACCTGCCCGATCCGAACCGCGTCGCATCACCTGCAAATGGATCGAACTCGTCGTAGCGGCACGCGGTATCGGGATCGTTCCCGTGCTGGAGCGCACTCGCGCACCGCATCCGGGCGTGGTCTATGTCGATATCGTGGATGCGCCGTGATCCATATCTATCCGACTTGGCGGGTCAAGCCCACGCTGTTGCGGTCGGTCCAGCGTTTTCTGAGTCTGCCTGAATCTCAGTCGTTGCGCGGAATGCGGCCGTCGACGTCGGTGAAACCATACTCTTCAGCGAGATCCGCAATGCGCCAAGCCGATCCGGAGCGTTGGCAGCGGTCCGGGTCGGCGGCCAGTGCGATGACGGCACGACCCGGAAAGCGGGGCGATTCGGCGTTGTCGAGATCGAAGGTGCCTTCGCCGGGCAGGGTGACGACCCGTCGGCCGTCCTTATCGCGTGGAACCATCTGCAGCAGTTCGGTATCGACGATTCCGGGCCACAGTGAGACCACCGTGACGCCCGTTTCGGCGAGGTCCGCGGCCATATCCGAGGTGAGGCGGTCCAGCGCTGCCTTGGCGACACCGTATACCGCGTTGTGCATGTAGCGCTCGGCGCCGGGAGAAGAGATGTTGGCGATCAGGCCCGCCGACTCGATCAGCAGCGGCGCCGCGAAAACGCTGGCGACGTAATGTGATCGAACGCCGACGTCGAAGGTCTCGTCCCAGGCTTGCGGCGGCACCTCCCAGAACGGTTTGCCCAGCCAGCGCGCGGCGGCAGGGGCGTTGTAGACATTGTTCACCAGCACATCGAGGCGGCCGTGCTCATTGTGGATTCGCTCGAAGAGCCGTTGGACCGCATCGTCGTCGCGGTGATCGCAGACGACCGGAACCCCCACGCCGCCGAGTAGGTCTATCTCCGCGACAGTCGCGTGCACAGTCCCCGGTAGTCGGCCCGGTATGGCCGAGCGCCCGGTGATGTACACCGTGGCGCCCGCCGCGCCCAACTCCAGCGCGACGCCCTTGCCGATGCCGCGGCTCGCACCGGTCACCACCGCGACCCGGCCGCCTAGAACCTGAGATATTCCGTACACGATCCAGGGACATTACCGTTAAACAAGAACACGTTCTAGCAAATGGAGACCGTGGTGGAAGTGACCCATCGGTTCGTGACGAGCAACGGCATGCGCATGTATGTCGCCGAACAGGGCGAGGTCACCCGGTGATCTTCTGCCACGGCGGATGCGGGCCACCTGGTGCAGTTGGAACGCACCGCCGCGGTCAACACCGTGATCAGCACCCACCTGCGCGATCTGGTCCCTGATCCGGCGCTGACGCAGTAGTCGACGTGCAGGTCAGCGGTATTCGTCGGTGAGTTCCGGGTAGTCGGCCCAGCTGGGCATGGGGCGTTGGTCCAGATAGGCGGTGAGGCGGTCCAGCAGGTACTGCCAGCGCGGGCCGACCGAGCAGGCGTCGGCGGGGCAGACGTGGCGGCGGATCAATTCGAGATTGGTGACGACGCCCACCTGGGTCATATGCACTTCGACGATGCCGCCGTCGACATGGATGACCAGATCATGTGGTGCGCGGCAGTCTTCGACGCGGATCGCGATGGGGCCGGGGACCGGTCCGTCGAATGGTTCGATGGTGAGGTTGCCGTTGCCGCCGATGACTTTGCCGAACCAGCGATCCAATTGCCGGCGTTCTACGCAGGCGGACCATACGTCGAGTACGGGCATGCGGAACGATCGCAGATAGTGCAGGAGCACCCAGTCCTCCTCGATCGCCCGATCGTGTTCGGGTCGCACCTCGCCGAGCATGGACATCGTGGTCATAGCCGTGCCCTTTCGCCGCTGGTCACCGTGTGTCCACTGTATTTGCTCGGTGGTGCCGTCGAATCCGGTTCACCGGAAGTCGGCTACCGCGTGTCGGATCGGTCGGCGCCACCGAACCTGCGCATGCGCCGATGAATCGCCCGCAATCGAATTCGTGGTTGGAACGGGGTTCATCTACCGCCCAGGGCGGGTGACGAGATCGATGGCGGCGGATTCGATTCGGGATTCGTCGAGGAGGACGGTGTTGGCGGCCGGGCCCAGGGGAATGAAGGAATCTTCGCTGGTCACGCGGGCTATGGGGCCGCTGAAGCCGACGTCGATCAGGGCGGTGCAGAGGGATTCGGAGATACCGCCGGTGTGACGCGTTTCGTCGGCGATCAGGACTCGGCCGGTTGCCTGGGCGTGGTGTAGGAGGTCGTCGAGGGGGAGCGGGGACAGCCAGCGCAGGTCGAGGACGCGGGCTCGGATACCGCTGGACGAGAGGCGTTGGGTTGCACGCAGACTCATGGGGACGCCGTTGGCGAAGGTGACGATGGTGAGGTCGCTGCCGTCGCCGTAGCTGCGGGTGCGGCCGATCGCTATGTGGTCGGTGTCGGAAGGTGTTGCGAGCCAAGCGTTATCGTCGGGGTGGTGCAGGTCGCGGGTGTGGTAGAGAGCGATGGGTTCGAGGTAGAGGCAGACGCGGCCGTCGACGCGAGCGGCCGAGACGCAGGTGCGGAGCATGGCGGCGGCGTCATCGGCGCGGGCTGGGGACGCGATGATCAGGCCCGGGATATCACGAAGTGCCGCAATGGAATTGTCGTTGTGGAAGTGGCCGCCGAACCCCTTTTGATAGCCATAACCAGCGATACGGACGACCATTGGATTTCGGTACTGTCCCTGCGAGAAGTACGCCAGTGTGGCGGCTTCTCCGCGCAACTGGTCCGCCGCGTTGTGCACGTATGCGAGATACTGGATTTCCGGAATCGGCACGAATCCGGCGAGCCCGGCGCCCAAAGCCGTGCCCAGCACACTCTGTTCGTCGAGCAGCGTATCGAAGACCCGGCGAACTCCGAACTGCTTCTGCAGGCCCTTGGTGACGCCGTACACGCCGCCCTTGCGCCCGACATCCTCACCGAAGACCAGCACATCTGGATCTCGATCGAGCAGTGCGGCGAGCGTCTGATTGATCGCCTGCGCCAATGTCGCCGAATCACCTTGTGTAGCTGTGCGCTCCGCCACGCCGGACCCGAGCGGGCCTCGACGGAAGACGTCGGCCTGCACCAGGTCTGGATGCAGCGGGGCCAGCGGCGCCATCACCGCGGCGGCCGAGGTCAATTTCGTTTCGCTACATACCAATTCGGCCATGGTGGCGACTCGTCCGCCGATATCGTCGTAGCGTGCGATGACTTCGGTCGGGGTGGCGACGCCGGAGGTGACCAGGAGGCGGGCGGTCGCGGTCACCGGGTCGCGGCGTAGGTCGGCAGCGATATCGGTAGGGCTGCGGTAGGCGGATTCGACATCGGATCCGGCGTGGCCCAGGAGTCGTACGGTGCGCAGGTGGAGGAAGGCCGGCTTACGGTGTTCGCGCACCCAGTCGGCTGCCTGGATCGCGATTGTCGCGGCATCGAGGAGATCGCAGCCGTCGGCATCGAAATACTGCAGGCCGAGGCGGATGCCGTAAGACTGTTCGATCCAGCCGGGCGGCGTTGGGACGCTGATGCCTATCCCATTGTCCTCGCAGACGAACAGCAGCGGCAGCGGCACCCCTTGGCGCGCGGTATGAATCGCGGCATTGATGGCACCGGCGGCAGTGGAGTGATTGGCCGACGCATCGCCGAAACTGCAGAGCACCACCGAATCCGACGGCCATTCGCAGGCGAGGTCGAGCCGTGCCGCGCGCTCGATCGCGAAGGCGAGTCCGACGGCGCGCGGCAGATGTGACGCGATAGTGGAGGTCTGTGGGATGACCGCGGCCGGTTTGCTACCGAAAACCTTGTGACGGCCACCGGATATCGGTTCGGCGGCCGCTGCGACCACGCCGAGCAGCACATCTCGGATCGGGTCGAGACCGGGTACCTGTCTGGCCCGCTGCACGAAGAATGCCCCGGAGCGATAGTGCAGCAGCGCCGGATCGGTGGGGCGCAGAGCTGCCGCCACCGCCGCATTGCCCTCGTGTCCGGATGATCCGATGCTGTAGTAGCCGCGCTTGGCGCTGCTCAATCGGCGTGCCGCGAGATCGAGATGCCTACTGGTCGCCTGTGATTCGAACAGGTCCAGGCATTGGGCTCCGGTAAGCCCGGCACCCTCGAGCTGCTGCTCGACGGGGCGGCTCGGCCGTGGCTCCAGCGCCGATAGCTCGGCACGGAACCGCTCATCAAGATCGACTCGCTGTTCGGTCACGCTGTGATCATCGCCGACGAGCGCCCCTTCGGGAAACCGGTATCTGGGAAATTTCCGAAAGTATTCTGATCACCTCGGTGATTGTGAGAAATTTCTCCGGGCGTGCCGGTCTAGAATCGCTTATTTGTTGATTATCGCCGCAGGGGCTGCCGAGTTAGTTCGAAGCACCTGGCAGTGCCGCAGCGGCGTCCCGATCCAACAGCCACGTGGTGGATTGCGACCCGACGGCACCCGCCGCGGGAATCTCCACCGGATCGGCACCCGCAATCGCCGCGGCAACGGCGTCGGACTTGGCCGCACCACCGACGACGAGTACGACATGTCGGCTGTGCCGTACCGCGGGCAATGTCAGGGTGACCCGCACCGGCGGCGGTTTGGGCGAATCCGGTACCGCGACAACGAGTTCGTGCTCTTCGCGCACCGCATCGGTATGCGGGAACAGTGAATTCACATGCCCCTCGCCACCCATACCGAGCAGATGCAGATCGAAGGCCCCGTGCTCGGCCAGGTGTGCGTGCACCGCCGCCGCATACTCCGCGGCGGCCTCGACCGGATCCGGATATTCACCATCGGAGGTGGCAACCGGATGCACCCGCGACGGATCCACCGGCACATGATCCAGCAGCGCCGCACGCGCCTGCAGATCATTGCGCTCGGTATCGCCCGCGGGCACGAATCGCTCGTCGCCCCAGAACACATCGAGCCGCGACCAGTCGATATCACCGGGCGTCTTGCGGACCGATTCCAACAGTCCGATCCCGGTTCCACCGCCGGTCAACACCACCGATGCGGAGCCACGCGCCGCCTGCGCTGCCGCCACGACGGCGACGAACCGCGCGGCCGCCGCGGCGACCAAGGCATCGGTGTCGGCGTGTACTTCGACGGTGTTCGCCGGAAAGTCCGCGCGCTCACTCATAGGTCACCCTCTCGATTCCGGCGAGCGCCTCGGCATAGATCTCGTCGGTATCGAGCCGACGCAGTTCCTCGGCGAGGCAGTCGCGAGTTTCCCGGCGCGCCAAGGCGATTCGCTGATCCGGATCACCGGTGCGGGTCAGTGTCGCGGTGCGTCCGGTCTGCGGTCGCTCGATCGCGATCGACACTGTCGGGCGATGCACCTCCACTCGCAACGGACCCGAGCGGCGCCGCACCGGACAGTCGAGCCGGGCGGCCAACCAGCCCGCGAGCATATCCAGCGCGGGTTCCTCGTGCAGTCCGGAGATGATCACCGAATCCACCGGCTCGAACGGCGGCTCGTCCATGGCGGCCGCCAACAGCGCCCGCCAATAGGTGATGCGACTCCACGCCAGATCGGTATCCCCGGAGGCGTAAGAGCCGAGTCGTTTCTTGATCGTCGCCTGCGGATCGGCCGCGAAGGTGGCATCGGTGATGCGGCGAGTCGCCAAGCGTCCCACCGAATCCTTGGACGGGAACTCCGGGGCTCCGCGCGGCCACCAGGCCACCACGGGCGTGTCCGGCAGTAGGAATGGGATGACGACACTGTTCTCGTGGTTGATCAGATCACCCTGCAGCCGCAGCACGATCACCTCGGCCGCCCCCGCATCACCGCCGACGCGGATCTGGGCATCCAATCGCGCCTCGGCCTCACGATCCCCACGCGCGAGAACGACGACGCGACAGGGATGTTCGCGGCTGGCGTCATTGGCGGCGTCGATGGCGTCCTCGGCCTCGGAGCTGTCCAGCGTGCACACGACCAGGGTCAACACCCGGCCCATGGTGATCACACCATTGCTCTCCCGAAGCCGCACCAGGCGTTTGGTGACCTCGGCGGTGGTGGTCTGCGGCATATCGACGATCATGGCCGCCGCCATTCGCGCCCGGTGCGGGCCAGCATCTCGTCGGCCGAGGCCGGACCCCAGGTCCCCGCCTCGTACTGTTCGGGTTTACCGTCGGCGGCCCAGTGCTCGAGCACCGGATCCAGGATGCGCCAAGACAATTCGACCTCCGCGTTCACCGGGAACAGCGACGGCACCCCGAGCAGCACATCGAGGATCAGGCGCTCGTAGGCCTCGGGGGAGGATTCGGTGAACGCCTCGCCGTAGCTGAAATCCATATTGACGTCGCGCACTTCCATGCCCGACCCCGGTACCTTCGATCCGAACCGGGTAGTAATGCCCTCATCGGGCTGCACCCGGATCACCACCGCATTCTGTCCGAGATCCTCGGTCATGGTCTGGTCGAACGGCAGATGTGGGGCCCGCTTGAACACCACCGCGATCTCGGTCACCCTGCGGCCCAGCCGTTTTCCAGTGCGCAGGTAGAACGGTACGCCCGCCCATCGCCGGGTGTCGATCTCGAGGGTGATCGCCGCGTAGGTCTCGGTGCGCGATTGCGGGTCGAACCCCTCCTCGCCGAGCAGACCCACCACATGCTCACCGCCCTGCCATCCCTCCGCGTACTGGCCGCGGGCGGTGGTTTCATCAAGGGGCTCGACCAGCTTGGTCGCCGAGAGCACCTTGATCTTCTCGGCCTGCAACTGCTTGGGCTCGAAGCTGATCGGCTCCTCCATGGCCGTCAGTGCGAGCAACTGCAACAGGTGGTTCTGGATGACATCGCGGGCCGCGCCGATGCCGTCGTAATAGCCCGCGCGCCCGCCCAAGCCGATGTCCTCGGCCATGGTGATCTGCACGTGGTCGACATAGTTGGCATTCCAGATCGGTTCGTAGAGCTGGTTGGCGAAGCGCAGTGCCAGGATGTTCTGCACCGTCTCCTTGCCGAGATAGTGATCGATGCGGAATACCGTTTCCTCCGGGAACACCCGGTTGACCAGTGCGTTGAGTTCGACCGCAGTGCCCAGATCGTGGCCGAACGGCTTCTCGATCACCACCCGGCGCCACGGCTTGCGGCTCTCGCCATCGGTTTTCACCGGTAGGGCCAGTTTGTGCTCGGAGAGCTGATCGAGCACCAGCGGGAACATATTCGGCGGAATCGACAGGTAGAAGGCGTGATTGCCGCCGGTGCCCCGGTCCTTGTCGAGCTTCGCCAGGGTATCGGCGAGTTTGGCGAAGGCGGAATCGTCGTCGAAGGAACCCTGCACGAATCGGATGCCCTCGGCAAGGTGGTCCCACACCTCCTGCCGAAAGGGTGTGCGGGCGTGCGCTCTTACCGCCTCGAGCACGACCTGCGCGAAGTCCTCGTCCGCGTAGTCCCGGCGGGCGAAGCCGACCAAGGCGAAGCCCGGGGGCAGCAGCCCACGGTTCGCCAGATCGTAGATGGCCGGCATCAGTTTCTTCCGGGACAGATCGCCGGTGACGCCGAAGATCACCATGCTGCACGGTCCCGCGATGCGGGGGACCCGCTTATCCCGCTCGTCGCGGAGCGGATTCTTCCAGCTATTCGTCTGAGTGCCGGCCATCGGGTCAGTTATTCCCGGACTTGGCCAGTTCGCCTGCCGTGGCGGAAAGCAGCTCCTCCCACGACTTCTCGAACTTCTCCACACCCTCGCGCTCGAGCACCTCGAATACGTCGTCGAGGTCGATGCCGACCGCGATGAGCTTGTCGAAGACCTCCTGCGCGGCCGCGCCGGTACCGCTCACGGCATCGCCCCGGATCTCGCCGTGATCGGCGACCGCCTCGAGCGTCTTCTCCGGCAGCGTGTTCACCGTATTCGGCGCGACCAGCTCGGTGACATACAGTGTGTCCGAGTAGTCCGGATTCTTCACACCCGTCGAAGCCCACAGCGGCCGTTGCCGGTTGGCGCCGCTGGCGGCCAGATGCGTGTAGGTCGAGGTATGCGCGCCACCGTCGAAGACGTCCTGATATTCGACGTAGGCCAGGCGGGCATTGGCGACACCGGCTCGACCGCGCAGTGCAAGGGCTTCCGGCGTGCCGATCGCCTCGAGTCGCTTATCGATCTCGGTGTCCACGCGGGAGACGAAGAACGAAGCGACCGAATGGATCTTGGCCAGATCGTGGCTGGCGGCCTTGGCGCCGCGCAGACCGTCGAGGTAGGCGCCCATCACTTCGCGGTATCGCTTGACGGAGAAGATCAGGGTCACGTTGACGCTGATGCCCTCCGCGATCACCCGGGTGATCGCGGGCAGGCCCGCCTCGGTGGCCGGAATCTTGATGAACAGGTTGGGCCGGTCCACCGTCTTCCACAGGTCGATGGCCTGCGCGACCGTCCGGTCGGCGTCGAAGGCCAGGCGCGGGTCGACCTCGATGGAGACCCGGCCGTCGACGCCGTTGCTGGCCTCGTAGGCCCCGGCCAGCACATCGCAGGCCGCGCGCACATCGTCGGTGGTGATGGTCCGGATCGCGGAATCCACATCCGCACCTCGAGTGGCCAGCTCTTTCACCTGGCCGTCGTAGGCGCGGCCCTGGCTCAGGGCGCCCTGGAAGATGGTCGGATTGGTGGTAACCCCGACGACGCTACGGGTTTCGATGAGTTCGGCCAGATTGCCGGACTGGATCCGGTCCCGCGACAGATCATCGAGCCATACCGAGACGCCCGCGGCCGAGAGGGCGGCGAGGTTTTCGTTCTGTGCCATGAGCTCTTATCCCTTCACGTTTTCCAGCGTGCGCTGCGCGGCAGCCACCACGGCTTCCGCGGTGATCCCGAACTCGCGGAACAAGGTTTTGAAGTCGGCCGAGGCGCCGAAGTGCTCGATCGACACGATCTCACCCGCATCACCGGTGAACCGGTACCACGGCATCGCGATACCGGCCTCGACGGCCACGCGCGCGTCGACCGCGGGCGGCAGCACTTCGTCCCGATACGCCTGGTCCTGCGCGCCGAACCACTCCACACATGGCATCGAGACCACCCGGGTTCCGATGCCCTGCGCCTCCAGCGTAGTGCGGGCGGCGACCGCGAGTTGGAGCTCGGATCCGGTCGCGATCAGGATGACCTGCGGGGTTCCGGTGGACGCCTCGGCCAGGACGTAGCCGCCCTTCTTGACGCCCTCGTAGCTGGTGCCCTCGAGGATCGGCAGATCCTGGCGGGTCAGCGCGAGCGCGGACGGGCCGTCCTGGTGTGCGGGTTCGGAGACCGAGAAGTGCGAGGTGTGCTCGCTGCTGTCGCGCTCCAGGATGGTGCGCCAGGCGTAGGTGGTCTCGTTGGCGTCGCCGGGGCGAACCACGTTCAGACCCGGAATCGCGCGCAGCGCGGCCAGATGTTCGATCGGCTGATGCGTCGGGCCGTCCTCACCGAGACCGATGGAGTCGTGCGTCCACACGTAGATCGCGGGCACCCGCATCAGCGCGGCCAGGCGCACGGCCGGACGCATGTAGTCGGAGAACACCAGGAAGGTGCCACCGTACGGACGCGTCGGGCCGTGCAGGGCGATACCGTTCAGGATCGCGCCCATGGCGTGTTCGCGCACACCGAAGTGCAGGGTGCGGCCGTACGGGTTGGCCTTCCACATACCGGTCGAAATCGATTCCGGACCGAAGCTCGACGCGTCCGGCATGGTGGTGTTATTGGATTCGGCGAGGTCGGCCGAACCGCCCCACAGTTCCGGCAGCACCGGTGCCAGCGCGGCGAGTACCTTGCCGGACGCCTTACGGGTGGCCATACCCTTCGGATCCGCCTCGTAGGTCGGCAGATTCGCGGCCCAGCCCGCGGGCAGCTCACGCTTGGCGAGCCGATCGAACAGCGCCTTGTGCTGCGGGTTGGCGGCGGCCCACGCGTCGAACTGCTGTTGCCAGGCCGCATGCGCCTGCCGGCCGCGCTCGATCACCTTGCGGGTGTGCGCGATGACATCGTCGTCGACCTGGAAGTTCTGTTCCGGATCGAAGCCCAGGATCTTCTTGGTGGCGGCCACTTCGTCAGCGCCGAGCGCGGCACCGTGCGCGGCGCCGGTGTTCATCTTGTGCGGGGCCGGGTAGCCGATGATGGTGCGCAGCACGATGATCGACGGCTTACCGGTCTCCGCTTTGGCCGCGGCCAGCGCCGCCTCGATGGCGACGACATCCTCACCGCCCTCGACCACCTGCACATGCCAGCCGTACGCCTGGTACCGCCCGGCGACATCTTCGGTGAAGGCGATGGTGGTGTCGTCCTCGATGGAGATCTTGTTGTCGTCGTAGATCACGACCAGGTTGCCCAACTGCTGGGTACCCGCCAGCGAGGAGGCCTCGGAGGTGACGCCCTCTTCCATATCGCCGTCGGAGGCGATGACGTAGATGAAATGGTCGAACGGGCTGGTGCCCGGTGCGGCGTCCGGATCGAACAGACCGCGCTCGCGCCGCGCCGCCATCGCCATACCGACGGCGGAGGCCAGACCCTGACCCAGCGGGCCGGTGGTGATCTCGACGCCGTCGGTGTGGCGGAACTCGGGGTGGCCCGGGGTGAGCGAGCCCCACTTGCGCAGATGCGCGAGATCGTTCAGCTCCAGACCGTATCCGGCCAAGTAGAGCTGGATGTACTGAGTGATGCTGGAGTGGCCGCAGGACAGCACGAAGCGGTCTCGGCCGACCCAGCTCGGATCACTCGGGTCCAGGCGCATGGTGCGCTGGTAGAGCGTGTAGGCCAGCGGTGCGAGGCTCATCGCGGTGCCGGGGTGCCCGTTCCCGGCTTTCTGTACCGAATCGGCGGCCAGAACCCGAACGGTGTCGACGGCCTTGGTGTCCAGATCCGTCCAGTCGTCCGGGTGGTTCGGCTGAGTGAGGGCGCGGATGTCGTCTGTCACTGACACGACCGAGGTTCTCCTGACATTGGTTTCGTCGACGGTGGCGGAGGCGTGCACGCACGGCAGCGGTGGAATGCGAACCGGTTTACCCCAACTACCCTAGATGTGCCCGATGACCGGCATGTGAGGAACCCGGCTTACCCAGAGTGTCGAATCGCTCCGGCAGTGTGCCGGAGCGAGGGGCTATGGAACGAGGGCTGTGCGGCTGGGTCTACCATCGTCTGTAGTAGTTGCCGCCTCGCACCAGCTCGAGCCGGGGGAGCGCGGTGGTGGTTCATGCCGGATGCGATGCACAGCGTGCGAGGAGAGATAGTGCGGATTGGGCAACAGCCGGGTGGCAATGGCGCACACGGCTCCTCCGCGACGGCGCTGGCCGACCGGTTTACCGGTGATGGCCTGCTGTCCCGACTACTGCGGCGACCGCTCGCCTATATCGCGTTGACCAAGCCGCGCGTCATCGAGCTGTTGCTGGTCGCGACCATCCCGACGATGCTGCTTGCCGATCGTGGCCATGTCGATATCCGACTGATCCTGACCACGCTGCTCGGCGGTTGGATGGGCGCCGCCAGCGCCAACACGCTCAACTGCGTCGCCGACGCCGATATCGACAAGGTGATGAAGCGGACCGCGAAGCGACCGCTGGCCAGGGCGGCCGTGCCGACCTCGCACGCCTTCGTCTTCGGCGTGACGCTCGGCATCGGCTCGTTCGCCTGGCTGTGGTGGCAGGCGAATCTACTCAGCGGTCTGCTGGTCGTCGCGACAATCCTGTTCTACGTCTTCGTGTACACCCTCGGACTGAAGCGCCGCACCTCGCAGAATGTGGTGTGGGGCGGTGCGGCCGGATGTATGCCCGCGCTGGTCGGCTGGTCGGCGGTGACCGGAAATATCGGCTGGCCCGCGATCGCGCTGTTCGGTGTCATTTTCTTCTGGACGCCGCCGCACACCTGGGCATTGGCCATGCGCTACAAAGAGGATTACCGCGCGGCCGGTGTGCCGATGCTGCCGGTCGTGGCCACCGAGCAGGCCGTCACCAAGCAGATCGTCATCTACACCTGGCTGACGGTGCTCACCACCCTCGCATTGGTCCCCGCGACCGGTGTGGTCTACGCGGCCGTCGCCCTGGTGGCCGGGGCGTGGTTCCTACTCATGGCGCACCAGCTGTATTCCGGTGTCCGGCGCGGTGAATCGGTGAAGCCGCTGCGACTGTTCCTGCAGTCCAACAACTATCTGGCCGTAGTGTTCTGCGGTCTGGCGGTGGATTCGGTGCTCGGCTGGGACACGATCGGCAGCTTCTTCGGCTAGATCAGCCGAGGGGTATTCGTCGGGCCGGATTGGTACGGCGTCGCCGTCGACCGTGTCGTCAGCGGTGAAGGCGTGACCGTCGGCGTCCATGACGTATCGCCGCGCCCAGGCGGATCACCGTGTACACCGGGCTCTGCCGGGCGGCGGTTTCGTCGAATGACAGCAGCGTCGCACGCGGTCCGCGGAACAGGTCGAACAGCTGAATCCGTCGGCCCTCGAGTTGTCACCGTTGCACGGTCTCACCCGACACAGATGTGCGAATCGGCGGCTGGGCACTGGATTCGAGGACCACTGGCCTCGCCGCCGCATGGACGCCGGTAGCGCGTTACGGCACCAGGATGATCGAGCCGGTGGTCTTGCGCCCCTCGAGATCGCGGTGCGCCTGCTCGGCCTCGGCCAGCGGATACGTGGCACCGATCCGCACGTGCAGAGTGTCGTTGGCGATCGCAGTGAGGATATCGGTTGCGCGCCAGAGCAATTCGGCGCGGTCGCGGGTGTAGTGCCCGAGCGTGGGGCGGGTGACGAACACCGACCCGGCAGGGCTGAGCCGCTGCAGATCGAAGGGCGGCACCGGGCCGCTGGCCGCACCGAAGAGGGCGAGCATGCCGCGCACCCGCAACGACGAGAGGCTGGCCTCGAAGGTGGCCGCGCCGACACCGTCGTAGACGGCGGCGACGCCGACGCCCTCGGTGCGGGCGCGAACCTGCTCGGCGAGATCATCGGTGTAGCGCAGCACCTCGGTCGCGCCCGCTTCGCGGGACAGTTTCTCCTTCGCGTCCGAGGAGACCGTGGTGATCACCCGCACGCCGCGCGTGGCGGCGAGTTGCGTGAGCAACAGGCCGACACCGCCCGCGCCCGCGTGCACCAGCACGGTTTCGCCGGGTTCGGGCTTGTAGATCGATTCGATCAGGTAGTGCGCGGTCATACCCTGTAGCAGCGCGGAGGCGGCGACCGGTGCCTCGACGCCGTCGGGCACCTTGACCGCGACCGCGGCCGGTACCGCGACCCGCTGGGCATAGCTGCTGGCGGCGGCGGCCCAGGCGACCCGGTCGCCGATGGCGAATTCGGTCACATCCGCGCCGACCTCGGCCACCACGCCGGAGCCCTCGGCGCCGGGAATATAGGGGACCGCCTGCGGGTATCGGCCGGTGCGGATATAGGTGTCGATGAAATTGACACCGATCGCCTCGGTGTCGACGAGCAGCTGATCCGGACCGATCTGCGGATCCGGCACCTCGACGTATTGCAGAACTTCGGGACCACCGTGCTCGGAAAACTGGATAGCGCGCATGAGATCCGTTCTACACCCACAGGGTCTCGACCCGAACGTACCGGTCAGTAAACTAACCGCCATGAGTGCTCAAGCCGCCACCGCTGCCGTGCAGTTGTCGGGTTCCCTGGTGGATTCGGTCAAGAAATTCGTCGCCGCGCAAGGCGGCTCCGCTACCGCCGTGCTGCAGCCTATCGGTCGCGCGGGCGTGCGCGTCACCCTGGTCGGCTCCGACGGTGTCCTCGGTGACCGGGTGGTCGACAATCTGGCGATGGCCAAGGAATTGGTCGAGACCATCGACGGTCTCACCGAGGCCGATGAATGGGACCGCGAGCTGATCTCGGTGGTGACACCGCGCAAGGGCCACTGGGCCAAGATGGCCGGTTGGGTTGCCCGGCAGACCCGTTTTCCCAAGGCACGCAACGAGAACTGAGCCGTTCAGGCGCCCCCGTGGGGGCGGCCCCCATACCCCTCGAACTGCGGGCTTCGCCCCTTGGACCTCTGGTCAGGCTCCGTGGCCGCGCCGTCGCATCCGTGAGACTCGCATGGGGCGGCGTGCCGGACCCGCCGCACGACCGGGCCCGCGAAAATCCCCGCGAGCCGGGTGAAAGGCCAGATGGCGAGGAGCAGCAGCAGGATCAATCCGCGAGCCTGGTAGATGAGTGGGGCATGCTGCATGGCCTCTGGATAGGGGTCGATGGTGCACAGCGAGCGAAACCAGGCGAAAAGTGTTTCGCCGGTTAGATATTCGCGTCCGACCGTGATCGGGTCGAATTCGATGAGCACCCCGGACAGCAGTGCGGCCGTCATGGCCGGGAAGGTGATGCGGTCGAGCGGGGTGATGATCGGACGTGACGAACCCGCTATCAGATCGGGTAGGAACAGCAACACCGCCCCGATCGTGGCCGTCGCGACGCCGCCGACCTGCACGATGGCGGTGACCACGTGCAGCGCACCGGACGGGCGGGTGTGGGGTTCGGCGGTGATCACTTCGATCAGGCGGGTGAGGACGATCAGGCACACCCCGGACCGAAATGCCGTCGATCCGAACCGCTGGTTGCGGTCCAAGTCCGGGTAGCGGGTGTAGCTGTGGAAACCGTCGCGCCGGTAGCGCCACACATGACCGAGAATGAACGATACGAACGCGCTATAGGGCAGCGCGATCCACAACAGCGATGTCACGCGAGTTTCTTTCCGTTTGCCGACGAACGGACGTATCACGTTCGCAGAGACACCGAATGTCGAACAAGGGACCAACGGCACTTACCGACGGGTACGTCGGGTGGTAGCGGCGAGCCGTCCGAGGATCGCCGCCACCCCGCGGTCTACTTCTGAAGTTCGGCCTCGCCGTTCTGGTGCCCGTTCGTACTGAGATTCATTGCGGGCAATAGGGATTCGCGCGCAATCGAGGTGAGCGCACCCGCCTGTTGAATGATCTCGGCCAAGGCCGATGTGACACCTTGTGCGCCGTTCAACACCGTGAACTGGTCGACGTGTTCGAACGGCGCCGCCGCGGCGGCGACGATCTGCGGAAGCTTCTCGGCGATCTGCTGTGCGATGACGGCCTCCTGGTTCTGGCTCATCGCCTCGGCACGCTGTTGAATGCCCGCGGCCTCGGCGGCCATATGCGCGCGCACGGCATCGGCTTCGGCCAGACCTCTGGCCTTGATGGCATCGGCCTCGGCCTGACCGGTGAGCCGGGTGGCCTCGGCTTGGGCGGCGGCGCGCAGTTTGATCGCCTCGGCCTCGGCGAGTGCCTGCATCTTCGTCTGTGCCGCAGCGGCTTCCGCGCGCAGACGGGTCTCCTGGGCGTCGGCCTCGGCCTGGCTGATCCGCGCGTCGCGGCCAGCGGTGGCCAGGGTGGTCTGGCGGTAGGCCTCGGCATCGGCCGGCTTGCGGATCTCGACCTGCAGCTGCTGTTCCTTCTGTTGTGCTTCCAGTTGTGCGACGCGCGTAGCCATTTCGACGACGGCCTGGCGGGCCTTGGCATCGGCGAGCGGGCCCTGCTGGGCGGCTTCCTGACTCGCGCTGTCCACCTCCGCCTGGTATCCGGCCTTCTTGATCTGAGTATCGCGCATCGCGAGTGCGATCTGGGCCTGCGCGGCCTGTTCCTGTTCGATGGCCTCGCGCTCGGCATTGGCGCGAGCGATGCGGGCTTGCTGCTCGACTGCGGCCTGATGCGGGATCGCGAGATTGGCAATGTAATTCGAGCCGCTGGCAATGGACTGGATCTGGAAGCTGTCGATCACGAGTCCGAAGGACTCCATCTCCTGGGAGCACCGGTCGCGGACCTGCTCGGAGAATTTATCCTGGTCGCTGATCATTTCCTCTACGGTCATCGAACCCGCGATCGCGCGCAGATGACCGACGAAGACGTTCTGCACCTTGGTTTCCAGCTCCTCGGCCGGGCGATCCAGGAACCGGCGGGCCGCATTCGCGATCGACCGGTAGTCGTCACCGACCTTGTAGACCACCACACCGGCCAGCTGCAGACTGATCTTCTGCTGACTCACACAGGGGACGGTGATCTGACTTTCGTGCGCCTCCAACGAGATTCGGCGGACCTTGGTCAGACCGGGTGCCACCAGACTGCCGCGTCCGGTGACGATCCGGAAGCCCATGCTCTCGCCGAAGGTCTGTCCTTCGCCCGCACGGAATCCGGAGATGATCAGTGCCTCATCGGGTTCGGCGACCCGCCAGGAGAGCCGAAACAGTACGGCGGCCAGGAATAGCACAACAACGGCGATGCCGACGACGACCAGAATCAGGACGTCCATGATGATCCTTCATGTCAAGGGAGTGACTTCAACCGTGCGCCCACCCAGGCTCCCGACCACGAGCACCTGGGTATGCCTCGGAATGGTTGTCGCTCCGTCGGCAGGGCGCGCGAGAAATCGCTCGGTGCCCGCTCGCACCTCGATCAGAACTTCGCCGAGATGGTCCGGCTTGATCGTCGCGGTGACGCGGGCGATCTTGCCGATCACGTCTGTCGCCACCGACACCTCCCTGCCGCGGTTCGACCCCTCCACGTTAGACCTCGCGAATTCCGAGAGCCGTTGGCGCAAGCGATCTTTACGTTTCCCTTATGCCCTGGGGTTTCGCACCCTTGACACAACGGGGACGCGGGCGCTGAGCTGGCGAACCGCGTCCTCCATGTCGCGCACGTATCGGTAGACCGCCGACCGGGACATCCCCGTCGCCCCGGCGATATCGTCCATGGTGGTGCGTCGAACGCCGAATCGGATCAGGCGGCGCTGCGTGGCGTCGGCTACTTCGGTGGTCCGGTCGGCGGCCATCGGAGTCGGCCCCATTCTCGGGTCAGCCCAGCGCTTTGACGAGCTCTACGGCCAGTGGTGTCGACGATGCGGGATTCTGGCCGGTGTACAGATTGCGATCGACCTCGATATGCGCTGCCCACGGCTCGCCCTCGCGGAAGTCGACGTCGAGCTCGACCAGCCGGTCCTGCAGCAGCCACTTGGCCTTATCGGCGAATCCGGCCTGTGCCTCTTCGGCATTGGTGAATCCGGTGACCCGGTAGCCGACGAATGGGGAAGCGCCATCGATGGCGGTCGCGAGCAGTGCGGCGGGCGCGTGGCAGACGACACCGAGCGGTTTGCCCGAGGCCAGCGCAGCATTGAGCAGGGCGCCGGAGTCGGCATTCACCGACAGATCTTCCATCGGGCCGTGTCCACCCGGGTAGTAGATGGCGTCGTAATCGGCCAGGTCGACATCTTCGAGCCGGATCGGGCTGCGCAGCTCCGCGGCATCGGCCAGGACGCGGGCGATCTCCGCGGCACCGTCCGCCCCGCCGTTGACCTCGGGCGCGAGACTGCCCTGGTCGACCGTCGGCACGACACCGCCGGGAGTCGCGACCACGATCTCGTGACCCGCCGCCTTGATGGTCCGGTACGGTGCCACCATCTCTTCGGCCCAGTAGCCGGTCGGATGTTTGGTGCCATCGGCGAGCGTCCAATAGTCGACGCCGGTCATGACGAAAACAACCTTCGACATCGTGTGCCTCCTGATCGGGAATGGGACGACGCTCTGACATCGCGTATTCAGACCTGTCAGTTCGTCGCGATGTCGACGTTAGGCGGCCGGTGATCGAAGCATCAACAGGGCCGCCAATAGGAAGACGTCGGAATAATGATGGGTCTCTGGTTCCGGGTGCGGACGGTGTCCGGATCGTAGAGTGGGAGACGATGAACGCGGAGAAGGCGAGCGAGCTGGCGGCTCAGCGGGTCGGTGCCGCGCATGCCGACGCGCAGCAGCGCGTCGCGCTCGCCGAAAGCTTCTATCCACCCGAACTCCGCGCCTACCGTCGCGCCGAAATCGCCTTCCTACAGTGGGAGCTCACCCGCGGCGTCCTTCACGCCGAGACCGGCAGTCCGTGGTGGCGGGCCATCAACGACCGGCTGCTGCACGACAAATTGGAGGCCGCGCTGCTGCATCGTGCCGATGTGCGCGACGCGTCGACACCCGGTGCCCGGCTATGGCTCGAATTCCTCACCGCCCCTTCGCCCGCGGCGTGGTACCGGGCGCACAATCGCAGCATTGTCGCTGGTTACCTGCAACATCAGGAGTTGGCCGCGGCCGAACTGCCCGCCGAACGGTTGATGATCAATATGACGCTCATGCGGGTGCTGTTCACCCACGTCCTGGTGGCGCGGCCGACGCTCGCGCTCGGCCGGCTGGGCGCCCTCGGCGGCTGGTCGGCCGATCCGCGCCGCAGCTCGGTACGCCTATTCCTCGACCTGCGCAATGTGTTTCCCGAGGAGTATCCGCTGCCGAATATGTCTGTCGATGCGGTGCTCGCGCTGGAGGGACGCGTGGCACGGGCGCTCGATTACGGTTTGATCGTTCCGAAGCTGGAGCCGATATATGCCTTCGCCGCAGAGCAATTGGATGAGCCGATGATCGTCGGGCTCGTCGAGAACGGCGATCCGTGCTACGCGGGGCTGCGGATCCAATGGGGGCAGCTGGCGTCGGATGCGTTGATTCGAACGCTCGCACGCGTCACCCGGCCGCGTTTCGCGTAATCGGGTCTGCGGCACGTGCGAGCCGCAGTGACTCAATAATTAGCGGTCACTGCCGAATCGGGCCAACGCCTCCCGTATCGCGTGGTGCATGGCCGGGCTACCGGTATGGCCGGAATCCTCGATGACCCGAAGTTCCGCGCTCGGCCATGCCCGCGCCAATTGCCATGCTGTGTAGAGCGGTCCGGCAAGATCGAGGCGACCGTGGATCAGCACCGCCGGAATGCCCGCGAGCTTGTGCGCATCCCGTAGCAGCACGCCATCGTCGAGCCAGGCGGTATGGGCGAAGTAATGCGTGCAGATCCGGACCATCGCCAGCATCGCGTCATCCGGCTTCGCGCTGTACTGCCCCGGATTTCCGTGGTGTTCGTGCGCGATGATCGCATCCTCCCAGGCACACCAGTCCCGGGCGGCCTTGGCGCGCACGGTGGCGTCCGGGCTGTTGATCAGCCGGTGATAGGCCGCGACCAGATTTCCATCGCGCTCGGCTGCGGGCACCCCGTTCCGGAATGCTTCCCACTGGCCGGGCAACAATCGCGCGACACCGTGGTAGAGCCAAGCGATCTCCTCGGGCCGTGTCATCGTGACCCCGACGAGCACCACCGCGCCGACCCGCTCCGGGTATCGCTGCGCATAGGCCAGGATCAAGGTCGATCCCCACGAACCGCCATACAGCAACCATCGTTCGATCCCGAGATGCTCGCGCAGTCGTTCCATATCCGCGATCAGATGGTCGGTGGTGTTGTGCGCCAGATCGACGGCCGGGTCCGAGGCATGCGGCCGACTCTCACCGCATCCGCGCTGATCGAACAGGACGATCCGGTATACGTCGGGATCGAATAACTTCCGCGACCCGCGCCGGCCACCGCTGCCCGGTCCGCCGTGTACGACGAGCGCGGGCTTACCGTCCGGGTTACCGCTGGTCTCCCAATAGATCTGGTTCCCGTCGCCGACGTCGAGGAGACCGTACTCGTACGGCTCGATGTCCGGGAACGGTTGTGGCTCTTCGGTACTCGACGCTGATGTGTTCATCACCGCTCCTCCGGCGAGCGTGCGGGACGTGATCTGCTATGCCAGCTGTTCAGTGGAGTTGGGGACCGGGGTCGAGACGTGTTCGCGGGTGTGCAGGGCGGCCCAGAGGGCGGCGGTCGCGGCGGTGCAGGCGGCGGCGCCACCGACGTGGGTTGCGACGAGGGCGGCGGGGACGTCGGTGAAGTACTGCACGACGCCGACTAGGGATTGGGCGCAGACCAGGCCGAGCAGGACGAACAGTCGGGTGCGGACGGCGGGGGTGATGCCGACGGCGAAGAGGCCGAAGGCCAGACCGATGAGCAGTGCGAGATAGCCGACGAGCAGCTGCGAGTGCAGGTGCACCAAGGTGACGATTTCGACCTGCAGGCGTTCGACCGGTCGCTCGATGCTCTTATCGCCCGCATGTGGTCCGGCGCCGGTGACCAGCGTGCCCGCGATGAGGACACCGGCGAGCGCGACACCACTCAGCCCCGTCAGCCAACGCAGTGGCGCGGGCGCCTGGATCACTTCGATGCCGTCATCGGGTTCGCTCACCTTTGCGAACATGACCACCGCGACCCACACCATCAGCATCGACGCCAGCAGATGCACCGACACCGTCCACCACAGCAGGCCGGTGCGCACGGTGATACCACCGATGATCGCCTGCAGCACCGTGCCGCCCGGCATCAACCACGCATACACCAGCACCTCGCGACGGCGGCGGGCCCGAGTGACGGCGAGCACGATCAACGCCGCGCATAACGTCACCGCGAAGGTCAGCATGCGATTGCTGAACTCGACGGTCTGATGCAGTACCGGAACCTCGGCGACACCGGTCGGGGTGAAGCTGCCCGGGAAGCACTGCGGCCAGGTCGGGCAACCGAGTCCGGACGCCGTGACCCGGACGATCGCACCGGTGACGGCGATACCCGCCTGGGAGACGATGACCGCGACAGCGATCAGTCGCTGCACCCGCAACGAGGGCAGCGGGAGCAGATCGACGAGTCGCAGGAATGCGCGATTCAGCACCCGACGATGGTAGCCGGGCTACCTGAGCCGCCCGCACCCGGTCTACTACCTTCCGTCGTTGCGGCCCGCTCGACCTGGCGGCAACGGTCGAGCAGCCCCCGCCATCCGGTCTCGAGCGGACTAGTCGAAGCGGAAGAAGCGGGTCGCGAGGAACCCGGAGATGCCGCCCCACGCGGCGAGGACAGCGATGCCGAACCAGTCGATGCTGGTGCCCATGGCATCTTCCAGCGTGACGGCCAGCGCTCCGGACGGCACCAGCCGCACGAGCGCATTCACCGCCGCGGGCAGATCGTCGGACGCGAACACGATGCTGGCGATGCCGAGCATGACGAACCACAGGATATTCGCCAGTGCCAGTACGATCTCCGCCTTGAGTGTGCCGCCGAGCAGCAGACCCATTGCCGCGAAAGTGGCTGTGCCGAGCGCGATCACCAGCGCACCGAGTGCGAGCCCGGCGAGGTCCGGCCGCCAGCCGAGCGCGAATCCGATGGCCCCCAGCAGAATTGCCTGCAATACGACCACGATCAGCACCGCGCCACTCTTGCCCGCGACAATGCCCCAGCGGGGGAGCGGGGTGGCGCCGAGGCGCTTGAGCGCACCGTAGCGCCGATCGAATCCGACCGCGATGGCCTGTCCGGTGAAGGCGGTTGACATGACCGCGACCATCATCACAGCGGGCACGGTCTTGCCGACTCGGTCCTCGCCGAGATTCGCGAACGGCAACAGGCTGAGCCCGACCAGCAGCGTGATCGGAATGAACATGGTGAGCAGCAACTGTTCGCCATTGCGCAGCAGGAGGATCAGCTCGAGCCGGGTCTGCGCGGCCATCATCGCGAGGCGGCCGCTCGGGCGCGGATCGGGGGTGAAGGTGCCCGGTGCGAAGCGGTTCCCGCTGAGATCTGGCTGATTCATCCGCGTAGGTCCCGTCCGGTGAGTTCCAGGAAGACGTCTTCGAGGCGACGCTGATCGATCCGGATATCGGTCGCCAGCACATTCTGCTGCGCACACCACGCGGTCACCGTCGCCAGCACCTGCGGATCGATCGCGCCTTCGATCAGATAGTGTCCCGGCATCGTCTCGCGCGGCGAGAAGCCTTCTGGCAGCGCGGTTTTCAGCAGCCGCAGATCCAGTTTCGGTGGGGCGGTGAAATGCAGCTGGCCGGCCGCGCCGTGCGCGGTCACCTCTGCGGGTGTCCCGGAGGCGACTATCCGTCCGTGATCGATGATCACCAGTTGGTCGGCCAGTTGTTCGGCTTCGTCCATCATGTGTGTGGTGAGCAGCACCGTGACGCCGTCGCGGCGCAGCGCGTCGATGAGCTCCCAGACCATGAGCCGGGCCTGCGCATCCAGGCCGGCGGTCGGTTCGTCGAGGAAGACGAGCTCCGGCTTCCCGACCAACGCACAGGCCAGGGCGAGCCGCTGCTGCTGGCCGCCGGACAGGCGACGGTACGGTGTGCGCCGGTTATCCTGCAGGCCAAGGGTTTTCAGCAACCATTCGGGATCGAGTGGATCGGCGGAGTAGGCGGCGACCAGATCGAGCATCTCACCCGCGCGCGCCCCCGGGTACGCGCCACCGCCCTGCAACATGACGCCGATGCGCGGCCGTAACCGGTCGGAGTCGGCGATCGGATCGAGTCCGAGCACCCGGACCGAACCGGCATCCGGGGTTTTGAAACCCTCGCACATTTCGACGGTCGTGGTTTTGCCGGCGCCGTTCGGTCCGAGCAGGGCCAGCACCTGGGCCTGCTCGACCGCGAAGCTGATCCCGTCGACTGCGGTGGTCTCGCCGTAGCGCTTGACGACGCCTTCGATACACACGGCGGGTCCCGAGGCTGCGGTCACCATCGCGCCTCGGTGCTCGGCTCTGTCGCGTCCAAGGGTGCTGTGCCCATCGTGCGTTCGCTTCGCTCCCTCACGGTGTGACACCGTAAGCGGTCGACGGATGTGACTCGGACGACACCCCTACCTCGTCAGTTCTGCGGTCCGGCGGAACCGGCCGCGGTGGGCGCCGGGCCGGCACCCACCTGGTTCAGTCGCCACGGCAGCGACTTGCGGGTGGCCAGGATCATCAACGTGCAGGTCAGAATGGTGATACAAGCCGCGTAGACAAGGACGAAGGGCTGGATTTCGCTGCCCGACGGCATGAGCATGACGCTGATCGTCGCCGAGGCGATTGTCGCCGGGACCCGGAAGGCGGGTCGGCTGGCCCACGCCGCCAGCGGGACGATGCCCCAGAGCAGATACCACGGCTGCACCACCGGGAACAGCAGGACGACCGCGCCGAAGGCGACGCCCAGCGCACCGACCGGATGCAGCCGGCCCCGCCAGGTGGCCACCATCAGCCGCACCACGATCAGCGAGGCCGCGATCGCCGCGATCGGCCGGGTGATACTCAACAATGCGGTGGTGTGGTCGCCCAATCCCAGCAGGACGCCGCCGAATCCGGTGACGACCCCCAGTGCGGTCGGCAGCGACATCCAACTGCGCACCGAGTTGGCCATGGTCAGAGTGTCTATCCAGCCGAAGCCGAGACCGCTGCCCAGGCATACCGCGAGCATGACGGCACCCGTGACAGATCCGAGGAATAGCGCGGATCTGAGCACGGCACGCCAATCGCCGCCCCATTTTCGGCTCAATGCCATCCACACGAAAGCCAGGGCCAGCATGGATGGAATCTTGACCATGGCGGACAGTGCTATCAGCGTGGTGCCCGATAAAAGCAGCGCGAGTGCGTGTCCACGCATCGGTCCGATACTGCTCAGGGCCGCCAGGCAATACTCCAACCCGACCAGCATCAGGCCCAGCATCATGGCCTCGTTGTGCACACCGGATACCAGGTGGAATATCACGAGTGGGTTCACCGCGCCGAGCCATAATGCGGCTACCGGCGATACTCGGCATCGCTGTGCCAGTCGTGGCAGTGCCCACACGATGCAGGCCACGCCCAGCAGCGCCAGCATCCGGTGCAGCAGCACTCCGGCGAGCATATTGTCGCCGACGATTTCGGCGATGCCCTTACCCAGCCAGATCGACAGCGGGCCGTAGGGCGCGGGCGAATTCTGCCAGATATTGGGGACGCTGCGCGTCAGAATATGGTCCTGGCCGAGTCCCTGCACCGGGCCGACGTCATAGGGATCGAGTCCACTCGCCGCGATCTCCCCTTGGGCCAGATAGGAATAGACGTCCTGACTGAACATTGGGGGTGCGACCGAGAGCGGAATGATCCACAGCAGCAGCGTGCGGTCCAATTGGGAGCGGCTGATGCGGCGAATGCGGTTGGACTGCAGGCCGAGTGCGAATCGGCCGAGCAGCAGCCATGCCAGCATCACGATGACCGTGCCGACCATGGTTGTCGCCAGCCCCGAATTGTGCACGCGCGCGGGCAGTCCGAGGATCGCCTTGCCGTAGGTCGGATTCTGCAGTGTGGGTTGGGCGCCGAGGCCGAGGGCGCCGATGGCCATCATGACCGAACCCGTGGCGCCGAGGAGTCGGACCCGGCGCAGTTGCGCGGTCTCCTGTGGGTTGAGTTCGGCAGCCTCGGGTTCATTGATGTGCAGGGTGTCGCCGACGGTGTGGTCGGGCGCGACATCCAGGCCGATGATCCGCCGTCCCAGCGCGACGGCGGTGCTGATCGGCGCGGTCTGACGCAGGCGAATCAGGGTGCCCGAGGTGGTCGACCGGCTGCCTCCGACACCTGGTTCGCCGTGTTCGCCTGACATCACGCGGCCAGCGTAGCCGATACGACCGGCGGGTCCGGTGCGCCGCGGGGCACGTTCGGAATCGGGCTCGGGCACGGCCGCGGGCGTTCGAATCGGCCCACGGTTCAGCCCAGTAAGTGCGCTGACGGATTTAGGCCAGCGAGGTGTGGCCTAAATCGCACTCGCAATTCCGCAGCGGGGCTGGGGTCGGTCGTCGCGCGAGACCCGCAGGTGGTGAACGTGCCGCATCCGGACGCCGTCCGAAAACGCTCCCGTGCAGGTCATCGGCCCGGTCTACTCAGGGCACCCTTATTGGATTCCGGGAACTAATTCCGTCACACTGGTGTTGTGAAAACCGTGGGTTCGCCGCACGACGAGGGTGGAGGGACCGGTCACCGTACCGGTGCCACGTCTGTTGCTGCGCCAGCGCCCCTGGTCATAGGCGGTGAAGGGCATACGCGCGCCGCCGTGGTGCAACTGCTGCTCGAAGAGGGCCCGATCACCGCGACCGCGATCGGCACCAAGCTCGGCCTGACGCCGGCCGGTGTCCGTCGGCACCTGGATGCACTGATCGAATCCGGTCAGGCGCGGGCCAGCCGTTCGGCGCCGTGGCAGCAGAAGGGACGCGGCCGCCCCGCCAAGCAATATCAGCTGACGGCCGCGGGCCGCGGACGGCTCGGGCATGCCTACGACGATCTGGCCGGTGCGGCCATTCGCCAGCTCGGTGAGATCGGCGGCGAGCAGGCCATTACCGATTTCGCGCGCAAGCGGGCGCGCACCATCGTCAAGGGCATCGAACCGGTCGCCGAGCACACCCCCGAGACCACCACCGCCAAGGCGGACGAGATCGCCGACGCCTTCACCGACGCCGGATTCGCCGCGTCCACCCGTGAGGTCGGCGCGGGTGTGCAGATCTGCCAGCACCACTGCCCGGTGGCCCATGTCGCCGAGGAATTCCCGCAGCTGTGCGAGGCCGAACTCGAGGCTTTCCGGGACCTGCTCGGAACCCACGTACAACGACTTGCGACGATCGCCAACGGCGATTGCGCGTGCACGACTCACGTGCCACTGTTCGTTCTCCCTATCTCCGATAAAGCGAACGCTTCCCACAAGACCGCTGCACAGCCCGCAGCGGTACGTACGAACGACTCCGGAAGGAGTGCCGAATGACGACGACCACCGACCAGGTGCAACCGCTCACCCAGGAAGAAACCATCGCTTCCCTGGGTAATTACGGTTACGGCTGGGCCGATTCGGATGTGGCTGGTGCCAGTGCGCAACGAGGCCTGTCCGAGGCTGTCGTCCGCGACATCTCGGCCAAGAAGAACGAGACCGAGTGGATGCTCGAGCACCGGCTCAAGGCGCTGCGGATCTTCGATCGCAAGCCGATGCCGAAGTGGGGCTCCAACCTCGACGGCATCGACTTCGACAACATCAAGTACTTCGTGCGCTCGACCGAGAAGCAGGCCGAGAGCTGGGAGGATCTGCCCGAGGACATCAAGAACACCTACGACAAGCTCGGTATCCCGGAGGCGGAGAAGCAGCGCCTGGTCGCCGGTGTCGCCGCGCAGTACGAATCCGAGGTCGTCTACCACCAGATCCGCGAGGATCTGGAGGCCCAGGGCGTCATCTTCCTGGACACCGATACCGGTCTGCGCGAGCACCCGGAAATCTTCCAGCAGTACTTCGGCACGGTCATCCCGGCCGGTGACAACAAGTTCTCCGCGCTGAATACCGCCGTGTGGTCGGGTGGTTCGTTCATCTACGTGCCGCCGGGTGTGCAGGTCGACATTCCGCTGCAGGCCTACTTCCGGATCAACACCGAGAATATGGGCCAGTTCGAGCGGACCCTGATCATCGTCGACGAAGGCGCCTACGTGCACTACGTCGAGGGCTGCACCGCACCGATCTACAAGTCCGATTCGCTGCACTCCGCGGTGGTCGAGATCATCGTGAAGAAGGGCGGACGCTGCCGCTACACCACCATCCAGAACTGGTCGAACAACGTCTACAACCTGGTCACCAAGCGGGCCAAGGCCGAGGCGGGCGCGACCATGGAGTGGATCGACGGCAACATCGGTTCCAAGGTCACCATGAAGTACCCGGCGGTCTGGATGACCGGCGAGTATGCCAAGGGTGAGGTGCTCTCGGTCGCCTTCGCCGGCGAGGGCCAGCACCAGGACACCGGCGCGAAGATGTTGCACCTGGCGCCGCACACCTCCTCGACCATCGTGTCGAAGTCGGTGGCGCGTGGTGGCGGCCGGGCCTCCTACCGCGGTCTGGTCCAGGTCAACAAGGGCGCGCACGGCTCCAAGTCGACTGTGAAATGTGATGCGCTGCTCGTCGATACGATCAGCCGCTCCGACACCTACCCCTACGTCGACATCCGCGAGGACGACGTGACCATGGGGCATGAGGCCACCGTTTCGAAGGTCTCCGAGGACCAGCTGTTCTACCTGATGAGCCGCGGCCTCACCGAGGACGAGGCGATGGCGATGGTGGTGCGCGGCTTCGTCGAACCGATCGCCAAGGAACTCCCGATGGAGTACGCGCTCGAGTTGAACCGCCTGATCGAACTGCAGATGGAAGGAGCCGTCGGCTGATGGCAGCCCTGGACAACGTTGCCGAAGCCGCCGAGGCTCGCATTACCGACGCGACGCACGCGCCAAGCAATAAGGGGGAGGTGTTCACCTCCTTCGATGTTGACGCCTTCGAAGTGCCCTCGGCGAAGGATGAGGCGTGGCGGTTCACCCCGCTGCGTCGCCTGCGCGGCCTGCAGGACGGCACCGCCGTGCGCGACGGCCAGGTCACCGTCGAGGTCGCCCCGGTCGCCGGGGTGACCGTGGAAACGGTCGCGCGCACCGATGCTCGCCTCGGCGAGGCCGGGGTGCCGTCGGACCGGGTTGCGGCCCAAGCGTACTCGGGTTTCGAACAGGCGACCGTGGTCTCGGTCGGCGCGGAAACCGAAGTCGCCGAGGCGATTACCGTTTCCGTCACCGGCCCCGGTGCGGATAAGACCGCTTACGCTCATCTGCAGATCCGGCTCGGCAACTTCGCGGTCGCCACCGTGGTCATCGACCAGCGCGGCAGCGGAACCTACGCCGAGAACATCGAATTCGTCCTCGGCGACAGCGCCAAGCTGACCGTCGTCGCGATCCAGGACTGGGCCGACGACGCGGTGCACGCCACCGCGCACCACGCGAAGGTCGGTCGCGATGCCGCGCTGCGGCACACTTCGGTCACCCTCGGTGGTGATCTGGTGCGCCTGACCGGCAATGTGCGCTATGCGGGTCCCGGCGGCGATGCCGAACTGCTCGGCCTCTACTTCGCCGACGCCGGTCAGCACTTCGAGCAGCGTCTGCTGATCGACCACGCCGTGCCGCACTGCAAGTCCAATGTGCTGTACAAGGGTGCGCTGCAGGGTGATCCGCATTCGTCCAAGGGCGATGCCCGCACGGTCTGGGTGGGTGACGTGCTCATCCGCGCCGCCGCCGAGGGCACCGACACCTTCGAGGTGAACCGCAACCTGGTGCTCACCGATGGTGCCCGCGCCGATTCGGTGCCGAATCTGGAGATCGAGACCGGCGAGATCGTCGGCGCCGGCCACGCGAGTGCCACCGGTCGTTTCGACGACGAGCAGCTGTTCTACCTGCGCGCCCGCGGTATCCCGGAGGATGCCGCCCGTCGGCTGGTGGTGCGCGGTTTCTTCCACGAAATCATCCAGAAGATCGCGGTCCCCGAGGTCCGGGAGCGGCTGGAGTCGGCCATCGAGGCCGAACTCGCCGCCATCGGCGCCTGATCCACGAACCCCTTACCCCGCAAAGGAATCCGAATTCGATGACCACCCTGGAAATCAAGGACCTGCACGTCGAGGTCGCCAACCCGGACGAGTCCGGCGAGCCCATCAAGATCCTCAAGGGCGTGAACCTCACCATCAAATCCGGTGAGACGCACGCGATCATGGGCCCGAACGGTTCCGGCAAGTCGACGCTGTCGTACGCGATCGCCGGGCACCCGAAGTACACGGTGACCTCCGGTTCGATCACCCTCGACGGCGAGGATGTGCTCGCGATGTCGGTCGACGAGCGGGCGCGCGCGGGTCTGTTCCTGGCCATGCAGTATCCGGTCGAGGTCCCCGGTGTCTCGATGTCGAACTTCCTGCGCACCGCCGCGACCGCGGTCCGCGGCGAGGCCCCCAAGCTGCGCACCTGGGTCAAGGAGGTGAAGGAGTCGATGAACGAGCTGGAAATCGACGCCGCCTTCGCCGATCGCAGCGTGAACGAGGGTTTCTCCGGTGGTGAGAAGAAGCGCCACGAGATTCTGCAGCTGGGCCTGCTGAAGCCGAAGATCGCCATCCTGGACGAGACCGACTCCGGCTTGGACGTCGACGCACTGCGCATCGTCTCCGAGGGCGTCAACCGCTACAAGGAGCGCGAGAACGGCGGCGTGCTGCTGATCACGCACTACACCCGCATCCTGCGCTACATCCAGCCCGAATTCGTGCACGTATTCGTCGGCGGCCGGATCGTCGCCGAAGGCGGCGCCGAGCTGGCCGAGGAACTCGATGCGAACGGCTACGTACGTTTTACGCAAAGCTCGCCCACCCCGTCGGCTGCGCCGACTGCCATCCCCCAGTCCGCTACCGCTGGAGCCTGATATGACCGCCACGGTCCGCACCCTCGATGTCGCCCGTATCCGGGCCGACTTCCCGATCCTGAACCGCACGGTTCGGGACGGGAAGCCGTTGGTGTACCTGGACTCCGGCGCGACTTCGCAACGTCCCCTCGCAGTCCTCGACGCGGAACGCGAGTTCCTCACCGAGCGGAATTCGGCCGTGCACCGCGGTGCGCACCAGTTGGCCGAGGAAGCCACCGACGCGTACGAGGGCGCCCGCGCCGATATCGGCCGATTCGTCGGTGTGGACGCGGACGAGATCGTCTTCACCAAGAACGCGACCGAATCGCTGAATCTGGTGACGTACGCGTTTTCCGATGATCGCTTCCCGTATCACGTCGGTCCGGGCGACGAGATCGTCATCACCGAGCTCGAGCATCACGCGAATCTCGTTCCGTGGCAGGAGCTCGCGCGCCGGACCGGTGCGACCCTGAAGTGGTACGGCATCACCGATGACGGGCGGATCGATCTCGATTCGCTCGCATTGTCGCCCGCCACCAAGGTTGTCGCGTTCACGCATCAGTCGAATGTGACCGGCGCGGTCACCAACGTGGCCGAATTGGTGCGCCGGGCAACGGATGTCGGCGCGCTCACCGTGCTGGATGCCTGCCAATCGGTGCCGCATATGCCGGTGAACTTCCGTGAGCTGGGCGTCGACTTCGCCGCGTTCTCCGGCCACAAGATGCTCGGACCGTCCGGTGTCGGCGTGCTCTACGGGCGGCGGACCCTGCTCGAGCAAACTCCGCCGTTCATCACCGGTGGTTCGATGATCGAGACCGTCACGATGGAAGCCAGTACCTACGCGCCGCCGCCGCAGCGGTTCGAGGCCGGTGTGCCGATGACCTCACAGGTGGTCGGATTGGGCGCGGCCGTGCGGTATCTCGAGCAGATCGGCATGGAAGCGGTTGCGGCACACGAGCATACGCTCACCGGTGCGGCACTGGATGGGCTCGCGGCGATCGCGGGCGTGCGGATCATCGGACCGAACGAGAATATTGATCGCGGCGGCGCGGTGTCGTTCGTGGTCGAGGGCATCCACGCCCATGACGTCGGGCAAATTCTCGACGACGAGGGTGTGGCCGTGCGAGTCGGCCACCACTGCGCATGGCCGCTGATGCGTCGTCTCGGCATTCCGGCCACCGCCCGTGCCTCCTTCGCGGTTTACAACACCCTCGATGAGGTAGATCAGCTGATAGCCGCCGTGCGGAAGGCCCAGAGCTTCTTCGGAGTTGCATAAGACATGCGCATGGAGCAGATGTACCAGGAAGTGATCCTGGATCACTACAAGCACCCGCATCGCCGCGGGCTGCGGGAGCCGTTCGGTGTCGAGGTGCACCACGTCAACCCGACCTGCGGTGACGAGGTGACCTTGCGCGTCCAACTCGACGGCAACGGTGATATCGCCGATGTGTCCTACGACGGTCAGGGCTGTTCGATCAGTCAGGCCGCGACCTCGATCCTCACCGACCAGGTGATCGGACTGCCGGTGCAGCAGGCGCTGAAGGTGGTCGACTCGTACAACGAGATGATCTCCAGCCGGGGCACCGTCGAGGGCGATGAGGACATGATCGGCGACGGTATCGCGCTGAGCGGCGTGTCCAAGTACCCGGCACGGGTCAAGTGCGCACTGCTCGGCTGGCTGGCGTTCAAGGATGCGGTGATCCGGATAACCTCCGCGGAACAGGCCAAGCAGACCATGGGCAGCGACATCTCCACGAATGGAAAATCGTCATGAGTGAGACACCAGCCACCGAAACGCCTGAGCAGGTCGAACTTTCGGCCGAGGACATCAAGCAGCTGGAGGATATCGAAGAGGCGATGCGTGACGTCGTCGACCCCGAACTCGGCATCAATGTCGTCGACCTCGGCCTGGTCTATGGCATGAGCGTCGACCAAGACAATATCGCCACCCTCGATATGACCCTCACCTCGGCGGCCTGCCCCCTGACCGATGTTATCGAGGACCAATCCCGCAACGCCCTGGTCCGCTCTGGCCTGGTCGAAGACCTCAAGATCAACTGGGTCTGGATGCCCCCATGGGGTCCGGATAAGATCACCGAGGACGGTCGCGAACAGCTGCGCGCCTTGGGCTTCACAGTCTAGAAGCGCGAATACAGCTGCGGCTAGGAATCCGTTGCGCGCACGATGGCGAGCCACGCCCTGAGAAACAGTGCGTGGCTCGCGTCGATCAGCACTGCTGTTGGAATGGGAAGCACTGCACCACAGGTGATCGGGTCGAGGCTGGTAGCTGCGGCAGCACAGCGGGATCGGTGCTCGATTCCGGGCTGGGCTCGACGACGGCGGGTTTCGGGTGCATACCTTCGGAAACAAGTAACCAGGTCGTAGCGACTACCACCCCGATCACCACCACCGTCGCGAGCAGTTGCGGTAGACCCGCAATGAGCTTCGACCCCATGGCGACCATCGTGGCGACACAAGTGCGCGATATGGACGCCAGCCGCGGGGTCGAAGCCCTAGGCGTAGGTGGTGCGGCGGGTGCGCCGCCCGGCCGCAACGATCGCAGCGGTCGCGGCTCGATCGTCGTCGGCGGTTCCCACCCGACCGCCGAAGAATGCGGTGGCTCGGGCTCCGATACCGGCTGCGCCTCGATCGTCGCCGAAGGCTGTGTCTCGATCGTCGCTGAAGGCTGGGCCGGTGCTGTCGACAATGGCTGCGGCTCAATGTCTGACAACGACCCCGACCCGGTCGCGGTCCAATGCCGCGGCCCTTCCGCCGGTCGAGGTTCCGGCCCAGCCGGCGTCGAAGGCTGAAGCTTCGCCTTCGACAGATGTGGTGCCGCCGTTGCTACCAGAGTCGGTGGGATCGGCAGCAAGTTCCGGAGGCTCGGGGCCCGGTGCGGACGAATGCGGCGGTCGTGGTCACGGTGGGACGGAGGTACAGCCGACAATCCGTCGGACTCGATCCACGACGACCACCGGTCCGTGAATGCCGACGTCAATTGCGGAGCCGGTATCGCATCCGGATTATCCATCGGCTCCGGCGGAGCGGATACCTGGGTGTGCGGATCGATATCGGTACCGGCTTGGGTTCGGGATAGTGCCGGGCTTTCCGACGGCTCGCCGTCGATGTCGGGCGGGAGCCACAGCGGGTATCCGGCTCCCGGAGGTGGCATCTGCGACGGTGTGCGAGTGTGGTCGGAGAGTTCGGCGGCGCCGCGTGCGGACGACGCTTGGGCCTGTACCAGTATCCTCATTGCGGGACGTTCGGGTTGTCCGGTTTGCGACGGAAATCCTTCGGCCACAAGCTCTTCGATTGTGACCGCCTCCGCAAGGCCGAACTCACCGAGCAGTTCGTAGGCCTGTTGCGCGGTCCAGATCAGTTTTCGGGTCGACGTTCGCAGGAACCAAGCGCGCAACTGCGCCGACGAGCCCAGGACGACGGTACCGCCGGGCTTTCGCGATTCGATGTCCAGTGTGATGGTCGCGTCTCGGGGCGGCACGACCACGATGAGCCGGTCGATGAGGGCGTCCGGATGCTGTTTGCGCACCATCTGGCTCAGGAGATGCGCATCGTTCGTCACCTGACCGAATGGATCACTGTCGCTGCGTGGTACCGGTTCCCCATCGAATCCGGAAAGCTGCCAGTGCCCGTCGGCCCGCACCGAGAGCACTCCGCCGGTCACCTCGGCGGTGATCTCCTGGACTTCGATCACGACCACAGCGCGCGGAGTAATGACCACCACGTCCAGCTGCCGTGTCGTCCCACCTGAGTTGCCGCCGGGTATCGAATACCCCGAAACAGCAAGCCCCACAATGACGTATTGGCCGTTCCAAGTCCGCATCCAATCGAGCACGGACTGTTCGGATCGCTGCGTCTCCCGTTCGTTGACAACCAGCATCGAGGTCACCCTCCCTCTTGCCTGCACAGTCGACCCCACAACGGTATTCATCGCAGACACCGCGCGAGAATGCGAAAGGCACTCGAAGAACAGGGTTTTGGCGACAAAAGGTGACACTACATCGGTACGCCGGCAGCGGAAGTGTCGGGGCGGCGGTTGTAAACGATCATCACCGCCATTGTCGGAAACCTCAGCTCGCCCCAGGCCTCATCGCCCACCGGCGAGATCGATGGTGATACAAAGGTTTGGACTTTTCGGATCGGAGCGGTCAGGATGGCGATCCGAAGCTGTTTCGGAACTGGGGAGAGCAAACATGTCACTATCGTCCAAGGCTGCCATGGGTCTGGTGGCCGCGTCTGCAGGTGCGTTCGTCGCCGCCGGCGCCGCACAGGCGGATGAGGGCCTCTACGGCTCGCTGGCGATTTCGGTCTCGTCGCGTGGCGACGCGACCCTCGGATGGGCATACAACTACTCGAACTGGGCGGATTCGGATAGCGCCGCGGTGCAGCAGTGCGGTCTGTCCAACTGTCACGTCATCGTGCAGTTCGCCAATGCGTGTGCGGCCGTGGCCCGCAATGGCGATGATCATTTGGGCTGGGCCTGGGCGCAGACTCGGGCCGAGGCCGAACAGCGGGCGATCGCCAACGCCGGGCCGACCGCACCGCCGCTGCTGAACCTCGGCAGCTCGGTCCCGCGCGAGCCGCGCATCGTCGATTCACAGTGCACCGCGAACGCGAGCTGACCGCCAAAACCGAGTGTGCTCTCGACGCGATCGGTGTCGAGAGCACACTCGGTTGTCGCCGCGCCGAGGGATCAGCGGCGCAGCACCTTTCGGGCAATGGTATTGCCCAGGAATTGAATCCCCTGCACGCCGACGATAATGATCAACGTGGCGACCAGGCCGGAGGGCCGGGTGGTGCTCAGGAGCACCTTCGACAAGGTCGCCGCCGTCGCGGGCTTCGAACCCGAGGTGCCGAGCAATGTCTACGCCGACACGACTGGAGTCGATCCCGGTGACCAGCTCACGGTCGATCCGGAGGCGGCGGGGCGGCTCATCGCGGACTGGTTCGTGCTCGGGGATTCGACGTTGCGCTGCACCGCGCCCGATGTCATCCCGGTGCTGTGGCCCGAGCATTTCGATCTGTCCAGCACCCTCGATGAGGTCAATTATGGTGTCTCACCAGGAGATTCGGCGCATCCCGGACCTTACGCCTATGTCGGTCCATGGACGCCGCGCACCGGCGAATTCTGGAATGCCCCGTTCGGGGCGCTGCGCCCGCGCGAGCAGGTGAACAGCGCTGCCGCCCTGCTCGACTTCTTCGAAGAAGGCAAAGTGCGGGCCGCCGAGTCCTGAACCACCTGCGTCTCGGTGATCCTCGTGAGCATCATCGCACCGCCAGTCGTCGGTTTGCCAGGAGTGTGCGGGTGATCGGTTATGCGCCCTTGCGGACGGTTGTCTTCTTCGCCGCCTTCTTGGCGGGCTTAGCGGCCGCCGCCTTGGTTGTCTTCTTCGCCGCTGCCGCCTTGGCCTTGGGTTTGGCGGCCGGCTTACCGGAACTCTCCGCGGTCCGCCGCCCACTGGCCTCCAGACTGCGCTGAAGTGCGGCCACCAGATCGACGACCTCGGCATCCATCTCGGCGGGCGCCGCTTCGGGCTGGGCGAGGACCTTCCCGGTGCCGCTGGCGATGGCCTCGTCGAGCACCTTCTTCAGCTCGATCTGGTACTCGTCGGTGAATTGGTCGGGATCGAAATCGTCGGACATCGTCTCGACCAGCGTCTCGGCCATCTTGATTTCCTGCGGCTTCGGCTCGGCGACACCGTCCAGGGATTCGAAGTCGACGGAACGGACCTCATCGGGCCACAGCAGCGTCTGCAGCACCAGTACGCCGTCGCGGACCCGCAGCGCCGAGAGCCTGGTCTTCTGTCGGAGCGTGAAATGTACGAGCGCGGTCCGATCGATGCGCTCCAGCGTGGCCGCCAGCAGGACGTAGGCCTTGGGGGTGTTCGAGTCGGGTTCGAGGTAGTAACTCTTCTCGAACAGGATGGGGTCTATCTGGTCGTTGGGTACGAACTGCAGCACCGGAATCTCGTGCTTCTCGGCGGCGGGCAGCTTCGAGAAGTCCTCGTCGGTCAGGATGACCTTGTCCCCCTCGGGGGATTCGTAGGCCTTATCGATATCGGTGTATTGCACGGACTTGCCGCAGACCGTGCAGACGCGGTCGTATTTGATCCGGCCACCGTCCTTGGCATGCACCTGGTGGAACCGAATGTCGTGGTCCTCGGTGGCGGTGTACACCTTGACAGGGACATTTACCAGCCCGAACGCAATCGAGCCCTTCCAGATAGCTCGTGCCATCACTCCATCATGGACGAACCGATTCGAATCGGCGAGCGAATCGGAATCCCGAGTGTCGCGGTCGCGACGCGCCGACGCAGCGGTGCGGGCAAGGTGGCGAAGAGGGTGCGCATGGCGGCGACGGTGCCGCCGAGATCGGTGCGCCCCGACAGATAAGCCCGTTGCAGCCGCGGCGGCAGGGTGAAGAAGGCATCGAAGAAGACAGGAAGGTCGGTGGGCGGCAGTGCGAGCAGCGCGCGCAGGCCCGCCGACCGCAACGCGTGGACCGCTCGCGCCTGGGTGGGCCACGCCGACGCGCCGAGGGCGACAGTGTCCGCGGCGGCCAGCGCAGCGGTGACGCTGTAACCCGTTGCGGGATGGGTGAATGCGCCCGCCGCGCCGAACCGTCGCGGTCCGGGGCGGCCGCCCTGCACCGGGAACCGAACGCGTTCGACCGGCTCTACTCCGGTGAGTTCGATTCCGCGCGAACGCAACCGATGGTGCAGGCGGTCGCGTAGCACGGTGGTGTCCAGCGCGGGACGTCCGGCGAGGCAGGTTTCCTCCAGCAGCATCGTCTCCGCACTGAGCGGTACCGCGTACAGAAACGACCGTGGCGCACCGGGTTCCGCTCCGTTGTCGGCACGCCAGTCCATGAACATGGGGTCGATATCGGCCTCGCGTCGCACAACTATGCCGTACGCGGTTTGCTCGGCGCGCCTGGGAGAGCGCGCAATTCCTCGTGCGTCGATAACACATTCGGCGCGAAGTACCTTTTCCGAAGCCAAAGTCACTGTGTTGTATCGAATTGCGACGACTCGATCAGCAACTGTTTGTGCGCCATCGAGATTCAGTGAATCCCGCAATGCCGCGGAATCGAATACGACATAGGTTCGGTCCAGTCGATGCCGCCTCGTACCCCAGGCCGTCGGATGCGCCACTGTGGTGGCGATGACCGACGGATCCAGCCACTGCGGCAACTCGTCGTACCACCCCGCATACGTCGCTGACCAGCGTCGATCCGGCGCCGGATCGATGGCGGTGACCGACATTCCATGCGCGAGACCGCGGTGCGCGAGTGCGCGACCGGCAGGTCCGAGTCCGCAGACGATGAGGTCCGCGTTCATCGCATTTCCCATGCGGAACGCGGATGTCGGTGTGGCAGAGCGAGTTCGGTGGTGTGCAGGGCGGCCCCCTTTGCAGTCGGCGCGGGTTCGTCGGTCGTGCGGAGCTTGGTGTCGGGCCGTCGGGGCACTGTTGCGCTGTGATCGTTCACGAATATCGAACGGCGCCGTTCTTCACAATGCGATCATGTCAGATCTCGCTTTTTCAGCGCCGATGTGACTCGCCAGTAGCGCGTGTTGTCGCCGGGCTGGCCACGATGTCCGGCGCCGTATACTCGGCGCTTTCGCGACAAAGCGTTGCCGGTGGGGGCCATGTTGCTGGTCTGTCTCGTTGCGGCACACCGGGATCCGGCGCTCTCCCCGAATCCCGACAAATTCGACCCGGACTGCTGACTGCCCGCGGCAATGGAGTCCCGGCCCCAGGGTGCGTACCTGCCGTTCGGTTGGGCACCCGGCAGCGCCCAGGAAATGTATTCTCGCTCATCGAGGTCGCCCTCCAGGTTGCTACGATCGGCGGGCGCTGGCGCCTGCGCCCCGATGCCCGGTATCGCGGTGCAACAGACGGTGATCGGCGCCCTGGTCCACCCGAAGTATCTGCCGATGCGGGTGGTGGCCGGGCAGGTGCAAGCCGGGCACGTCGCGGTTCGTCAGGGAGCGAACGCGGCGCGGCTCAACGAGTGATGAGGGTGTGGCAGTGTTCGAACTGACCAAGCGGCGCGGCAAATGGATTCTCGGCATCTTTGTCGGCCTGGCGCTGCTCATGGGGATGCTCAGCTCGACGTTATTCGACAAGGTCCAGGGCGGCGGCTACAGCGATCCCGACGGCGAAGCCAGCCGGGCCACCGAGATTTTGCGCGATACCTTCGGCCAGGCGCCACCGAACTTCGTGTTGCTGGTGCACAGCGACACCTCGATCGACGATCCCGAATCGGCAACGGCCGCAGTGAAATTGGCGCTGAAGCTGAAGCAAGAGCCGGGTGTCGCGGGTGTCATGTCGTACTGGATGGATAAGTCGCCCGCACTGCGCAGCGCCGACGGCAAGTCGGGGCTGATCGTCGCGAGCATTCTCGGCGAGGAGGCTGCGGTCGACCAGAAGGTCGGCGCTCTGGCGGATCACTATGGCGGCGTGCACGGCCCGGTGCAGGTGCGTGTCGGGGGTTACGCGATGTTGTTGCACGAGACGGTGCAGCAGAGCGAGAAAGATGCCGTACTCGGCGAATCCATCGCCTTCCCGATCACCCTGATCGCCCTGCTGTTCGTATTCGGTGGTTTGGTGGCGGCCAGCCTGCCACTCGTCGTCGCCGCGGTGTCCGTGATGATCTCCATGGGCGCGCTGTGGCTGATCACCCTGGTCACCGATCTCGCCGCGACCGCGACCAATGTGGCCACGTTGCTCGGCCTGGGCCTCGCGATCGACTACAGCCTGCTGATCATCAGCCGCTACCGCGACGAATTGGCCGCGGGCGCCGCGACCGGGCCGGCCGTCGCCGCGACCATGCGTTCGGCCGGTCGCACCGTGGCCTTCTCGGCGGTCACCGTCGCGGTCGCGCTGTCGGGCCTGCTGTTCTTCCCGCTGCTCGCGGTGCGTTCCATGGGGTATGCGGGTCTGGTCGTCGCGGCGATCGCCGCGACGGTATCGCTGACGGTGCTGCCCGCGACTCTGCTACTGCTCGGCAGTCGCATCGATCGCGGCCAACTCGGCTGGTTCTTCCGTCCGCAACGTCCCGCACCAGGTGAGGGTTTCTGGCATCGGCTCGCGGTATTCGTGATGCGCAAGCCGGTGCCGATCGGGCTGGCGGTCGTGGCCTTGCTGCTGCTGCTCGGGACCCCGTTCCTCGGTGTGAAACTCGGCTTCCCGGACGAGCGGGCATTACCGGAATCGATGAATAACCGACAGGTCACCGAGACCATCCAGCGTGAGTTCGCCGCCACGGACACCAATAGCCTGTTCGTCGTACTGCCCGATGGCAAATCCGGATTGGACGCCTACGCCAGGAAACTTTCCGAAGTCGAGAATGTCCGTCGCATCGACACCGCCACCGGCAGCTACGCTCACGGCGGGCAGCTCGCCCCCGCCATGGCACAGCACGCCCGCTTCGAAACCAAGGATGCCGCATACCTTTCGGTCACACCGGATACCAGCGATCCGGTGGCGCTGGATCGGGTGGCCAAGCAGTTGCGCGCGGTGCCCGCACCCTCGCAGCGGTTGGTCGGCGGTATCGCCGCCGCGAGCGCCGATTCCCTCGACGCGGTGACCTCGGCACTGCCCGTGGCGCTGGCCTATGTCGTGATCATCATGCTGGTCGTGCTGTTCCTGCTGACCGGCAGCGTGGTGCTGCCGCTGGTCGCGATCGTGCTCAGCGCGCTGAGCCTCACGGCGACCTTCGGCGCGCTGGTCTGGATCTTCCAGGACGGGCACCTGTCCGGCCTGCTCGATTTCACCGTGACCGGCGACCTGCCGCCGACCGTGCCGGTGATGCTGTTCGGTGTCGCCTTCGGTCTGGCTATGGACTATCAGGTATTCCTGCTGTCACGGATCCTCGAAGAGTACGAACGCACCGGCAAGAACGAATCCGCCGTTGCCCATGGCCTGGAGAAGATCGGCCGGATCGTCACCGCCGCCGCCGTACTGATCTCGCTGGTGTTCTTGGGATTCCTGGCCTCGGACATCACCTTCATGAAGTCCTTCGGTATCGGCCTGCCGCTGGCGGTACTGGTCGATGCGACCCTGATCCGCGGCTTCTTGCTGCCCGCGGTGATGAAACTGCTCGGTGACTGGAACTGGTGGGCACCTGGCCCGCTCGAAAAGCTGCACGAGCGTTTCGGATTCGACGAAGGACCGTCCGCGCCGTCGGTAGCAGATCCGAACGCTGTGCGGCAGCCGGCGCGGGTGTAGGCCGAAAGCCCGAGTGGGATCGAAAGACGAATGGCCGCACGGTTTTCGCCTGGCGGCCATCGGTCCTGTCGAGATGGTCGGCTTACGCTGGTCGAGAGCGGATTGCCTTGGGATGCCTCAGATTCCGCCGGTCGAGAGCAATCCGCCGTCGACGCGGATCGTCTCACCGGTGATCCACTCGGCCTCATCCGAGACCAGGAATGCGATCAGCTGCGCCACGTCCTCGGGCGCGCCGAGGCGCTTCATCGGATACATGCTGGCGGCCCGCTCCTCATCCGCCGAGTACAGCGCATCGGCGAACTTGGTCTTGATCACGCCCGGCGCTACCGCGTTTACCCGGATATTCGGGCCGAGCTGCCACGCCAGTTCATCGGTGAGCCGGATCAGCGCGGCCTTGGAGGCGCCGTATGCCGCGATCACCCCGGTCGAGCGGAGGCCAGCGACACTGGCCACATTCACCACCGCACCGCCGTGCTCGCGCATCCACGCCTTGTAGGCCTCCTGCACGTAGCCGAGTGCGGCGACGACATTGACGTCGAAGATCTTAAGCACCGCCGCCAGATCGGCATCCATGAGCGAGCCGTAGACCGGATTGATACCGGTGTTGTTGATCAGGATGTCCAGCGAGCCGAATTCCGAGACCACCCGACCCACCGCGGCGGCCCGGCTCTCCGGATCACCCGAATTGCCCGCCAGCGCGCTGACCTCGCCCCGATGGCCGAGCGCCCGCAGCTCGGCGGCGGCCTCCGCGAGCGACTCCGGCTTGCGGGCGGTGATCAGCACATTGGCGCCCCGGCGCAGCAGTTCCGCCGCGACGGCCTTGCCGATACCGCGGCTGGCTCCGGAAACGAGTGCGCTCTTGCCCAACAGATCGGTCGTCATGTGATGGCACGCTACCGCTGTTGGAATCCGCCGAGCGGAGCCGGTCGGGTTTGTGCGAGGCCGACCAGGAGCCATTGTTCCCACAGGCGGGGACCCAATGGTCAGAGAGTGGCGCCTAGCTGCGATTAAGCTGCCGGAGAGGTATCGACGGAAGGTGAGATATGGCTGGCGACGTCGACACATCGCTGCCGCCGCGCCCGGATGCCCCTATCCTCAACGCCTTCGTCAGCCACATAGAGACGGTGCTGGCGAAGTTGGTGAAGGCGGTAGGCGACGGCTCGGCGAAGTCGATTACGGTCGAGGGTCTCAACGGCCTGGGGGAGTCGCAGCTGAAGGACGGCGATCTCGTCGCGAAATACAAGGCCAAACAGAGCGACGACACGAAATATAAAGACGATCTGAACTCGCTGGACAGCAGTATCGCCCAGATCGCGGCGAAATCGGCCGATGTGTCCAACACCGTGACCAAAGAGGTCGAGAAACTGGTGGGCGACATCAAGGACATTATGGCCGGTGTGCCGAATCTGACCGATGTGCCGCTGCCGCGCAGCATCGAGTTGCAGATAGCCGCCATCGACAAGATCGATGAGAAGGTCGGGAAAGCGGCGAAGGCAGTCTCGGAAGCGTACGACGCACTCGATGATCACGCGGGAAAGATCACCGACCCGGAATCGTCCGACAGCGGAAGTGCCCCCAATTCGATCGGTAGCGGTAACAGCTTTCCTACCTATACCGGCAGCGGTGGAAACCGCCGCAGCAGTACAGGACCAGCGGGTCTCGGCAATTACGCAAATGCCGAACCTATCAGCGGGGGTAAGAAAATGAAGGCTAGCGAGATCTATCAATACTTGCTCGAGCAGGGCTTCACGCCGGAGCAAGCGGCGGGCATCTTGGGCAATATGCAGGTCGAATCGGGTTTCGATACCGGCGCCTACAACCCCGGCGAAGGTGCGATCGGTCTCTGTCAGTGGGAAGGCGGGCGACGGGCGGCTCTCGAGGCTTTCGCCGCCAGTGACCGCCAGCACCGGCCTGTCACCGACATGACTCTCCAAGTCGATTTCATGATTCACGAACTGAAGAGCAGCGAGGCGGGCGCGTACAGTCATCTCACCTCGGCGGCCTCGGCCGGTGCCGCCGCGGCGGCGTTCGATCAGTACTACGAACGGAGCTCCGGTGAGGCCCGCGGCCAGCGCGTCGCGAATGCCAACAGCATCCATTCGAGCCTGGCCGGTATGGCCGCCTAGCGCCGATCGGAGTTAGCGCGGTCACACCTGGATCGTGGGGTGTCGGGAGCACTTCTGAAGCCGGGTAAAATCGGTGGTTCTTGTGCGTGTTCGCGTCGCACAATCGAGCAGCAACCGATCAGCACCACGTACCCGTAGGAGAAGCCTGTGATCACCGCGACCGACCTGGAGGTCCGGGCCGGCGTCCGCACCCTGCTGTCGGCCCCCGGGCCAGCGCTGCGAGTGCAGGCCGGCGACCGGATCGGACTGGTCGGACGCAATGGCGCGGGCAAGACCACCACGCTGCGCATTCTGGCGGGGGAAGGTGAGCCCTACGCCGGAAAGATTCTGCGCTCCAGCGACATCGGTTATCTCCCGCAGGACCCGCGGGAGGGCGATCTGGACGTGCTCGCCCGCGACCGCGTGCTCTCCGCCCGTGGCCTGGACACCCTGCTGCGCGATATGGAGAAGCAGCAGGCGCTGATGGCCGAGGTGGTCGATGATGCCGAACGCGAGAAGGCGGTGCGCAAATACGGTCGGCTGGAGGAGCGCTTCTCGGCGCTCGGCGGCTATGTGGCCGAGAGCGAAGCGGCGCGCATCTGCAATAGCCTCGGCCTGCCCGACCGGGTCCTCGGCCAGGCGCTGCGCACGCTGTCCGGTGGTCAACGCCGACGAATCGAGTTGGCCCGCATCCTGTTCGCCGCCTCCGACGGCAGCGGCGGACGCTCGGACACCATCCTGCTGCTCGACGAGCCGACCAACCATCTCGACGCCGACTCCATCACCTGGCTGCGCGGGTTCCTGCAGAACCACGACGGCGGCCTGATCGTGATCAGCCACGATGTCGAACTGCTCGGCGATGTGGTGAACAAGGTGTGGTTCCTGGACGCGGTGCGCGGTGAGGCCGACGTCTACAACATGGGCTGGCAGAAATACCTGGACGCGCGCGCCACCGACGAGCAGCGCCGCCGCCGCGAACGCGCCAATGCCGAGAAGAAGGCCGGCGCACTGCGCGCCCAGGCCGCCAAACTCGGCGCCAAGGCCACGAAAGCCACTGCGGCGCAGAATATGGCCAAGCGCGCGGACCGCTTGATGGCCGAGCTGGACGAGGTGCGGGTGGCCGACAAGGTCGCGCGCATCAAATTCCCCGAACCCGCCGCCTGCGGTAAGACGCCGCTGATGGCGGAGAACCTGACCAAGGTCTACGGCTCGCTGGAGATCTTCACCGGCGTCGATCTGGCCATCGACCGTGGCAGCCGCGTCGTCGTGCTCGGCCTCAACGGCGCCGGTAAGACCACGCTGCTGCGCCTGCTCGCCGGGGTGGAGACACCGACGGCGGGCGGTCTGGTGCCCGGTCACGGGCTCAAGATCGGCTATTTCGCACAGGAGCACGACACCCTCGACGATCAGGCCACGGTGTGGGAGAACATTCGCCACGCGGCACCCGATGCGGGGGAGCAGGAGCTGCGGGGTCTGCTCGGTGCGTTCATGTTCTCCGGACCACAGCTGGAGCAGCCCGCAGGTACCCTCTCCGGCGGCGAGAAGACCCGTCTCGCGCTGGCCGGGCTGGTCTCCTCGGCGGCCAATGTGCTGCTGCTGGACGAGCCGACCAATAACTTGGACCCGATCTCGCGTGAACAGGTCCTCGACGCGCTACGCACCTATGCGGGTGCGGTCGTCCTGGTCACCCACGACCCGGGCGCGGCCGAGGCGCTGTCCCCGGAACGGGTGATCCTGTTGCCGGACGGCCAGGAAGACCACTGGTCGGCGGAGTATTTGGAACTGATTCAGCTGGCCTGATCCGGGCCCATTCGGCCGGAGTTCCGTTGCGGGCGGTGGGTTTTCACTTCGCCGCGATCGGGCCGCCGGTGATATTCATCACAAACACCCGTTGATCACAGCTTCCTGAGTGTCTAGCCTGGAAAGACGCGGCTCGGCGACTCGGAGGAAGCCATGAGCGACAGGCCCACACAAGTCAAGGCCACACTGGGTAAGGGCACACGCGTCACGGGGAAATCACGAGACCGTTTGCAAACCCAGCTGAAGAAGCAGTACGAGGCAGGTGCCAGCATTCGATCGCTGGCCCGGTCCACCGGCCGCTCCTATGGCTTCATCCACAACGTGCTGGTGGAGTCGCACGTGCAACTCCGCAGTCGCGGCGGTGCGAACCGCCGCAAGAGCCAGTAGCGTTCAGCCAAAAGGGTTGGCTCAGCCGAATCCCGGTGTCGGCGAATGGATTGCGCCGACACCGAGCGGGATCGAGCGCGCTAGAAGCCAGGCACCGCGCCGTCGCCGTTGACCAGCAGGTTGGCGAGGCTGCGGAACATCGGCAGGCCGGTCTTGATCTCCAGATACGCGAACTGGCCCTGTGGGTTGACCTCGAGGAAGTAGTACTCGCCGTCGAGGCCGAGGCGCAGATCAAGCACGCCGAAGCTCAGGCCGAGAGCGCCCATCAGCGTGGCGAGCGACTTGCTGACCGAGGCGGGCAGATGCTCGGGTGCGAAGTCGACGGTGGTGTCCAGCCGGGAATCGACCCGGCCGACCCCGGACTGCGAGTCGACGCGCACCGCCCATTCGATACCGTCCATCCACACCACCCGCAGATCGCACTGCGCCTCGACGTAGTCCTGGAAGGTGGTCGGAGCCGAACGGATGCCCGCGAGGCGGCCGAAGTCGGCCTTGGTAATTATTCGGGTCTCGGCGAATTCGGCGCGTCCGGTGCCGGTTCGCTTGTAAACCACCGAGCCCGAACGTGATTCGACAAAGCTGCGCGCCTCGTCCGGATCGTTGGTGATCAGTGTTTCCGGAATCACGAAACCGGCCCGGCGTGCGGTCTCCAACTGCACGATCTTACGGCTCGCGGTGCGATCGGCGCCGGGATCGTTGACCCAGTACGCCGGTATCGACCACAGCAGTCCCTGGATGAAACCGTCGCATTCGGCTTGGCGGTAGGCATCATCCGAGGCGCGCACACCGGCCGGAACCTGCGTGGGATGCGGTCTGCGCCACCAGACCGAGCGGACATCGTCGAGTCCGATCACATGGGACAGCGATCGCGCGGTGCCGCGCCGATCGAGCCGGAAACTTCCGGATTCGCGTGGGAAGTCGCGCAGGTCGAGCTGAATCGGGCTGAGCCCGTGGTGTTCTCGCAACGTCGCCGCCATTGCGGTGCCGTGCAGATCATCGGATTCGGAGACGATGAGGACCGAACCTGTCCGGCGCGCCGCCATGCGCAGTTCCGTTCAGTCGAGACTGTCGCAGTTTATGCCGTCGTCGCTTGTCGCGAGCGATTTGGTCTGGCAGTAGGTGAAGGTCGCTCCGCTGGCGCCCGGGCAATCGGCAAGCTGCAGGCCGTCGGCCCAGGATGCGGTGAGTTGTTGCAGCGCTTCATCTCCCAGTGCCGCCGAGGGTTCCTCGGCCAGTGTCATCGGGCGGTCGACGAGATCGATGCGAAGGCGGCGAGTGAAGTCCGCGGTGGCGCCGGGACGGATATCCATCAGTACCGGACGGCCATCGCGTTCGGCCCTCACACCGTCGGTCCAGTCGAGGACCCGCAGCACATCGTCGCGACGGAAGGTCCACGTTCCTTCGGTCACTCTGACCGTGAAATCGCGTTCCGACTCGGCCACCAGCAATCCCTGCAACGCGGGGACGCGGTCACCCGCCGGTCCGGTGCCGGGGAGGTGGATTGCGTCGGTCATAGTGAGCTCTCCGATCTGCTCGCAATTTGCCAGGACCCCCGAGCGGGAACTGGATCATATCGCGCAAGGGGGCTCGCACGGTTCGGATCGGGAGATTTCACCACCGCTGGCAAACCGGATTTCGGCTCGGGATGCGCTTGCGCCAAAAGATTTTCGGTGCGGCCCTGAACAAATAATCGCAATTATTCAGCTATCTTTATGTGAGTTCGAGTCGGCCGGGACTTCGTCAACGCCGGTTCGCGTTGCGCTCGGCCCACCATTCGGGCGAATCGATTCGATGGTTGATAATTCGGTAACGAACTATATACCGGCGAATAGAATCGTGTCCATGGGTGAGATCGAACGGGATCCGGTGGATGTCATCGTCGAGCAATGGCGCCTGGAGCGACCGGACCTCGAGTTGGAGGCGATGGGGGTGATCGGACGAATGGGTCGACTGCTCATGGTCGCGCAGCGCAATATCGAGGCGGTCTTCAATGCGCACGGACTACAGCGCGGAGAGTTCGATGTGCTTGCCGCACTGCGTCGTTCGGGCACGCCGTTCGAATTGAACCCGTCGGTGCTCGCCGACACGTTGATGCTGTCGCGCGCCGGGATGACCGGACGGCTCGACCGTCTGGAGTCGGCGGGGATGGTTCGCCGCATCGCGGATGCGCAGGATCGCCGCGCCATCCGGGTCGCGCTCACCGAGGCGGGCCGCACGCTGATCGATGAGGTCGTCACGGCGCATACCGAGAACGAAACGCGGATGCTGTCGGTGCTCTCGGCGCAGGACCGCCGCGACCTGGACCGGATTGCCCGGATACTGCTCGGCAGCCTCGAGGGCGGGAGGAAATGAGGTAGCTCGCTACTCGTGTGCCGGTACGGTCGACGGTGCACCCTGAGGTGATGATCGACATCATCACCCTCCGCGGCACGGGTGAACCGCGGAATACCAATGGGACGCCCGCCGGCATGCTGCGCGATGTCACGAAATTGCTCGATACCGACCGCTTCACCGCCTTCGAGCCGGATTGGCCCGCCTCGGTCGGGCCGAGCCCGGATCTGTGGGGCCCTTCGCTGGATACCTCGATCCGGCTCGGTGTCGCTGCGGGGGTAAAGGCGATTCAGGACTCGCCGAATGTCTGCGGGCTGTTGAGTTATTCACTCGGAAGTATCTGCGCGAGTGAGATCCTGGAGGGAGTGTGGTCGGGTAAGTACAAGAACACCGACGGCTCGCCCCTGGAGATCGCCTTTGCCGTCAATATCGCCAACCCGCTGCGCAGACGCGGGGAGTCGGTCGGCAATCTCTGTCCGGCAACGACTTACGGCCTCCACGGCGAACACGGCGCCTGGCCCGCACTCGATGTGAAGGAGTACGCGAATCCGGGCGATATCATCACCGCGTCACCGGGCGACTCGCCGCTGCGGGTCATCGACATCGGCATCTCGCCGTTCTCATTCGTCGAGGGCGCCCGCATCGGCAATGTGGCCCCGCTGATCTTCGCCGAATTGCTGCGTTTCCTGATGAACGATCCGATCACCAATCTCGACCGCTATGCGACCGCGGTCAACGGTGTTATCGGCTATTTGACGCCGTGGCCGGATGGCCAGCACGTCCTCTACTCCGGACACGATATGCCCGGCACGAATGTTCTGTGGACGACCCATGCCGCCAACTATCTGAATGCCAACTATTGATCCGCCGGGGTGGTTTCGTACCTGAAGTCCGGGATTCCGGACGGGTGCGCTTATTTCGGTAGCTACCTGCATCGCCGGGCGGAGTAGCGTGCGTCACAGTCCCTAATTCGCGGGAAATATGCGGCGTACTCGGGTGGTCGCGTCGTAGAGTCTGAATTCGCTGATGCGTCATCGGGTTTCGATCGAGGGGGTCATGGAGGCGTCCGTGACTTCCACCGACGGCGTGAGGCGACAGGTCGTTCCCTTCGTCGGCCTGTACCCGCGCCGTCGGCCAGCGAGGGCGCGGTCTCGGATAGTCGGCGCCGCCGGGGACGGGTCCACCATCATCCCCACTCTCCCCGGCGGCGTCGTACTCGGGCTGAGCGGCTCAATCACCCCGTGCGGCAGCGGAAATGGGCTGTCATTCGAATATTTGGCGACGTGGTCGTCGACTGTGCTCGTAACGCGCGCCGTTCCGGCCACCTGATCGCCGCGCTCCAGTGGTTCACTCCTTGCGGCGGACCGAGGCTTCTACGAGATCCAGTACGGCGGAGAGGTTCTCGTTGGTGTGGCCGGAGGCTATGCGGGCGATGAGGCCGTCGAGGACCAAGTCGAGGTAGCCGAGGATGACGTCGGTGGGGACGTCCTCGCGGAGGGCGCCTGCGGCCTTGCGGCGTTCCAGGCGGGCCAGGGTGGCGGCGGTCAGTTCGGCCGAGCGCTGGGTCCAGCCGGCGCGGAATTCCGGATCGGTCCGCAGGCGACGCGCGATCTCCAAGCGGGTTCCGAGCCAATTGAATTGCTCCGGGTGGGCGAGCATGTCGCGCATGACCTGTACCAGACCCTGGTTGGCCGCGACATCGGCCATGCGGTCGGCATCTTCTTGGGCTAGCGCGAGGAACAGGGCGTCCTTGTCCCGGAAGTGGTGGAAGATCGCGCCGCGAGACAGGCCGATGGCCTCTTCCAGACGGCGCACGGTAGCCCCCTCGTACCCGTATTCGGCGAAACAGGCCCGCGCCCCGTCCAGAATCTGACTACGCCGGGCGGCGAGGTGATCATCACTGACTTTGGGCATTTCGGCGGGCTCCTCCGAGCGAAGCGGGCAATGCGATGTGAAGAGGTCCGCGCACCGCCGGTGATGCGGTGCGCGGACCTACTACAGCATGGTCGTTCAGGCGCGAATCATGTTGCGCAGCACGTACTGCAGGATGCCACCGTTGCGGTAGTAGTCGGCCTCACCGGGGGTGTCGATCCGGACGACCGCGTCGAATCTGACGACATCACCGTTGTCCTTGGTGGCGGTGACCTTCAGAGTCTTCGGAGTCACACCCTCGTTCAGCTTGGTGATGCCCTCGATATCGAAGGTCTCGGTGCCGTCCAGCTTCAGCGACGCGGCCGACTCACCGGCCGGGAACTGCAGCGGAATGACGCCCATACCGATGAGGTTCGAGCGGTGGATGCGCTCGAAGGACTCGGTGATCACGGCCTTCACACCCAGCAGCGAGGTGCCCTTGGCGGCCCAGTCACGCGAGGAGCCCGAACCGTACTCCTTACCACCGAGCACGACCAGCGGGATGCCCGCGGTCTGGTAGTTCTGCGAGGCGTCGTAGATGAACGCTTGCGGGCCACCGTCCTGGGTGAAGTCGCGGGTGTAGCCGCCCGACACATCGTCGAGCAGTTGGTTGCGCAGCCGGATATTGGCGAAGGTGCCACGGATCATCACCTCGTGGTTACCGCGACGCGAGCCGTAGGAGTTGTAATCCTTACGCTCGACACCGTTGGCCTCCAGGTACTGCGCGGCCGGGGTGCCCGGCTTGATATTGCCCGCGGGGGAGATGTGGTCGGTGGTGACCGAATCGCCCAGCAGCGCGAGCACGCGCGCGCCCTTGATATCGGAGACCGGCTCCGGCGTCTGCGGCATGCCCTCGAAGTACGGAGGCTTGCGGACATAGGTCGATTCCTCGGCCCACTCGAAAGTCTTGCCCTCCGGGGTCGGCAGCGAACGCCAGCGCTCATCGCCCTTGAAGACGTCCTTGTAGTCCTCGAGAAACATATCGCGGGAGATGACCCGGTCGATGGTGTCCTGGATTTCCTGCGGCGAGGGCCAGATGTCCTTCAGGAACACCTCGTTGCCGTCGGTGTCCTTGCCGAGCGCATCGTTATCGAAGTCGAAGTCCATCGTGCCAGCGAGCGCGTAGGCGATGACCAGCGGCGGCGAGGCCAGGTAGTTCATCTTCACGTCGGGGGAGATGCGGCCCTCGAAGTTGCGGTTACCGGAAAGCACCGCGGTGACGGTCAGGTCGTTGTCGTTGACCGCCTTGGAGATCTCCTCCGGCAGCGGACCGGTGTTACCGATGCAGGTGGCGCAACCGAACGCCACCAGGTTGAAGCCCAGCTTGTCCAGGTACGGCCAGAGGCCGGCCTTCTCGTAGTAGCCGTTGACTACCTGCGAGCCCGGCGCCATCGAGGTCTTCACCCACGGCTTGCGGGTCAGGCCCTTCTCCACGGCGTTGCGGGCCAGCAAGGCCGCGCCCAGCATGACCGACGGGTTGGAGGTGTTGGTGCAGGAGGTGATCGAGGCGACCACGACCGCGCCGTGATCCAGCACGAAGTCGCCGTACTCTTCGGTGGAGACCTTGACCGGCTTGGACGGGCGGCCCGCCGAGCCGTTCGCGGCGGACGGCAGCACGGCGTCGTCCTCGGCGAAGGAAAGCACCGCCGGATCGCTGGCCGGGAAGGACTCCTCGATGGCCTCGTCCAGGTGGGTGTGCGGGGTCGTGGCGGCCGGACCGGTTTCCGCGTCGTCGGTGTAGTTATGGATGTCCTTGCGGAAGGCGGTCTTGCTCTCCGACAACAAGATTCGGTCCTGCGGACGCTTCGGACCCGCGATGGACGGCACCACGGTGCTCAGGTCCAACTCCAGGTACTCCGAGTAGGCGGGCTCGTTGTCGGCATTGTGCCAGAGGCCCTGTTCCTTCGCGTAGGCCTCGACCAGCGCGACCTGCTCGTCGGTGCGGCCGGTCAGCCTCAGGTAATCGACGGTTACCTCGTCGATCGGGAAGATCGCTGCGGTGGAACCGAATTCGGGGCTCATATTGCCCAGAGTGGCGCGGTTGGCCAGCGGCACCTCGGAGACGCCCTTGCCGTAGAACTCGACGAACTTGCCGACGACACCGTGCTTGCGCAGCATATCGGTGACGGTGAGCACCACGTCGGTGGCCGTCACGCCCGGCTTGATCTCACCGGTCAGCTTGAAGCCGACAACGCGCGGGATGAGCATCGAGACCGGCTGGCCCAGCATGGCCGCCTCGGCCTCGATACCACCGACGCCCCAACCCAGTACGCCGAGGCCGTTGACCATGGTGGTGTGCGAGTCGGTGCCGACGCAGGTGTCCGGGTAGGCCTGGCCGTTGCGGACCATGACCACGCGGGCCAGGTGCTCGATGTTGACCTGGTGCACGATGCCGGTGCTCGGCGGGACGACCTTGAAATCGTCGAAAGCCGTTTGACCCCAACGCAGGAACTGGTAGCGCTCACCGTTGCGCTGGTATTCGATGTCGACGTTGCGCTCGAAGGCGTCCGCACGGCCGAATACGTCGATGATGACGGAGTGGTCGATGACCATCTCGGCGGGGGCGAGCGGGTTGACCTTGTCCGGGTCGCCGCCGAGGGTGGCGACGGCCTCACGCATGGTGGCCAGGTCGACGATGCAGGGCACACCGGTGAAGTCCTGCATGATCACGCGGGCCGGGGTGAACTGGATCTCGGTGTTCGGCTGAGCCGACGGATCCCAGCTCGCGATGGCGCGGACATGATCGGCGGTGATGTTGGCGCCGTCCTCGGTACGGAGCAGATTCTCCGCGAGGACCTTCAGTGCGTAGGGGAGTTTCTCGGTGCCGGGCACGGCCGAGAGGCGGAAGATCTCGTAGGAGTTGCTTCCGACCTCGAGGGTGCCCTTGGCGCCGAAAGTATCGATACTTGTCGTCACGTCAGCTCCACTCGTCTGTGAGGGTGGCCGCGGGCGGGGCTGTGCCTGCGGCTGGTTTTTTCGAGCGATCTGCAAGCAGTCGCTGCGGCTACGTCTTTGGAGGGGCCCAGCACTGCAACATACTGGCTCCTCGCGCCATCGAGCCTAACAGTACGCTTGTCCTGTGAAACGCGCGGGTGCCGTTGGCCGCGCCGTCCGAAGGTGTTCCGACACTCCGTCGCGTACTGTGCATTCGAGTTGTTCGGGGTGATCGGTGGGCCTGTACCGGTTCATCCCGCAGTGTTGGATGCCCGTCGCCTCGCGTACCGATGCGGCTCGACAGACCGGATGGAAGATGACCGTCTCGCACACCTCGGTGTTCACGCCCATGCGCGCCGAACTCCCCCCTGGTATCGACGACAAGACGTTGACCCAGATCAAGGAGGATGTGGTCGACAATCATGTGGCCACGCCGAAGGGTAAGGATCAGGACGCACTCGAGACGATTGTCGCCGATGCTCGAGCCCACGGCATCGAGCTCAGCATCGTGGTGATTCCCGGTAATCCAGGCCACGACTCCAATCTACGTGACCTGGCCACCGAGATCGGTAAGACCGAGCACGGAACCGTAGTGGTGCTCAGCGACGACTGGGTCGGCACCTATAGCGATTCGATCAGCCGGGTGAAGTTGGAGCGGGCCGAGGACCTTTCCAAGAGTACGCAGGGGCAATCGGCGCAGGCGGCGCAGCTTTTCGTCGATCAACTGGAGCGTCCGGAGACGTTCTCTTGGACCGCGATCACCAGTGTGTTGCTGGTCGGCACGGCGGTCGTGGTCGGTGGACTCTATTGGATCAAGTCGCGTCAGGCTGCCGGGGAGCCGGTGTCGATAGGGGTTTCGGATCGCGGCGACGACCGAGATCTCACCTTGTAGCGAGTATCCGCTCACCTACTTTTCCTGGCGGCCGGTTTGTTTTCACCCGCCGAATCCTCGCATATATCCGGCTATTTCCGGGCAACGCGAAAATTACGCGGCTGTAGTTCCGTTGCTGGAGTTTTTTTAGTGAATGATGTGGCGTACGGTTCGAATGATAACTGCTGGGGAAAGAGTGTTCAGAGAGCTATCTGTGCACCAGTGAGCGGGATGGTTCGCACGGGGCTCGTGAGGTTAAGCCTGATCGGGTCCTTTGGGAGGTGCGATGCGCAACAACGGCGTTGCCGGCTCTCGGCGTCCGCTGTGGGTCGCTCTGGGGTTGCTGGTCACTGCCACCGTGCTCATCACGGCCGGACCGGCTGCGGCGGTGCCGCCCGCCCCGCCCAATCCGAGCGATAGCCAGATCGCTGATGCCGGAGCGCAAGTCGACGCCGGAGTGAGCGAGGTCGGGGCACTCATCAACCAGGTCGCCGCGACGGATCAGAAGCTGCAGGAACTCGACGCCGCCGTCGCGCAGAAGCGCGAAGAGGTCAACAAGGCCCTGGTCGATCTACAGGACGCGCGCGATGCCGCCGACGCGGCCGCCGCGGCGGTGGTGCAGACCCAGCACGAACTGAGCGAGGCCGGAAACCAAGTCGGCCAGGCCAGGCGCAACTTCGACCAGTTCGCCGTGCAGGCCTATACCCGGCCCGCCGCGACCTCGATGGTCACCTATCTATCTTCGGCCACCCCCGATGTCGCTCTGAACCGAGCCCAGGTGTTCACGCTGGTATCGAAGAATCAGCAGTCGGTGCTCGACTCGCTGCGTCGCGCGCAGATCGCGCAGGGCAATAAGAATGCCAGTGCGCGCCAAGCGAAATCGGCCGCCGACGCGGCCGCCGCGGTGGCCGAACAGAAGAAGACCGAGGCCGAAAACGCCGTCACCGCGGTGCAGGCCGAACAGAATCAGCAGTCGGCACTGCGAGAGGGCCTACTGCGCGAGCGTTCGGTGGCGCAGGGCCGCCTCGATCAGGCCCGCGCGAATGTGGCCGGACTGCAAGGACAACGCGAGGCCTATTTGGCTTGGGACGAACAACGCAAGGCCGAGGAGGCCGCCATCCGCGCCGCCGCGGCGGCCGCCGCCGCGCGGGCGGCCCAGGACCAGGCCGCCAAGGACCGCGCGGCGCAGGCGGGCGCGGGCAAACGACCGCATGTCCAGCTGGACGATTCGGCGCCGCCGCGCCAGACCAGGCCGCGTGCCACCGGGCCGTCCATCGGCGGCTCCGATGCGATCGAAACCGTGGTCGATCGGGCCATGTCGCAGCTGGGTGTCGTCTACGCCTGGGGCGGTGGTGACGAGGACGGGCCGACCCTCGGCATCCGTGACGGCGGTGTCGCCGACAGCTTCGGCGATTACAACAAGGTCGGCTTCGACTGCTCGGGTCTGATGGTCTATGCCTTCGCCGGTATCGGTGTCTCGCTGCCGCACTACAGCGGCTATCAATACAACGCGGGCACCAGAGTGCCCGTTGCCGAGCGCAGCCGCGGCGACATGCTGTTCTGGGGGCCGAACGGCAGCGAACATGTTGCGCTCTACCTCGGAAACGGCAAGATGGTCGAGGCGCCGCAATCCGGTGAGGTGGTACGGGTGTCTCCGGTGCGCGAGGGCGGCATCATGCCGTACGCGGTGCGGATCGCCTCGTAACCCCTAGGCTGGGCCGCACGCCGCGAACCTGTTGATTTGCCATGATCTCGGGTCCGGTTGCGGCATATGCGGCCATTACCTGGAATAGTTGTGGCAGCACGCACAGGACCAAAGCGAAAGCGGGGATGTTGGTGACTTCGACGGACGGTGTGAGCGGGGCAGGTTCGGCTAAATCGGCCGTGGCTCCCGTACCCAGCACCCTGGAGCGTGACGTCCAGACCCTGGAGAAGGCGATCTACGAGGTCAAGCGCGTTATCGTGGGCCAGGATCGGCTCGTCGAACGGCTGCTCGTCGGGGTGCTCGCACGCGGCCACGTTCTACTCGAAGGCGTGCCGGGTATCGCCAAAACCCTTGCGGTGGAGACCTTCGCGAAGGTGGTCGGCGGTTCGTTCGCTCGCGTCCAGTTCACCCCCGATCTGGTGCCCACCGACCTGATCGGTACCCGTATCTACCGCCAGGGCCGCGAGGAATTCGATACCGAACTCGGCCCGGTCGTGGCGAACTTCGTCCTCGCCGACGAGATCAACCGCGCGCCGGCCAAAGTGCAGTCCGCGCTGCTCGAGGTGATGGCCGAGCGGCATGTGTCGATCGGCGGCAAGACCTACCCGATGCCCGATCCGTTCCTGGTCATGGCGACCCAGAACCCGATCGAGAGCGAGGGGGTGTACCCGCTGCCCGAGGCGCAGCGCGACCGCTTCCTGTTCAAGGTGGTCGTCGACTACCCGTCGGTGGAGGAAGAGCGCGAGATCATCTACCGGATGGGTGTCATGCCGCCGGAGGCGAAACCGATTCTCGAGCCGTCCGAGCTGATCCGCCTGCAGCAGGTGGCGGCGAATACGTTCGTGCACCACGCGCTGGTCGACTACGTGGTCCGGGTGATCGCCGCGACCCGCAAGCCCGGCGAGTTCGGTATGCAGGATGTAGCGAGCTGGATCGCCTACGGTGCCTCACCGCGCGCCAGCCTCGGCATCATCGCCGCGGCCCGCGCCGTCGCGCTGATCCGCGGCCGTGACTATGTGGTGCCACAGGATGTCGTGGAGGTGATTCCGGATGTGCTGCGCCACCGGCTGGTGCTGTCCTACGACGCGCTCGCCGATGAGATCACCCCTGACGATGTGATCAAGCGCGTGCTGCAGACGGTCGGTCTGCCGCAGGTCGCGCCGCAGGCGGTCGCTCCGGGTGGCGCACCCGCTCCGGCCGCGCCCGCCCTGGGACCGCACGGTGCGCAGCAGCCGATCCCGCAGCCGCCCGCTCCCCAGGACGCGGTGCCGCAGCCGCAGGTCGCGCAGATGTCTCCGGCCGTCGGCAATAACCAGCCGAAGTGACTTCGGCATCGGATCCGGTTCAACCAGTGCCGATGTCCCAACACGCACCACCGTCGTTCCGATCGGGCGAACTGTCCGATCCGAAGCTGACGGCGGCGCTCAAAACGCTGGAACTGACCGTCCGTCGTCGGCTCGACGGTGTGCTGCACGGTGATCACCTCGGCTTGATTCCGGGCCCCGGCTCGGAGCCGGGCGAGGCCAGGACCTATCAGCCGGGCGACGATGTGCGGCAGATGGATTGGTCGGTCACCGCCCGCACCACCCATCCGCATGTGCGGCAGATGATCGCGGACCGGGAACTCGAGACCTGGATGGTGGTCGATCTGTCGGGCAGCCTCGACTTCGGTACCGCGCTGTGCCAGAAGCGCGATCTCGCGGTCGCGGCCGCCGCGGCGATCACCCACCTCACCAGCGGCGGTGGCAATCGAATCGGCGCGGTCGTCGCGACCGGTGAACAGCTCACCCGCATTCCCGCACGCAGCGGCCGGGTGCACGCGCAAACGATGCTGCGCGAGATCGCGACGACGCCGCACGCCCGCGACGGTGTGCGCGGCGATCTGCGCGAGGCGATCGAATCGCTGCGCCGCCCACAACGCAAGCGCGGACTCGCGGTGGTCATCAGCGATTTCCTCGGCGAAATCGATTGGCAGCGCTCGCTGCGCGCCATCTCCGCTCGCCACGATCTGCTCGCGGTGGAGGTGCTGGATCCGCGCGATCTGTCGCTGCCCGCTGTGGGTGATGTGGTGCTGCACGATCCGGAGACCGGGCGCACCCGCGAATTCAGCGTGACGCCGTCGCTGCGCGCCGATTTCGCGGCCGCCGCGCAGCGTCATCGCGTTCAGGTCGAACAGGCCTTGCGTAGTTGCGGCGCACCGGTGCTCACCCTGCAGACCGATCGGGACTGGATCTCCGACGTGGTCCGGTTCGTGTCCACCCGGCGCCACGCATTCGGCGCCCCGAGCGGACGGGCGCCGCGCCAGTGAGTATTTCGCATTTCACCGCGCTGGTCTGGCTCGGCTTCCTCGCCGTGGTCGTGCTGATCGCGTTGGGCTACATCCTTGTTCAGCGCAGCCGCCACCGGCACATGCTGCAGTTCACCAATATGGAGCTGCTGGAGAAGGTCGCCCCGTCGCGGCCGAGTCCCATGCGGCATGTGCCGGTCGCGCTGCTGCTGGTCGGTCTGGTGTTCCTGACCATCGCGGCCGCGGGGCCGACGGCGGTCAAGAAGGTGCCGCGCAATCGCGCGACAGTCGTTCTGGTGATGGACGTTTCGCTGTCCATGGAGGCCACCGATGTGCCGCCGTCGCGACTGAAGGTGGCGCAGAAGGCCGGTAAGGAATTCGTCGACGGGCTGCCCTCGGGTATCAATCTCGGCTTCGTCACCTTCGCGGGCACCGCCTCGGTGATGGTGCCGCCGACGACGAACCGCGAGGCCGTCAAGGCGGCCATCGACAACATCAAACTAGCCGAGCGCACGGCCACCGGTGAGGGCATTCTCACCGCGCTGCAGTCGATCGACACCATTGCCACGGTGTTGGGTGGCGCGGACACGCCACCGCCCGCGCGCATCGTGCTGATGTCGGATGGTAAGCAGACGGTGCCCGACGATAAGGATGTCGACAATCCACGGCACGGGTTCACCGCGGCCCGCTTGGCGAAGAACAAAGGTGTTCCGGTGTCGACGATTTCGTTCGGCACGTCGTGGGGCACAGTGGAGATTCCGGACCAGGACGGTAAGGGTGCCCAGCGTGTCAAGGTGCCCGTCGACGACGATGCGTTGCGTGAGATCGCCAAACTCTCCGGCGGCGATTTCTACACCGCCTCCAGCCTCACCGAGCTGACCGCCGTCTACGACACACTCGAAGAACAGATCGGCTACGAGATGACCAGGGGCGATGCCAGCAGACCATGGCTTTTGCTCGGCATGCTCGTCGTCGCTGCCGGTGTAGTTACCGGCTTGCTCTATCGTCAACGCCTGCCGTAGTCGTCAACGCCTGCCGTCGCGACCCGCCCGGATCCAGACATAGACACAATGTGTGGCCCGGGCGTGGCGCGCGAACCCGAACAGATAGGTTGGTCCTCATGTCGAACATCACATCCCGGTCGGTCCTGGTGACCGGAGGCAACCGGGGTATCGGACTCGCCGTCGCGCAGCGTCTGCTCGCGGACGGGCACAAGGTGGCCGTAACGCATCGTGGGTCGGGGGTTCCGGACGGTCTGTTCGGTGTGAAATGCGATGTGACGGACAGTGATTCGGTTGATGCCGCCTTCACCGAGGTGGAGCAGCATCAGGGACCGGTCGAGGTGTTGGTCGCCAATGCGGGCATCACCGACGACACCCTGCTGATGCGGATGACCGAGGAGCAGTTCACCAAGGTCATCGATGCGAACCTGACCGGTGCGTTCCGTTGCGCCAAGCGCGCGAACCGAGCCATGTTGCGGGCCCGTTGGGGTCGGATGATTTTCCTCGGCTCCGTGGTCGGTCTCGCCGGTCAAGCCGGGCAGATCAATTACGCCGCATCCAAGGCCGGTGTCATCGGTCTGGCGCGCTCGGTCACCCGTGAGCTCGGTTCGCGTTCGATCACCGCGAATGTGGTCGCCCCGGGCTTCATCGAGACCGATATGACCGCTGAACTGCCCGACGATCTGCGCGATATGGCGAAGAAGTTCATTCCGCTGCAGCGTCTGGGCCAGCCGGAAGATGTCGCGGCCGTGGTCAGCTTCCTCGCGTCCGAGGATTCGCGCTACGTATCCGGTGCGGTGATTCCGGTTGACGGCGGCATGGGCATGGGTCACTGAGCCAACCGAAAAGCGCCGCGCCGCCTCGGCGGTTGCGCAACTCCACGAACTTCGACTGAGGAGAACCGAAAACCCATGGGCGGATTGCTCGAAGGCAAGACCATCCTGATCACCGGCATCATCACCGATTCGTCGATCGCGTTCCACGCGGCGGCGGTCGCGCAGGAGCAGGGCGCGAAGGTGATCATCACCGGCATTCCGGAGCGGCTGCGGTTGATCGACCGGATCGCCAAGCGGCTGCCGCACGAGGTCGCCCCGGCCATCCCGCTCGATGTCACCAATGAGGACGATCTGGCCGGGCTGGCCGATAGGGTCGGTGAGCTCGCGCCGGACGGCCTCGACGGTGTGCTGCACTCGATCGCCTTCGCGCCGCGCACGTTGATGGGCCCGGAGGCGCGTCCGTTCCTGGACGGTCCCGGACCGGATGCGGCCAAGGCATTCGAGATCTCGGCCTGGAGCTACGCCTCGCTGGCCCGTGCCGTACTGCCGGTGATGAACGAGGGCGGTTCGCTCGTCGGTATGGACTTCGATCCGCGCACCGCGATGCCGTTCTACAACTGGATGGGTGTGGCCAAGGCCGCGCTGGAGTCGGTCAACCGGTATGTGGCGCGCGAGGTCGGCACCGCGAAGCGAATTCGTTCGAATCTGATCGCCGCCGGCCCGATCAAGACCCTCGCGGCCAAGGCCATCGCGGGCACCGCGACCGACGACGCCGCCAAGCTGAACCAGCTCAACACCTACTGGGACGGCGCGTCGCCGATCGGCTGGGATGTCGACGATCCGACCGTGGTGGCGAAGTCGATCGTCACGCTGCTCTCGGACTGGCTGCCCGGCACCACCGGTTCGATCATCTACGTCGACGGCGGGGCCAGCCACAACACCTGGTTCCCAGAGAACATGTCGATCAACTGACGTAATCCGAAGGGAGACACCGTGGTTCGGGCCGCCGACGCCCTGCTGCTGCTGTCGTTCGGCGGTCCCGAGCGGCCCGAGGACGTCATGCCGTTCCTGGAGAACGTCACGCGGGGCCGAGGCGTGCCGCGCGAACGCCTGGAAGAGGTCGCCCAGCACTACCTGCACTTCGGGGGTGTCTCGCCGATCAATGCGCTCAACCGCGACATCATTGCCGCGGTACAGCGCGAATTGGCCGGTGCGGGAATCGAACTACCGGTCTATTTCGGCAACCGCAACTGGAACCCGATGGTCGAGGACACCGTCGCGCGGATGGCCGCCGACGGTGTGCGGTCGGCATTGGTGTTCCCGACCTCGGCGTGGGGCGGGTACTCCGGCTGTCTGCAGTATGACGAGGACATCAGCAGGGCGCGTGCGGCTTTCGGGCCGGATGCACCGGAACTGGTGAAGTTGCGGCAGTACTTCGATCACCCGCTGTTGATCGAGGCATTCGCCGAGGCTATTCGTGCCGCGGTGGATTCACTGCCCGCGCGGCGCCGCGACGGCGCACGACTGGTGTTCACCGCGCACTCGATTCCGGTATCGGCCGATATTTCCGCGGGCCCGCCTGCCGATGGTGGTCGTCTGTACAGCCGCCAGGTCGCCGAGGCCGCTCGATTGTGCGCCGCCGCGACGGGGTTCACCGACTATGACCTGGTGTGGCAGTCCCGTTCCGGTCCACCGCAGATCCCGTGGCTCGATCCGGATATCGTCGATCATCTCCAGGATCTGTCCGGCAAGGGGGTAGATGCGGTCGTGGTCTGCCCGGTCGGGTTCGTATCCGATCACCTCGAGGTCATCTGGGATCTGGACAACGAAGCCAAGGAGAAGGCCGAAGAACTCGGCATGGCGTTCGCCAGGGCCGCTACCCCCGGCACCGATCCGCGCTTCGCCCAGTTGGTCGTCGAACTGATCAACGAGCACCGAACCGGTATATCGCCACGGCGACTCGGCGATATACCGGGCTACGGCTGCACCGTCAACGGTGCCGCCTGCGCGATCGACTGCTGCACCCCGCCGCGCCGCCCCGCCACGGCAACCTAGCTGTCGAGGTGGACGTCCACCGTCAAATTCGCTCGCGGCGAGCACCGGTGCGCCGTGGACGCAGCTGATACAGGCGGTACCAGGCCAGCGTGAGGAAGACGGCCCCTAGCCCGGCGACGACTCCCATATCGAGCAGCCAGGTGCCGACAGTGTGTTTCCACAGCGGATCGGCCGCGCCCGAGTGTGGCGACAGGGTGTCGAGGTCGATGGTGGCTGCTCCCGCGCCGAACCCCCAACGGGCTGGCGCTACGTAGGCTAGTTGCTCCAGGACGGGTGTGCCGGGGAGCCGCACCAACCCGCCGGTCAGCACCAGTTGTGCCATCGACAGCACGATCAGCAGCGGCAGCGTCTTCTCCGAGGTGTTCACCGACACCGACACGAGCAAGCCCAATGCCAGCGATGCGATGCCCAGCAGCGCCATCACCAGGATCAGCTCCAGCTCGACCGACGTGAACAGCCCCTTGGGCGGCATATCCACACCGATGGTGCCGATCAGGACCAACACGGCCGACTGCAGGGCGGTGATCACGCCCAGGACCAGCAGTTTCGACATCAGGTAGACCCCTGCTGACAGGCCTGCCGCGCGTTCTCTTCGATAGATCGTCTGTTCCTTGACGATCTCGCGTATCGAGTTGCCGGTGCCGACGAAGCAGGCGCCGAATGCCAAAATCATCAGCTTGGTCGCGGCATCGATATTGGATCCCGGCGCCCCGGCGAATCCCGCGCCCGACGGCACCGCGGCGATCAAGCCACCGAGCAGCAGGGGCATTATGCCGAGCAGCGCCAAATAGCTGCGGTCCGAGGCGATCACCGCCAGATATCGCCGACACAGTGTGCTGAGCTGGCTGAGCCTGGACTGCTGTGCCGGCGGCGGCGCCGGTGTGTGCACTTCCGCTGGGCCGACGTCGTTGGTCAGCCCGACCGCCACGTAGTTCTCGAATCGTGGCGAAATTCGGAACTCACCGGCCCAATCGCGGTCTTCCTCGCGGTCGAATGCCTGGAACACCTCGGCCCAGCTGGGCTGTGCGAACTGCTGCAACCCCTCCGCGGGCGGCCCGTAGTACGCCAGCCGACCGCCGGGCACCAGGACCAGCAGGCGGTCGCAGGAATCGAGATTCGCCACGCTGTGCGTAACGACGATGACGGTTCGACCGTCGTGCGCCAGTTCCGACAGCATTTCCATAACCGTCTTGTCCAGGCCCGGGTCGAGGCCGGAGGTCGGTTCGTCTAGGAACAATAGGGACGGTTTGGTCAGCAACTCCAGTGCCACGCTCACCCGTTTGCGCTGCCCGCCCGAGAGCTGATCGATGCGGGTATCGGCGTGCCGCGCCAAACCGAGCTCGTCGAGGACCTCGTCGACCCGCTCTTCGCGCTCCTCGCTGCGCGTATCACCGGGGAAGCGCAGTTCGGCCGCGTAGAGCAGCGCGCGCCGGGTCGGAAGCTGATTGTGCAGAATGTCCTCCTGCGGGACCAACCCGATACGGTGCCGGAGTTCGTCGTAATCGGTGTACAGGTCGCGTCCGTCGTATCGGACCGTCCCCTCCGTCGCGGGGCGCAAACCGGTGACCGCGCCGAGCAGTGTGGACTTGCCCGCTCCACTGGGCCCGATGACACCGACAAGTGAGCGCTGCGGGATCGGGAAGCTCACCCCGTCGAGGAGCACCTTGCCCTCGGGGGTCCGCACGGTGAGGCTCTGCACCGAAACCGATACGTCACCGGTATCGATGAACTCGCGCAGCTCGTCGCCGACCAACCGGAACGTGGTGTGCCCCATGCCGATCAAATCGGATTCGGTCAGATCCACCGCATCGATCCGGTGGCCGTTGACGTAGGTGCCGTTGTGGCTGTCGAGGTCGACGATCCGATACCTGCCGTCGCCGATTGTGCGCAGCTCGGCGTGGTGGCGGGAGAGCATGAGGTCGTGCGCGACGATGTCGTTGTCGGCGGCGCGTCCGATCCGAAGCGTGGGCGAGGTTATCCGGACGACCGCGCTGGGGCGCCCTGCCGTGCGGGCCGTTCGCGAAATTCGCCGGGGCCGACCCGTGTGGAACTTCGTGACCGTTGCTTCATCCTCGAGGTTGTAGCCGGGATCGGAGACGATCATCGTGTCGCCCCCGATATCGTCATCGGGCTCCTGGCCGGGTTGTCCGTCTTGGCCCTCTATGGAACAGGCCAGTTGCTCGCCGTCCAAGGCGTGACCGAGCTGGAACGTCTCGTCATGGTCGATCAACATCCGCTCGACGCGGTGACCGTCGAAAAAGGTGCCATTGAGGCTGCCCGCGTCCTCGATTTCCCAACCGTCCGCACCCCGCTCCAGAACGGCGTGCAGCGAGGATACGCGTGGATCGCTCACAACGATATCGGCGGCCGGGTCACGACCGACGTTGTATGCGTCCCCGGCGCGTAGCCGATAGACTCGATCCCTCGTCTGCACCACAAGAACCGGTGCCACGAGGGAATCCGTGGAGGACGGTTCACCCGCCATGACGTGAGTATACGACTCGTCCGCAGTCTCGCCGGAGTGTTCGAGAAACCCCGTCCGGACCGTCAGCCCAGTTCAGGTATGGTCCGTCGAGGTGTTCCCCCGGTCTTGCACCCGGTCGACGAGATCGGTGACCGAGACGTTTCCGTAGTTCCGTGGCTGGTCAGAAGCTCACCGTGGTGACGTAGGCGTAGACACCGGGGAACCCTGGGCGGGCGCTGCCCTTGCCCCAGGAGGTGAGGCCGAGTAGGCGGCCCGAGGCGAGAACTGGGGCGCCACTGTCGTATTCGGCGGTATCGGCGGCGGTGGATCCGGCGCAGAACATTTCGGCCGGGTCGAAGGCGGAGCCATAGGCGGCGGCACACGTGGAGTTGGGGACGATGGGGACGGCGGCTGATCGCAGGTGCGTATTCGAGATGTCACTCTCACTGGTCGCGCCCCAGCCGACGATGGTGCCCGTGTTGCCGTATAGACGCGGATCACTCTGCGGCGCAGCTACTTCCAGGAAAGGCCCCGGTCTCGGCTCGTCGAGGATGAGGATCGCGAGATCATTGTGGTGCACGGTCTCGCCCTCGAAATCACTTTCCCAGAAATTCGGGTGAATGCGAATCTCCTTGACCCCCACGATGACTCCGTCGTGCGAGCGCATATCGGTGCGCCCGAAGGTGACCGTGATCGCCTGCGGCAGCGGGCGGGCCAAATCGACGCAGTGCGCCGCCGTAACCACCCGATCAGGCGCGATGAGCGCACCGCCGCAGAACTGTCCGGACGGTCGAGGGAAGAACACCGGGGAGCCGACGGCGGCGAGCCAAGGGTAGGCGCTCGCCTCGGTGGTATCACCGCCCACGATCGCCGTGGCGGGACCGGCTGGCACGCCGAGACCGATGAGGACTGCCGTGGTCAGAGCCGCGGCAATGCGACGTATGCGGACCATGCCGCCTCCCGGATGATTCAGTCGATCTGTCGGCCTATTCAACCAGAGGACGCCGGTGTTCTCGCGGCTTGCAGGACCGGTGGCTGGCTCATGCGCCGAATGCCGGTGCTTACGAATTGCCTCGGGCCGCGGCGTGCACCGCAACCAACCGCGCCGCGCGGATCGCGTCCCACAGTGGGCGTAGGAGGTCCTCCTGGGCGCCGATGGCGGTGGCGGAGGTCGGGGAGGAGGCCGGTTCGCGTTGGGCGACAGTGAGTATGGCGGCGACATGGTCGGCGCTGTCGAGGATTCGCCTGGCGCGCAACGGAATCGAATCCGGATAATCGTGACGGGAGTAGTCGGCGAGTTCGGCCTCGATGAGTTCACGGGGATCGGAGTCGACGGCCGCGCCCGCGGCCGTGGTGTGCACGCGCATCAGGGCGTCGGCAGCATCGCGCACGGCCTCGCGCATCGTGTATTCCGCCTCGCCGAGCGACATATCCGGGCCGGGCGCGGCCGGGATCGCGGTGCTGTAGACGCTCCACTGCAGGGTATCGTCATCGGCCCACTGCGGGATCAGCCCGGTGCCGTCCGCGCCGGGCACGCCGAACAGCAGTCCCTCGCCCGCTTCGATCGCGTCGGCGGCGAAGGCCGTTCCGGTGGGCAGTCCGCGCACATCGCCGGGCACCGGCAGCACCAATCGCAGTTGCGCACCGGGCTGGGCCATTGCTTCGCGAATCACCTTGAGCAGTGCCATGACTCCGGTGCCGGACAGATTGCCGCGGGAGGACCAGGGTAGGTCGTCGCGACCGCCGGTGATCGGGTCACCCGCGGCGATGGTGTGCCGCGGCGCCCAGGCGTACAACGCCTCCAGGATGTCGTCGGGCGCGCTGCGACCGGCCAGCCAGGAGCCGGCCCACACCGTCAGCGTGGCACTAGGAGAGCACATAATTATCGAGCATAAAGGAGGGTTGCGGCTCGGGGGCGGCCATGTCGGATACCCCGGTGAGCTGCGCGCATCGATCAGACGTCCGGTACCGCGAGTACCGGAACGGGGGCGTGCCGGTGCCGTGGACGTGCGGGCCGAATTCCGTGGAGTGAGACGTGATTTCAGCGATTGGACCGAGAAGTGATGATCACTCCGGTTCGGTGACGAAGTCGATGAGCCGCTCCACCGCGCCGATCAGGGGGGATTCCAGATCGCGGAAGGATTCGACCGCGTTGTACACCCGCCGCCACCCCTCCTGCGGTGTGCCCCAGCCGAGTCGACGGCAGATGCCGGTCTTCCAGTCTTCGCCGCGCGGAACCTGCGGCCACGCCGCGATACCGACCGCAGCCGGTCGCACGGCCTGCCACACGTCGATATAGGGGTGCCCGGTGACCAGCACATACTTACCGAGACCGGTGGTCAGCTGAGTCTCCTTGGAGCCGGCGACCAGATGGTCGACCAGCACACCGACCCGCCGCCCCGGTCCGGGCGCGAATTCGGTCAGCCGTTCGGCCAGATTGTCCAAACCGTCGAGATGCTCCACGACCACGCCCTCGACCCGCAGATCGTGTCCCCAGACCCGCTCCACCAGGGCGGCATCGTGGACGCCCTCCACCCAGATCCGGCTGGTTTTGGCGACCTGCGCCCGCAACCCTTCCACTCGCGTCGAGCCCGACGCCGACCGGGTTTGCTTCTCGGGTGCCGTGGCTTTGGGGCGGACCAGCGTCACCGGCGCACCGTCGATGAGAAACGCGGCTTCGCGCATTGCGAACAACCGCACCGCGCCGCGCGCGTCCTCGAGTTCGACGAATTCGCCATCGTAGCTGCGATCGAATCCGACAACGGCGCCGCAGAATCCGCTCGCCGCATCCTCCACCACGAGATCGCGGTCGGCGACGACCGTCGGCACCGTTCGTTTCTTCGATCGCGAATGTCCGGAGAAGATATCGCCGCCATATATGTCACGCCCGCTCACCCGCCCGAACCTAGCACCCGCTTTTTCGGGTTGCGGCGCAACCGAGTTGGCGTGCCGGTGACAGTCTCGGCGACAGGGCTGATCGGATTGGGCATCGGCAGGACTGATGTTGGGTTTGTCGCGCCACAGAAGTGCCACGGACAACTACAGTGAGCATGTGACCGCAATCGTTTGGCTGGTCGCGGGCCTGCTGCTCGCGGCGGCGGAGATGCTCACCGGGGACCTCACGCTGTTGATGTTGGGTGTCGCCGCACTCGGGACCGCGGGAGTCAGTGCCGTCGGTGACACTGGGCTGGTCGCCGACGCCGTGGTCTTCGCGGTGCTGGCGCTCGTGCTGCTGCTCGGGGTGCGCCCGGCTCTGCGGCGTCGCTTCGGAACCCCGCCGCCGATTCCGACGAATGTGGACGCGCTGATGGGTAAGCAGGCGTTGGTGCTCGAGCCGGTGGCCGAGCACAGCGGCCTGGTCAAAATCGGCGGTGAGGAATGGACCGCACGGCCGTTCGATACGACGGCCGAGTATCCGAAGGGAACCACGGTGTATGTCATGAAGATCGATGGTGCGACCGCGGTCGTCTGGAAGGGGCCCTGATGGGTGTACTGATCGTTGCCGCCGTTTTGGTGCTGCTGGTCGTGGTGGTGGTCTTCAAGTCGATCGCCCTTGTTCCGCAGGCGGAGGCGGCCGTCATCGAGCGACTAGGCCGATATTCGCGGACCGTCTCCGGTCAGCTGACATTTCTGGTGCCCTTCGCCGACCGGATCCGGGCCAAGGTAGATCTGCGCGAGCGGGTGGTGTCCTTCCCACCGCAGCCGGTGATCACCGAGGACAATCTGACCCTGCATATCGACACCGTCGTGTACTTCCAGGTGACGAGCCCGCAGGCGGCGGTATACGAGATCAGCAACTACATCGCGGCCGTCGAGCAACTCACCGTGACCACCCTGCGCAATGTGGTCGGTGGCATGACCCTGGAGCAGACGCTGACCTCGCGCGATCAGATCAACGGTCAGCTGCGCGGGGTGCTCGACGAGGCCACCGGCCGCTGGGGGTTGCGCGTCGCGCGAGTCGAACTCAAGAGCATCGATCCGCCGCCATCGATCCAGGAGTCGATGGAGAAGCAGATGAAGGCCGACCGCGAGAAGCGCGCCATGATCCTCACCGCGGAGGGCACCCGCGAATCGCAGATCAAGACGGCCGAGGGCGCCAAGCAGGCGCAGATCCTCTCCGCCGAGGGCGCCAAGCAGTCCTCGATCCTGGCGGCCGAAGGTGAACGGCAGAGCCGGATTCTGCGCGCCCAGGGTGAACGGGCCGCGGCCTACCTGCAGGCGCAGGGCCAGGCGAAGGCCATCGAAAAGGTTTTCGCCGCAATCAAATCCGGTAAGCCGACGCCGGAGCTACTTGCCTACCAGTACATGCAGACCCTGCCCATGGTCGCCCGTGGTGACGCGAACAAGGTGTGGCTGGTGCCGAGCGATTTCGGTAAGGCGCTCGAGGGCTTCGCCCAGAACTTCGCGACCAAGGGTGAGGACGGCGTATTCCGCTACGAGCCCGCCCCGGTCGATGATGTGGAGAGCAAACCGGAGGACGATTCCGATGTCGCGGGGTGGTTCGATACGGCCCGCGACCCGGCCATCGAACAGGCGGTGCGCGCCGCCGAGGCCGATGCCCGCGCACCGGTGGAGGGCGTGGTGACTCCGGTGACCCGAACCCAACCCTCCCCACACCAGCCGGTCGTGCCGGCACAGCAGCAGATACCACCGCACCAGCAGCCCTACCGCCCGAACTCGCCCCAGGGACAGTCCTGGCAGCCGCCGTCACAGTAGTCGGCGAAACCGCGAACACCCCGGATCTCGTCGAGGTCCGGGGTGCCTTGTTCGATGGCTAGGGCGCGAGATCGATAGTCAGCGTTGCCAATTGGAGTGCGATGGCGCAGGGGTCGGGTGTTGTCGTGTGGGAATGGTTTTGGACGCGCCAGACGATGGTGCCATTGTCCGCGGCGGCCACCGCGCAGTCACCCGGGTCGTGTGGATTACGGATGTAGAAGCCGGTCGCGGTGACGGTCGCGCCGAAGATCTGTTCGGTGATCGTCAGATGTTCGGTCTGGAAGCCGTCGTTCTCGGCCCGCTGCCACGTCTGCTGGAGGGATTCGCGTTCGGTGTAGGTGAAGGTCACATCGGATTCGCCGGCGCCGCGTTGGGCCTGCCAGACACAGACCGGGGGACGGTGGTGGATGGTGAGAGTGTCGGCTTGCGTGGCGCGGCTGATCTGCTCTTCGGTCAGCGGTGTGCAGTTCGTCAGTGAGTTGGCTGCCGGGGCGGAGGTGGGTTTGGCGTCCGGCGCGGCCTTGTCGGAGCAGCCGGTCAGTAAACCGGCGGCCGCGAACACGACCAGTCCGCTACGCATACGGAATGCGGTCATATCCGCTCTCCCTTCGTCGAAACCGAGTTCCTCGGCCACACCCGTCGAGGCTACCGGCCGGCGTGCCGGCGCGCGGTGCCCGCTAACGGCGTCCGCCGATGCATCGTGGCGAGCGCGGCCTCGTGCCCCCTCATCGCCACCGTTACGGCATGAACTTCACCTGGATGTCCGAATTGGAATGAGAGCACGGCTTTCTCGCCACCATACTGATGACCTTGCTGGCTGCGGTGATTCCGCTGGTCTACATCGAACCCGAGGGCCGGCTGCGCCGAGACCGTGATCGCGGTCTCGGTGATGGGTGTCGTGGCCGCGGTGTGAACAGCCACCGGCAACTGGCCGGTTCGGTACCGAAACATCACCGCTACCGATACGGTGCGCCCATGACGACTGTCGGAACCGCCGCCCGCCATCTGCGGCTGCGGGCCTGGATCGCCCCGATCGCCGTGGTCACCCTGCTCATGTCGCTACTGGGCACGATGTATCTGGCGTACGTGGTCAATCCGACCAAGAACCTGCACGACTTCCCGGTCGCACTGGTGGATCAGGACGATGGGGATACCCTGGGTGGCAAGCCGACCAATATCGGCAATCAGATCACCGACGCACTCGTCGCGAGTCTGCCCGCCGATAAGATCGACCTGCGGGTCGTCGGATTCGCAGAGGCGCAACGACAACTGCGCCAGGGCAAGGTCTACGGTGCGATCGTCATCCCCAGTGACTTCACCAAGCGGCTGGCCATTCTCGGCGCAGCCGGTGTCGTTCCGGGCAACGTCGAGCAGCCGATCATCACCGTGCACACGAATCCCCGGGCTGGCAGCTTCGCCACCGGAGTCATGCAGCGCATTGCCGATCAGGCGCTGACGCGCGTCGACGAGACCGTCGGCGAACAACTCACCGATACCGTGCAGAACCAATTGCGACCGGCGGGGGGCGGCCAGGCGCCGCCACTTGCCGGTGCCAGCCAATTGATGCTCGCTCATCCGATCCAGGTCGTGGTCGATCCGTATCGGCCGCTGCCCGATGGCACTGGACAGGGTTTATCCGCGTTCTTCTATACGGTCATGGTGCTGCTAGCCGGATTCACCGGTGCGATGATCATCCACTCGATGACCGATTCCGCGCTCGGTTTCGCGCCGACCGAGTACGGCCCGTGGTACGTGCACTATCCGGCCGCGGCGATCTCCCGCTTCCGCACCCTGCTGTTGAAGTGGGCGATCATGACCGTCACCGCGCCGATCGTCTCCGCGGTATTCCTCGGTATCGCAGCGGCATTGGATGTGCCGCTCGATCATCCGCTCGCCTTGTTCCTGTATTGCGCGCTCGCGATCATCGCGGTTGGGGTGACCGCGCTGTCGGTGCTGGCCGCGCTCGGCACCGCGGGGCTGCTGGTCAATCTGATCCTGTTCATCGTGCTCGGGCTGCCCTCCTCGGGCGGTAGCGTGCCCATCGAAGCGACGCCGAGGTATTTCGAGTGGCTGGCCACTTTCGAGCCCATGCACCAGGTCTTTCTCGGGGTGCGCGCCATCCTCTACTTCAATGCCGACGGTGCTGCCGGGCTCGCGCGCGGTAGTTGGATGGCGGTGCTCGGTCTGGCGATCGGCCTGGTCGTCGGTGCGGTGGTGACCCTGTATTACGACCGAAAGGGCTTGCACCGCAAACCCGTCGAGCAGGCGGTCACGACGGAATGAGCGTTGTGGGCATGCAATTGAGTGATCGAGCCATTGGAACGCTCATGATTCGTTCCTAATGTGGTGTTCATGACCTTCTATATCGGCGTGATCCTCCCGACCTCCACCCCGATCCGGTACGCCCGATCCTCGGCGATGTGCGGGCCGCCGCCCGCCTCGCCGAGCAACTCGGGCTCGAATCGGTCTGGTCCACAGACCATCTCGTGGCCAGCGCGCCCATGCTGGACAGCACCGTCACGCTCGCGACCGCAGCCGCGGTGACCGACCGGATTCGGATCGGCTACAACGTTATGCTGCTCGCACTGCGCCCGGTGGCGTGGGCGGCCAAGCAGATCAGTACCCTGCAGTACGTATCGGAGAACCGGTTGCTGCTCGGTATCGGTACGGGCAACCCAGCGCACGGCACTGTGACTATGGCGGCATCCTCCGCAATTTCAGCGCATTGTTGATCATTGCGCGGGCGGCTTCGCCGAACCTGGCCTGCCGGTGCAGTGCCGCCCAGGTCTTCTCGTAGTACGCGAGTTCCCGCGGCTGGGTGATGGTGAGACCCGCCGAGATGGTCTCGACCTCGGCGACGCGTTTGTCGAGCAATACGAAACACGTTGTGGTGTAGAGGAAATCCGCCGTCCGCGGGATGATGCCGAGTGCGAGCCGGGGCAGCGGCATCACATCGATGAGGCGTTCGAGCTGACCGGTCATCACCTTGTCGTCGCCGACCGTGGTATAGAGCGCCTGCTCCGCCAACAGAATGCAGATGCGATGGGTACCGTGATGCAGAATGCGCTGGCGCGCAATACGTGCCGCCACCGCGCGGTCGATATCGTCGATACCGCCGACGAAGTCGATGCAGGTCTCGAGTATGGCTCTGGCGTAGGGTTCGGTCTGCAACAGGCCGGGAACGACCGCGTTCTCGAAATTGCGGATGGTGGTGGCGCGCGCCTCCGATTCGATCCGGCGGCGCTGCTGCCGGGCATGTCCGGTCGCGGCGATGCGCCGCCACTCCTGCCAGAGCGCCTCGATATTCGCCAGTGCCGCACGCAGGTCCGGCATTAGCAGTTCGGCGCCGCACAGGCGACACCATTGGGCGAGATCGCCATCGGTCGGTGTTTGTCTACCGTGCTCGATGCGCGACACCTTGGCCGAATGCCAGCCCGCCGCAGCGGCGAGCTGCACGCCGGTCAGATGTGCGGTTTTGCGCAGTTCACGTAAACGTGCCCCGAAGGCTTGCCGGGACTGCTCGACACCGGTCATCCACTCCGCCCGCCGGTCATGTAGTCGTGGTGCGGAATTGCTTTGCTCCACAGTGTGTCTCGTACTGTCCGACAGCGTGCGACCAGTACCGGGTCGGTGGTTACCGCGGCTCCCGCCAGATCGCCGGTCTTGGTGAAGATCGTAAAGGCGACCGTCTCGTCGAGCAGCCACCATTCGTCGTCGGTGTAGTCCGAGGGATCGGCGAGATGCCTTGGCAGCCAGCGAATGTCCTCGCCGTAGCGCTGATTGCGATCGGTGAGTGCGTGCAGGAATCGGACGTAGTCGGTGAGCGGCTCCGAGACCACCCGCACCCGCCGGATCGGCACGCCGCGTCTGGCGACCTCGCTGGTGAGCTCCTCCCAGGCCCGCCACGATGGCGGATAGCAATCCTGCTCGAACGGCGGTAGGCCCGCGAGCACGCGACGCATCGGTTCGGTCTCGTCGGAGACCTGGGAGTGATCATCGGACACTTCGAGATGGAAAGCGTCGCCGCGCGTTTCGCGAATGAGATCGTTGGTTTCCTCGATGGTGAAGAAGAGCATTGCATTACCATTCCCACCGGCTCTGCCCGACCGGGACCGCGATCGCGATTTCGTGATCGGGAATCCGCATATGCGCCAGGGCATCCGGATCGGTGATCGGCTGCCCAGCGAGGGTGAAGGAACCGTACCCGGAATCGAGTAGTGGAACGCCGATGTAGGTGCCGGGTTGCAGCCAGCCGAGCAGCATATGCGGAATTTCGACACGGTTCGCGTCATGGGCCACCCGGTAGCCTTGCACGAGATATAGATGTCGATCCTCATCGATCCACAGCCGGGGCGAGCCGGTGTTGTTGGTGGGTCCGCCGAGCAGTTGGATACGCATCAGAGTGGCCTCGTCTCGCGTGGGCATTGCGCTGGCTACGCACAATCGTCGCCGGTCAGCGCCATAAGGGTCAACAACTTCCGCAAATCCCCGCAAAACCATGGTGCCGCGCCGTGCTGTGTTCGTACCGTACTCGTGGGTGCTGGCAGACAGGTGGGTGATATGAGCGGGTCGGAACCATGGGAGGTTGTCGGGCGGTTGCGAAGCGAAACGGGGTTACTTGGCAACGGGGTGGTGGCCAAACCGTGGGCAATCGGGTTTGTGCGCTGGGATATTTCGGGATCGATGGTGGATCACGATGTGCGGGCGACCCGCACCTGCGCGGCTCGAATGGGCTACGAACTGGTCCAGATGACGGTGGGTCCGCACGGTGATCCGGTGGCGCGGCTGCTCTCGGCCATCGCACGCTCCGGTGCGCATGCGGTGATAGTGCCGAGCCGAGAGCATATCTGGGCGGCGCGGCGCGCGGTCACCGAGATCTGCGACCTGGTCGTGGTCGTCGGCGACACGGTGTGGGAGCGCGGCCATCAATGGCCGCGCTGGTTCGCGCGCTGATACTTACCTCGCGCGTAATCGACTTCGTGATCGGCAGCGGGCAAGGTTGAGGTATCCGCCGGAACTTCCTCCGGTGGTGACCGAAATACCTTCCAGCAGAGGATGATTCGTTATGTCTCGATACGACGACGCGGTGGCCCGCTACTTCACGGCATGGAATGCCACCGATGCCGATGTGCGGGCGAAGGCGGTGGCCGCGGCCTGGCGCGAGGACGGTTTCTACACCGATCCGCTGACCGATGTCGCCGGGCATGAGCAACTGACCGCCGCCATCGGGGGTGTGCACGAGCAGTTTCCCGGCTTCGAATTCCGGCAGCTCGGTGCGGTCGACGGACACCGCGACATCGCCAGGTTCTCCTGGGAGCTGGTTGCGGCCGACGGGAGTGCGCCGGTCGCCGGGACTGATGTGATCACCCTTGCCGAGGACGGCCGGATCATCGGTGTGTACGGCTTCTTGGACCGCGTGCCCGGAGCGTAATCGAATCCGTGACCGGACCGGGACAGGTGAAGGCCGGATGAGTCCGGTTGCGCCTGTGGCGAACATCCTGCACCGGGTAGTGCGGCGGAGCATGCTGGAGAGGGCGGGCTCGATATCGGGTGCGCGCTCGATAAGCAGGATGGTGGTCAGCGTGGACGACGAGTCGATCCCGTTGTCGGGTCCGGAAGACGCCACACGGCAACACGATCTCGATGAATCGGCGATGGACGCGTATTCTCGCTCGGTCATCGCCGTCGCGGCATCGGTCACCCCGCATGTGGCGAGCGTGCGAACCCGGCGCGGGAGCGGGTCCGCGGTGGTCTTCACCGATGACGGATTTCTGCTGACCAACGCGCATGTAGTCGGCTCGGTCGGTAGCGGTGAGGTGGTGTTCGCGGACGGTGTGGAGTCACGTGTCGATGTCGTCGGCATAGATCCGCTCTCCGATCTCGCGGTATTGCGGGCCCGCGCCGGTGCGCCGGGCGCGGTGCGGCTCGGCGATGCCGACAAGCTGGTGGTCGGCCAATTGGTGGTGGCGGTCGGGAGCCCGTTGGGGTTGGCGGGCTCGGTGACCGCGGGTGTGGTGAGCGCACTCGGGCGAGCTGTCCCGGTCGCCTCCCGCCGTGCCGGTCGCGTGATCGAGGACGTGATCCAAACCGATGCCGCCCTGAATCCGGGCAATTCCGGTGGCGCGCTCGCGGATTCATCGGGCCGGGTGGTCGGTGTCAATACCGCGGTCGCGGGCGTCGGACTCGGCCTGGCCATCCCGATCAATGCCACCACTCGCCGCATCATCCGCACCCTGCTCAAAGACGGCCGCGTGCGCCGCGCCTACCTCGGCCTGGTGGGCGTTCCGGCCCCGCTGCCCGCATCCGTGGCCGCCCGCACCGGGCAACCCGCCGGTGTCCGCATTGTCGAAGTCGTCCGCGGCGGTCCCGCCGATCACGCGGGGCTGCGCCGCGGCGACCTCGTACTCAGCGTCGCCCGCTCGCAAGTGGCCGACGCCCAAGGCATCCAACGCCAACTCTTCGCCGACGCCGTCGGGGCATCGATGCCGGTGACGGTGCTGCGCAACGGCGCAATGGTGGATGTCTTCGCCATCCCGATCGAGTTGACCGTGGATTAGGTCAGGTTGTCATCGGCCCCACGGCCGGATGACATCGTCGGCTCGATCTTCGCGGGGGTCCTGATTCCAATTGTCGTGGTTATTGCCGTTCGGCCCTGGTTCGACTGCGCGTACCGCCATCGTTGGTCACCTCCTTCGAGCGGTCGTGGCTGTTCTGGGTTAGCCACCCGCCGGCAACCGCAAACCGGAATCGGCGCAAGGCGGGCATACCCGGTCTCGGCGACGCTGCGCACGCCTCGGGGTCAGTCCGTCACGGTGACCGGTGCGGTGGTCTCGTGCTCCGGTTCGTGGGTCCGCGACCAGCGCGCGTCGATGATCAAACCGATGATGCCGACGGCGATGAGCACCCCGGAAACCACGAGCATGCCGGGGTGGGTACGTCCGGTCAGGGCATCGCCAAGGATAACGGTGCCGATGGTGCCCGGAAGGATGCCGATGACGGTCGCGATCAGGTAGGGCCAGAAGCGGATCGAGGACAGGGCGCAGCAGTAATTGATCACCGAGAACGGGGCGAAGGCGATCAGACGCAGCGATCCGACCGCGAGCCAGCCGCGGCGCTCCAGGCGTTCATCGATCGAGCGGACCGCCGGATGGTTGAGGTGGACGGCCACTCGATCGCGGTCCAGCGCGCGGACGAGCAGAATGGCCAGAGCGGCGCTGACCGTGGTCGCGGAGGCGGCGAGGACTATGCCGAGCACCGGTCCGAAGAGGACGCCGGCGCTGACGGTCAGTACGGTCCGGGGGACCGGAGCCACCGTGACCAGCGCGTGGACCACGAAGAACACCAGCGGGAAGATCGGGCCGACCGAGGCAGCCCAGTCCTGCATCTGCTGCGGTGTCGGTAGTGGGACCAGCATGGCCGCCATGAACAGCGCGGCGCATCCGACGAGCAGGGCGACGACGCGTGGGTCACGGATCAGCCTGAGCACCGCGCCAGGTTACCGGTTGGTAGTGGCGGCCACGGTCAACCGGCCGCGGAGCGGCCGCTAGCATCGAAGGAAACGGGACGAATGCTCGTTAACCGATGTGCTCGCTGAGCTGGGCGAATGCAACGGTTTCGGGCGCACATGAGGTGTGCGTCGAGAGAAGAGGAACAGCAGCTATGCCGATTGCTTCAGAGCCGGTGCCCGATTACGTCGCATGGCGTCAGGGCGTGGCGGGGGTACTGGCGAAGGCCCGCAGGGTCGACGTCGCCGAACTTCCGGAGGAACCAGAAAAGCTGCTCGAGGAGCGCACCTACGACGGTCTGACCATCGCCCCGCTGTACACCCGCGGGGATGAGCGGCCCGAGCTGCCGCTGCCGGGCGAATATCCGTTTGTCCGTGGCCGGGACGCCACCCGAGATGTACATCGCGGCTGGTATGTCAGCGCATTCATCGGCGCGGCCGATGGCGCCGCGGCGAATCGCGAGATTATGGCCGCGCTGGAGAACGGGATCAGCGCGCTGTGGCTCGGTGCCGGTGCGCACGGTGTGCCAGTGGCCGAACTGCCCGCGGCGCTGTCGGGCCTGCTGTTCGAACTGGCGCCGCTGACACTCGCCGCCGGCGATGCGGTTTCCGCCGCGGCACAGCAGGTCTTCGCGTTGCTCGACGGTTACCAGGTCGCCGACCGGACCGAGATTCGAGTCGCATTGGGCGCGGCCCCGCTCACCAGTCGCTTCGCCGGAACCGCGGATATCGAACTGGCGGAGGCGATCACCCTGGCCGGTCAGGCGCTGCAGCGACCGGAGTCCGTGCGCGCAATCGCGGTGGACGGCACCGTCTTTCACAATGCGGGCGCCTCGGACGCCCAGGAACTCGGTGCGGCGGTGGCCGTCGGCCTGGCCTACCTGCGCGCGCTCGCCGCCGAGGGCCAGGACATCGCGGATGCCTTCGAGCAGTTGGAGTTCCGTTTCGCCGCGACCGACGACCAGTTCGCCACCATCGCGAAATTCCGTGCGGCCCGCCAACTCTGGGCCCGAGTCGCGCACGTGTGCGGCGCACCCGCATTCGGTGACGCGCCGCAGCATGCCGTGACCTCCGCGGCAATGATGACCCAGCGCGATCCGTGGGTGAATATGCTGCGCACCACGCTCGCGGCGTTCGGCGCGGGAGTCGGTGGTGCGGACACGGTTACCGTGCTGCCCTTCGATTCGGCTTTGCCGCCCGGTGAACTCGGCGTCTCGAAGTCGTTCGCAGATCGCATGGCTCGCAATACCCAGTTGCTGCTGCTCGAGGAGTCGCATCTGGGTCATGTGCGGGATCCGGGTGCCGGTTCCTGGTACGTCGAGGATCTCACCGCCGCACTCGCCGCCAAGGCATGGGAGTTCATGCAGGAACTCGAGGCCGCGGGGGGCTATCTCGCCGCGCTGGACTCCGGCCTGCTCGCCGAGCGGATCGCCACGACCCGATCGGCCCGGGATGCCGATGTGGCGTACCGCAAGACGGCTGTCACCGGCGTCAACGAATTCCCGAACCTGGCCGAACAGCCGCTGTCCGAGGCCGCGCGGCAGCCCGGTCAGGTGGTTCGCTACGGCGCCGCGTTCGAGGCACTGCGCGATCGCTCGGATGCCTACCTCGCGGCCAAGGGTGTGCGACCGCGGGCGCTGCTGGTGCCGCTCGGTACCGTGGCCGAACACAATGTGCGGGTCACCTTTATCGCGAACCTGCTCGCCTCGGGCGGTATCGAGTCGATCAATCCCGGTCCCCTGAATGTGACCGGAATCGGCACGGCGGCAACGGAATCCGATGCCACCATCGCCGTATTATGTGGTTCGGACAAGCGTTACGCCGAGCAGGCGGGTCCGGCGGTCGAGCAATTGCGTGCCGTCGGCGTCCAGACGGTGCTGCTGGCCGGTGCGGAAAAAGCCGTCGCCGACCTGAGCGCAGCGCAGCGCCCCGACGGTTATCTCGCGGCCCGCATCGATGCGGTGGCCGCACTGTCCGACCTGCTGGAGAAGGTGGGAGCCTGATGACATTGAGTCATATCGACCAGCCGGGCGAAATCGACGAGCCCGGCGGCATCGAGCACCGGATCGGCAGTTTCGCCGAGGTGCCGCTATCCGAACGTCCGGCCGAACCCGCCGACGTCGACTCCACACAGGTCGACGCCTTCGTCCGTGCTGCCGCCGAGGCGAATAACTATGCCGCCGAACAGCTGGTGTGGTCGACACCGGAAGGTATCGACGTGCCACCGGTTTTCACCAAGGCCGATCGCGATGCCATTGCGGCCGAAGGGTATCCGCTCGACAGCGTGCCGGGCATCGCGCCGTTCCTGCGCGGTCCATACCCGACGATGTACGTCAACCAGCCGTGGACCATCCGTCAGTACGCGGGCTTCTCCACCGCCGCGGATTCGAATGCCTTCTACCGGCGCAATCTGCAAGCGGGCCAGAAGGGGCTGTCGGTCGCCTTCGACCTGGCCACGCACCGCGGCTACGACTCCGATCACCCGCGTGTGCAGGGTGATGTCGGGATGGCCGGTGTCGCCATCGATTCCATCCTCGACATGCGTCAACTCTTCGATCACATTCCGTTGGACCAGGTCTCGGTATCGATGACCATGAACGGCGCGGTGCTGCCGATCCTCGCGCTGTACGTGGTCGCGGCCGAGGAGCAGGGCGTCGCACCAGAACAGCTGGCCGGAACCATTCAGAACGACATTCTGAAGGAGTTCATGGTCCGCAATACCTACATCTACCCGCCCAAGCCCTCGATGCGGATCATCTCCGATATCTTCGCCTACACAAGCGCGAAGATGCCGAAGTTCAACTCGATCTCCATCTCCGGCTACCACATCCAGGAAGCCGGAGCCACCGCCGATCTGGAATTGGCCTACACCCTCGCCGACGGTGTCGAGTACATTCGCGCGGGTATCGCCGCGGGTATGGAGGTCGACAAGTTCGCGCCGCGCCTGTCGTTCTTCTGGGCGATCGGCATGAACTTCTTCATGGAGGTCGCCAAACTCCGTGCGGGACGGCTGCTCTGGAGCGAGCTGGTGGCGAAGTTCGAGCCCAAGAGCGCGAAATCGCTTTCGCTGCGGACGCATTCGCAGACCTCGGGTTGGTCGCTGACCGCGCAGGACGCCTACAACAATGTGGCGCGCACCTGCATCGAGGCGATGGCCGCGACCCAGGGCCACACCCAGTCGCTGCACACCAACGCCCTCGACGAGGCGCTGGCCCTCCCGACGGACTTCTCGGCGCGCATCGCCCGCAATACCCAGCTGCTGATCCAGCAGGAGTCCAACACCACGCGGCCGATCGACCCCTGGGGGGGTTCGTATTACGTGGAATGGCTTACCCATCAGCTGGCCAACCGCGCCCGCGCGCATATCGCCGAGGTGCAGGCGCACGGCGGTATGGCGCAAGCGATCGGCGAGGGCATCCCGAAGCTGCGCATCGAGGAGGCCGCGGCCCGCACGCAGGCCCGCATCGATACCGGTCAGCAGCCGGTGATCGGCGTGAACAAGTACCGGGTCGAACAAGATCAGCAGGTCGAGGTCCTCAAGGTCGAGAACTCCCGGGTGCGGGCCGAGCAGATCGAGAAGCTGAACCGGCTTCGGGCCGACCGCGATTCGGCCGAGGTGCAGCGGGTACTGGCCGAATTGACCCGTGCCGCAGCCTCGTCGGAGGGCGGCATGGAGAACAACCTGCTCGCGCTGGCCATCAACGCGGCGCGCGCCAAGGCTACAGTCGGTGAGATCTCCGACGCCCTGGAAAAGGTGTACGGCCGGCACCAGGCCGAGATTCGTACGCTCTCCGGTGTGTACCGCGACGAGGCCGGAAAGGTGACCAATATCAGCAAGGCGATCGAACTCGTCGACGAATTCGCCGAGGCGGAGGGTCGGCGTCCGCGCATCCTGGTCGCAAAGATGGGCCAGGACGGGCACGACCGAGGTCAGAAGGTGATCGCCACGGCCTTCGCCGACCTCGGCTTCGACGTCGATGTGGGCCCGCTGTTCCAGACGCCGGAAGAGGTGGCGCAGCAGGCCGCCGATAACGATGTGCACATCGTCGGTGTGTCCTCGCTGGCGGCTGGTCACCTCACACTGGTGCCCGCCCTGCGGCAGGCACTGGCCGATGTCGGGCGTCCCGACATCATGGTCATCGTCGGCGGCGTTATTCCGCCCGGCGACTTCGAGGAGCTGTATGCGGCGGGCGCGGCGGCGATCTTCCCGCCCGGCACCGTGATCGCCGATGCGGCGATCGATCTGCTGAAGAAGTTGGCGGGTGAACTCGGTCACGAGATCGGCGGCGGCAGCGGCGAATGATTCCAGCATCGCGCGGCGATTCGAGCAGCGGTGGTGGTCGGGCGACGGCTGCGAAGCGCGTCATCGATGTCGACGCGCTCGCGCAGGCGGTCCGCTCGCAGGAGCGGGCCGCCCTTGCTCGGGCCATCACCCTGGTCGAGTCGACCAGGGCCGACCATCGGGAGCTCGCGCAGCAACTGCTGCTGCGACTGACCCCGCCGACCGATACGGTCACCTCGAATCGTGTCGGCATCACCGGTGTTCCCGGCGTCGGCAAGTCGACGTTCATCGATGCGCTCGGCATGGATCTGATCGCCAAGGGGCATCGGGTGGCGGTGCTGGCCGTCGACCCGTCCTCCACCCGCACCGGCGGCTCCATCCTCGGCGACAAGACCCGCATGGCGCGACTGTCGCTGGAGCGCAACGCCTATATCCGTCCCTCGCCGACCGCGGGCACTCTCGGTGGTGTCGCCAAGGCGACCCGCGAGACCATCGTGCTGCTCGAGGCCGCCGGCTTTGACGTGATCCTGGTGGAGACCGTCGGGGTCGGCCAGTCCGAGGTGACGGTTGCGAATATGGTCGATGTGTTCTGTTTTCTGACCTTGGCGCGCACCGGAGATCAGTTGCAGGGCATCAAGAAGGGTGTTCTGGAACTCGCCGACCTGGTCGCGGTGAACAAGGCCGACGGTAGATACGAGGTCGAAGCCAAGTCCGCGGCCCGCGAATTGGCCGGGGCACTGCGCCTCATCCATCCGCACGACGCGCTCTGGCGTCCACCCGTGCTCACCATGAGCGGCCTGCAAGGCCATGGGCTGGACAAGTTCTGGGACACCGTCCTCGAACACCGCCGGGTGCTCACCGAGGCGGGTGAATTCGCCGAGAAGCGGCGCCGCCAACAGGTCGATTGGACCTGGACCATGGTGCACGACCAACTGCTGCGCCGCCTGGCGGAGAACCCGAACGTCAAAGCCATTCGCGCACAGGTGGAGAAGCAGGTGCGCGACGGTACGTTGACCGCGGCCCTAGCCGCTGAGCAGATTCTCGACGCCTTCGACAGTTGAGGTGATGGCCATCCCGCCGATGGAATCGCCCATCCACTCCCTGAAGACGACGCATCGGCGCGCCTGACCACCCTCCCGTGCATGACAGCACGATGGTGCGCCTTGGACGCCAACTTCTCGAGCATCCGTATCGATCTGACCGACTGTAGCCGTCGCGTAGACCCGAGCCCTACGCGATCTCGAAGAGCCGTGCGGCGTTTCGATAGCAGACCTGCCGGAGCCAGGCATCGCCCAGGTCCAGCCGTTCCAGCGCGTGGATCGAATGTCCGTAGGAGTATGGGATATTCGGAAAGTCGCTACCGAACAAAATGCGGTCGCTCATGGCGCGCAGCCTGCCGTGCTCGGCGGTCGGAAAGGGGGCCGAGGCTTCGGTGAAATCGGTCCACACCATTGTCGTGTCCAGGTGCACACCCGGGTATTCCTGTGCCAAATCGAGGAATTCGGAGTACTCGGGTGTGCCCATATGCGCGATGATCAGCTGTAGCCGCGGATAGCGTTGCAGCAGACCGGCGATGGGCTCGGGGCCGGTGTATTCGCCCGGCGTGGGTCCGGAACCGCAGTGGATCAGCACCGGTATCGCGGCGTCCTCGAGCATGCCCCACACCGGATTCAGCAGCGGATCACCGGGATGGAAGTCGCCGACCTGTACATGTACCTTGAACACCCGGGCACCGCGCTCAATGGCCGCCTCCACATAACTGTCGGCGTGATGTTCGGGATAGAACGTCGCGGTGTGCAGACAATCCGGGGTGCGCGCGGCGAAGTCGGCGGCCCATTCGTTGAGCCAAGCCGCCATATCCGGCTTGTGCGGATACACCAGCGAGGTGAACGCGCGAACACCGAAGTCGCGCAATGTCTTCAGCCGGACCTGCTCATCGTCGTGATAGACGATGGGCCACTCCCGGCCGGTCAGCGGACCGGCTGAATCGAAGTACGCCCATACCTTGGCCATGACGTGATCCGGCATGAAATGGGTATGGACGTCGATGATTCCGGGCAGTTCGAGGCGGGTGCGGAACTCGGCGAGATAGGTGTTGTCGTCGCTGTCGCCGATCATCGAGCAGCCTGCGGCGGGTAGACCGACCGCGCGAAGTCACCGACCCTGGTGATCAATCGCTCGAAGAACATCTCCGGATCGGTGCCGATCACGATGTCGGCATTGGGTTCGCGGCCCCACATGCCCGCCCAGTCGGCCACCGTGGTGGCGCGGGTGATGCTGCCGACGAGTTCGACATCGACCGTGGCCGGTCGAGTGATCGCGAGCGCCGGATCCAGCGCGACGGCCGCCGCGAACGGATCGTGCATATGCGCGAGATAGCCCTGGTCGTAGAGCTTATGGAAATCGAAGTAGAACCGGACCGCATCGGTGAAATACCGCACGATCGGATTGCTCGTCGCCGACCTGGCCTCCGGTAAGTCGGTTTCTGAAACCAGCTCGATAGGCAGACTGCCCGCGCGTTCGGCGAGCTGCGCCACATGCTTAGGCCGCATCTCGATGGTCTCGGTGATATCGAGCGCGCATACGATCGGCCGCCGATCGGCTGGGGCGGCGGAGAAGGCATCGAAGACCTCCTTGGCTGCCTCCGGATCCACGTGCACATTCCATTCATTGGTCGGGGTGGTATTGCCGGGGTGATTGAAGGCTCCACCCATGATCACCAGCCGATGCAGCAGCAGGGGCAGCCGCGGTTCGAGCCGAAGTGCGAGAGCCAGATTCGTCAGAGGTCCCGTGCAGAGTCCGATGATCTCGCCCGGAGCCCCGCGCACCAGATCGACCCACATCTCGGCCGCCGACCGGTCCGAGAGCGACCGCGCGGATGGCGGCAGTTCCGCATAACCGACACCCTGCGGCCCATGCGTGTCCTCGGTCGTGCGCAGCGGGATCGCGAGCGGTTGCGCGGCCCCTAGCGCAACCTCGATGTCGGGTGCCCGGCACACATCCAGCCATGCGAGGTTGTTCGCCGCCACCTGTGGTGCGGGCACATTGCCCGCGGTGGCGGCGATCCCCACGATCTCGGCCTCCGGGGAGGCGAGCAGGTAGAGCAGCGCGAGTGAATCATCGATCCCGGTATCGACGTCCATGACGATCTTCTGCCGCACCAGTCGAGCCTAGCGAGCGGGTCAGGGTGGCTCAGTAGGTGGGCGGCGAAGGTGATGACCTCGCGGGTGATGCGCCCGGTCGTGCTGCGGATGACGGCATGCTGGCCAGTCTGGAGAATTTGGTGCGCATCGCGCGAACGCCGGAATCGCGGACATTCATGTCTGAAAGCCTCAACGGTGCCTACGAGGACATCGGTCGAGCGCTACGGGAATCCCGTCCGGATCTGGACACAGACACCGCCCAGGCGATCGCCGAGCTGTATTTCGTGCTGACCCAGGGCCTCGGCATTCTGTGGACGATCACCCGGGGCGACAATCTGCCTGACGGCGCGCGACTGGCCAAGGCCATCGCGGCCTTGGCCGACGAGTCCTGATCAGTCGATTGCCGCTGAACAGCGCGAGTGCTATCGGGTGTGCAGCGGCCACGCCGGCCGGTCCGCGCCGTACGGTGGTGCGGGCCAGGCGTAATCCGGATATTCGGCGAGCACCGGCGCGGCGGTGGTGACATTGCCATGGGTGACCGCCGCCAGCGGACTCGGCGGGGCGGCCTGCGGATGACGCGGGGTTCGGCCGGGTGCGGTGAGGAGCCACGATGCCGTGCGCGCCAATGCGACTCGGACATCGCGACCGATACCGTCCTGGGCGCGGGCGACGAGTGCGTCGATCACCCCAGCGGCGAGCAGATAGCCGGAGGCGTGGTCGAGTGCCTGCGCGGGCAGTGTCCCCGGCACCGCAGGCGCGCCCTCGACAATCGAAATACCCGCTGCGGCCTGAACGATGCTGTCGAAACCACGCCGCCGACCCCACGGGCCGGATTCGCCCCATGCCGATATCCGGCCGTGTACGAGGCCGGGACGACGGGCGGCGGTGAGTCCGGCGTTTTCCAGTGCGCCCGGTCGATACCCGGTGATCAGCACATCGGCGGCGGCGAGCAGCTCGTTGACCAGCGGCAACTGCCGGTACAGATCGAGCAGTGCGGAACGCTTGCCCTGGCAGGTGTCGTGGTACTGCCAGGGGATCTCGGACAGCTGCGGCGGATCGATCCGCAGCACCTCGGCGCCGAGCAGTGCCAGGGTTCTGGTCGCGACGGGTCCGGCGATCACGCGGGTCAGATCGAGTACCCGGACCCCGCGCAATGGCTGCAAGGGCGATGCGCCGATCGGCAGGCCCAGCTCCCCTCGGTCGATCCGGGTGTCGATCGCCACCAGCGGACCCGAGGCGGCGGCTTGGCCCTGCGGGCTCGCCGCCCACTCTTGCTCGGTACGCACCTGGACCGCGATGGCGCCGTGCGCGGCCGCGTTTTCCTCGATATCGGTGGCGCGGCTCATCGCCATTTGGGCGACCGCCAGATCGACGGGGGCGTCGTCGGGCAGTCCGAGCGAGGCGAGCAGCCGCGCGCGGTGGTGCGGGTAGTTGGCATGGGTGCGGACCCAGCCGTCGAAGGTGGGAAAGAATCCGGACAGATCGGCGAATATCTTGGCGGGCGTACCGCCGATACGCAGCAGGCGTTCACTGGCGAAGGCGGCCTCGATCCGGTCCGGATCCAGCCGGTGCAGCACCGGATTCAGGTGGTGTGCGTCGCGGATTCGGTTCGCCGCCGCGGTCACCGCGGCCACGGATCCGGCGGCCAGTGCCCAAACCGGTAGCGTCGCAGCTAAACAGCTGCCCGGATCGGCGGCGGGGATGATGCCGGAGGCCGGCACACCGATTCCGGTCTCGTAGTCGCGGACCAGCTGTTCATGCCCAATCACGAGATCGAGAGTAGTTGTTGTGCCGCAGTAGTAGGGTCGGGGCCATGACGCCGCTACAGCGTTATATCGCCGAAGAGATAGCCACCGACCATGCCGACGGATTGATCGGCCGCCGGGAAGCACTGCGCCGCCTAGGAATGCTCGGGGTCGGGGCCACCGCCGCGGTCGCCTTGCTCGCCGCCTGCTCCAGCAGCGGCGACCAGGCGAATTCCGCGTCGACGGGCGCGAAACCCGCGGCGTCGTCGGCCCCGCCGGGTACCAGCGGCGCCGTCCCGGCCACCGCGATCACTTTCGCCGGGCCGGGCGGTCGCCAGCTACAAGCCGCCTGGGCGGCCGCGCCACAGCCTCGTGGCAGCGTGCTCGTCATCCATGAGAACAAGGGGCTCACCGATCACATCCGTTCGGTGACAGGACGTTTCGCGGGTGCCGGATACTCCGCACTCGCCGTCGACTTGCTGTCCGAACTCGGCGGTACCGCCGCCTTCACGGATCCGGCGGCGGCCACCGCCGAGCTGGGCAAGATCGCGCCGGATCAGTTCATCGCCGATCTGCAGGCGGGGATTGCCGAGTTGGAGCGCCGGGTGCCGGAAAAGAAGATCGGCGCCACCGGATTCTGCTTCGGCGGCGGTCTGGTGTGGATGTTGTTGGCCGCGGGGACGCCGAAACTCGCTGCGGCGACGCCGTTTTACGGTCCCTTCCCGGAGAACGGGGATCTGTCCGGTTCGAAGGCCGCGGTACTCGGCATCTACGCCGCCAAGGACGAACGGGTGATCGCGTCGCGCCCCACCGCGGAGGCGGCGCTGGACCGGGCGGGTCTCGTCCACGAGATCTACGTCGCACCCAATGCGGACCACGCGTTCTTCAACGACACCGGACCGCGTTACAACCCGACCGCCGCCACCGAGGCGTGGCGGCGGGTCCTGAATTGGTACGGAACCCACCTCGGGTGAGACGTAGCCGTTCGCATCGCGATATCGGTGCCGGTGAAACTCTGCGACGGTGAAGGAGATCGACGTGGGTAAGGCCATCGACGCGACCGACTGGCTACGTGTGTTGCGGGCGCATCCCGCGCCGAGCCATCAACTGCTGTGTTTCCCGCCGGGTGGGGGAGCGGTCACCGCATATCGGGCATTGGCCGAACGGTTCGACGACGGCATAGCCGTCGCGGCCGTCCAGTACCCGGGTCGGCAGGACCGGCTCGGTGAGCCCACCATCGCCGATATGGACACCCTCGTCGATCGGATCGTGGCGGAGGTACTGGATCAGGGCCTGGTGCAACGACTTTCCCTGTTCGGTCACAGTAGGGGCGCTACCGTGGCCTTCGAAACCGCACGTCGTCTGGAGCGCAAGGGGCAGCCGCTCACCGCGCTGTTCGTGTCCGGCCGTCCCGCACCGACCTTCGTCGAGCAGGGCCGCCTGCATCTCGGCTCCGATGACGATCTGATCGGTGATCTGGAGCGTCTGGCAACCGATCCCATGTCCATCCGGATTCTGCGCGACGAACCGAGTCTCGCCGAACTCGTGCTGCCCGCCGTGCGTAGCGACTACCAGGCCGTCGAGACCTACCGCTATCGCGCGGGCGCCCCACTGTCCTGCGCGGTGTCGGCCCTGGTCAGCGCGGAAGATCCGACGATGACACCGGAGCAGGCCGAGCAATGGCGCGAGCACACCACCGGCTCCTTCGACCGCACGGTCTTTCCCGGCGGTCACTTCTACCTGGATGACAAGGTCTCCGAGGTCGCCGACCTCATCGCCCGAACCCTCCAGACATAGCCCACCCACGACACCACCACACATACCGCGACCAGCCCGCGCACCAACCCCAGCGCACTCTCCGGGTAGATCACCCCGGTCAAATAGTGGGCGATGAAACCGTTCGGCGGTAGTCCCGCCATCCCGGCGCGATGCCGCGCCCAATTCTCCACATACGTGAGCGGACAATCGAATCCGAAGAGTACCGTGCTGAACCCCCAGCCGAACGCGATCAGATGCAGCCAGATGGTACGCGGCCATCGCCACGCCACGAATCCGCCGACCACCACATACGCCACGAATGCGAAATGCACCAGGGCGGTGGCATCGGCCAGCAGCCGATACGCCATATGCCCAGCGTAGCCCGGTGGTCACGGGACTGGGCTGTGGGATCACCAGGGTGAGGGTTGATAGTCCTTGAGGAAACAGCCGTAGAGGTCGGTGCCGGTTTCGCCTTGGACGATGGGGTCGTAGACCCGGGCGGCGCCGTCCACCAGATCCAGGGGCGCGTGGAAACCCTCCTCGGCGAGACGGATCTTGGTGTAATGCGGCCGTTCGTCGGTGATCCAGCCGGTATCGACGGCGGTCATGAGGATGGCGTCCTGTTCGAACATTTCCCGGGCGCTGGTGCGGGTCAACATATTCAGCGCGGCCTTGGCCATATTCGTATGGGGGTGGCCCGCGCCCTTGTATGCGCGGGAGAACTGGCCCTCCATCGCGGAGACATTCACGACGTACTTGCGGCGAGCCGCGGCGGCGGCCATGGCCGGGCGCAGCCGGGAAACCAGAATGAACGGCGCCACCGAATTGCACAGCTGGACCTCGAGCAGTTCGGTCGGGTCCACCTCCGCGACGGTCTGCACCCAGCTGTTGGTATGCGCCAGATCCGGCACCAGACCACCGGCATCAATAGCGATCCCGCGCGAAATGCGTTCCGGTGTGGCCGATCCCGCGACCAAGGCCAGTTCCGCCACATCGGCCGAGGACAGCGTCGGGGTCAGGGATGCGGTGAGTGCGGTGGGATGCGCCTGCATGGTCTTGCCGAAGGTCACCACATCCGGCAGTGCACCCGCGGGTAGCGGACCGGCTTCGGCGTCGACCAGTGCGCTGTAGGCGCCGGGGGAGCGGCGCACGGTCTGGGCGGCATTGTTGATCAGGATGTCCAGTGGTCCCTGCGCCGCGACATCATCGGCGAGCGCGACGACCTGGGCCGGATCCCGCAGATCGATACCGACGATGCGCAGCCGGTGCAGCCAGCCGGCGCTGTCGTCCATGGCGGCGAAGCGGCGGATCGCATCGTTCGGGAAGCGAGTGGTGATAGTGGTGTGCGCACCGTCGCGCAGTAGCCGCAGCGCGATATACATGCCGATCTTGGCGCGACCGCCGGTCAGCAGGGCGCGCCGCCCGGTGAGATCGGTACGGGCGTCGCGCTTCGCGTGGCTACTGGCCGCGCAGTCCGGGCACAACTGGTGGTAGAACGCGTCGACCTGGGTGTAGCGCTGTTTGCAGATATAGCAGGGTCGCGGGCGGATCAGTGTGCCCGCGCTAGCCCCGGCCGCATTCGAGGTCAACGCAATGCCCGCGGTTTCGTCATCGATCCGATTCGGCGATCCGGTCGCCGTCGCCGCGACCACCGCCCGGTCCGCCTCGGCGACCGCATCTCGGGCCTCGGTTCGCCTGCGCTGCTTCAACTTCTTGAACATATGGCCGACGGCGCGCTGCACCGCGACAGAAGCCGGATCGTCCTTGTCCAGTCGCCCGGCCTGCTCCAGCACCCGCAGACAGATCGCCAGCTCATCGGGGTCGATGGCGGTGCCGCTCGGCGCTGGTGCGGTAGACGTCGACGCGGTGTTCTCGACCATCGGAATGCGGGTTAATCCTTCGTGAACTGGGAGGTTGACCCAGTCATTGTCGCATTCGCGGGTGCACCGGTCGGCGCGGGCGGTCCCGCGCCGACCGGTGGGCCACTATTTGCGCAGCTTGCTCATCGTCGAGGTGGCCGTCTTCTTCAGCAGGTCGGTGACCTCGGACGCACTGAGGATCTTGCCCGAGGACTTCGACGAACTGGAGGAATACTGCGACCAGCTGATGTGGTAGGTGGTCCAGCCGTCGCGTACGGCCACCGAGACATCGGCCGTCGGATCGTCCGACTTGTGCTTGCCGGTGATCACAAATGCCTCGTCACCGAGTCCGGAGATCTTGTCGACCTTCGCGTCCTTGCCGAACTCGCTCTGGGTCCAGGTCTCGTACGACGCGGTGAATTCCGGCCCCGGGTTGGTCTGCTTGTGCACCTGCGCGCTGGTGTAGATCGCGGCGTAGTCGTACTTCTCACTCGACCCGAACGGGGTGAAGCGGACATCGCACCCCATCGAATCCACCGCGGCGTGCTTGGAGCCTTCGTGCTTCGGGTAGGTATGGCCCGAGGAGTCGGTCTTCGACAGCGTGAAGCCAGCGCTGGTGTAGGGCGAGGTGTCGGTGATATCGCAGAGATTGTCGATGTACTGGTAGCCGCGCAGATCGGCATCCTTGCTGATATCGGCCTTGCCCACATCGAAGGCGCCGATCGCGAACATCGCGCCCGCCCATACCGCGGAGGTGACGACGACCGCGCCGAGCGCCCAAAGCCAGCCTCTACCACCGGATTTGGGTGGCTGCGGATACCCGGGTGCCGGTTGCTGGTATCCGGGCATGTGCTGGAATCCGGCGGGCTGCTGGATTCCGGGCTGTTGGAATCCGGGAGCACTTTGTTGGAATCCGGGTGCGGGCTGCTCGAATCCGGGTTGTTGAAGCCCGGGCTGCTGGTGTCCCGGCGCGGCTTGCGGTACTCCGGGCTGCGGGTATCCCGGTGCGGCTTGCGGAGCACCACCCTGCGGGAATCTCGGCTGCGGGTACCCGGGCGTGGACTGCTGATATCCCGGTTGCTGATATCCGGTCCCCGACTGATATCCGGTCCCCGACTGGTAGCCGGCGGGCGCGGCTCCCGGCTGATCGAACGACTGTCGCACCATCGTCGCATCAGCGGGTTGTTGCTCAGCGGCACCGGGTTGCGGTCCCACAGCCGCAACCGGGGGTTGCGACGGCAGCTGATGACCCGGCTGCCCGACCATCGTCGGATCCGATTGTGGATACTGCGGTCCGTGCTGCTGCGGCTGCTCCCGCGCCCACCATGCGTCGTTGGGCTGGTGCTGTTGTTCCCCCGGTCCGGTCATGCGCGCAAAGTACCACCTCGTCGAATTTTCCGGCCACCCAGCGCCTGGTGGGACCCGCGCGGTCACTGCGGGATGTTGGCGTTCGCCGCGCGCAGATCCTCAACGAAGTTCGCGATGGCCTCGCCGACGAGCACCGGTTCCGTCACCGACAGTCAGTGATCGACGGGAATCGGGCAGCGCCACAACCGATCTAGCGGGCGAGGGCTGCCGTAGTAGCGCAACGGCGACACGAGGACGTCGGTGATGTCCACGACGAGCTGCACCGCAACCGCGGCGGTGCGCTCGTGCGGGCGTGGCAGATGATGCGCAAGGTTGGTCACGGCGATCTGTACGCCCGCGGCCGGATCCGCGCGGCCTCGCTGTATCCGCCTTTCTCGGAACGGATTTCGGCCGACCGGCAGCGGTCGTCGGCAACGGTGATGATCGGCCACCTCGTCGCAACGCGGTTCAAACGAGTTCGGCCTGGTAATCGATGTTCGGGCGCGCGGCGCCCCAACAGAATCCGAGCGCTGCGCACAGTGGGATGAGCAGCAGCAGCCAGCGCGCGACTCCGCCTTGCCCGCCGAGCAGCACGTCGTAGTTGTCGACAGCCAGGAAGGCGACCACAGCGAACCCCAGGAAGGCAACCGAAGGGGCAACTTTCGTCTTCCAGATGCTGGTCTCCAGATGAGTTCGACTGAAGAAGGCGGCGATCGAGACTGTAGTAAGCGCGAGGATCGCGATCAGTGAGACCGTGCCGAGGGATAGCAACCAGCTGAAGGTGACAGTGAGCGGATCTGCCCCAGCGATCGAAAACGCGGCAAGGATAATCGTCAGCGCGATACCGACACTCAGTCCCGCCGCCGCGGGTGTGCCCGTGCCGGCGCTGGCGACGCCGAGACGGTGGGGCAAGACGTTCGCTCGTCCGAGTGCATAGATATAACGAGCGAACATGTTCTGGAAACCGATGAGCATCGCAATGAAGCTCGTGACCACGAGCACCTCCATTACCGTGGTCAGCCACGGGCCGACCTCTTTTGTGGCTATGGCGAACACGAACCCTGACGGGTCGGTCGCTGCCGCGGACTGGACAGTGTCGGAACCCACGGAGTTGCCGAGCGCCCACGTGGTGAGGGCGTAGAAGACGCCGATGAAAGTGATCGACACATATGCTGCCCGGGGAATGGTACGGCGCCGGTCCTTCGCTTCTTCGGAGAAGACGACTGTGGCTTCGAACCCGGTAAAACAGGTGCTGCAGAACAGGAATGCGATGCCGAGTCCGGGACCGGCCAGTCCGGTGGGATCGAAGGCCGCTAGCGAGTTGGCATCCTGTCCACCACCGCCGAAGATGATCGCGGCGTCCAGGACCACGAAGACGGCTATTTCGCAGATAACCAGCAGTCCGAGAACTTTCAGGCTGACGTCCACGCCGCGAACGGTGAGCGCGGTGACTACCGCCAACGTCCCGAACATCAGTATCCACGGTGGGATATCAAGGTTCACGTGTTGCACCAGCAGTTGGTTCGCGAATACCGAGAACTGGGCCCACAACGCCGCCTGTAGTGCGAGGTAGGCCAGCACAGCCATTCCGGCAGTGGCGGTGGCTGCTCGTGGTCCGATCCCCCGCGCGACGTAGGCAACGAAGCCTCCCGCGTTGGTGATGTGACGGCTCATGGCGACATAACCGACCGAGAACACGGCGAACAGTAGCGCCGCCAGCAAATATGTTGCCGGAGCCGCAACACCGTTGGCGGCGAACACGACTGGAGAGGCACCGACGACGGCGGCCATCGGCGCGACGGCCGCGATCACGAAGAACACGATCGCGGCGGTACCCAGTCGGCCTGGTCGTAGTCCGGCGCGTCCCGGCCTATCGGGTTCGTTGTCGCTTGCGGTCGGGGGAACTGGTTCCGCCGGTTGGGAAGAGGTGGTGGACATTGGTAACTCCGTGTTGATCGCGAAGACGCAAAAGGGGTGTCGGGCGTGGTCGGCGCGTCCGATGATGATTAGTTCGACGAGCCGGAGCCGACTTGTTTCGAGGTACTGGCGGGTCCGGGGCGGGCTTGGTCGACCGAAGGTGTTCGTGCGAACTCTTGGGCGTAGGCGCCCATGGTGATGTTGACGAGATTTCCGGTCTGCTGGTCGATGCCGAACTGGATTCCAACGGTGCGATGCGCGTTCAGGTCGATCAGTACCATCCCCTCGACACCGACGTTCTTCTCCAACCAGGAGAACAAGTAGGTCTTTTCGCGGAGCTTCCAATAGGTGCAACGGTCGGTGTCACCGATGCCGATCTCCGCGCCACCAAGGCACAGCCACGTGAAAAGGTTTTCGTTGAGATAGATATGGTCGTAGATGTCGTCGCTGCTGTATGCGTACCGCACGCGGCGTCCGATCAATTCGTTTGTCGGTGGGTGCGCTTCTTCTGGAACGGCGCCGCTGCCCGCGATTTGCCCCTGGAACCACCGTTGGTCGGCGAGGTGGGGCTGCGGTCCGAGGCCGAGCCACGCGATGGCGCCGGTGACCTGTCCGGAAACGATATCGATGGCGGCGCTGATCACGACCGGATGATCGTTGTTGCCGCGGCGATAGTGCAGATAGAACAAACCGTGCTGCATTTCGAACAGCTCGTAGGTTTCGGTTCCGCTGAATTCGCCGGCCGCCCCGCAAGCGGTCCAACGTACATGAGTGTCTGAGAATGATTGGGTGAGGGTAAATGTCTCGCCGGTGTCGATGAAACGAGCCTCGATGGTGATATCCTGCCCGTCCAGGGCGAGGCTATAGTCCGGCCGATACTCGTCGAAGCCGTCGGCCATCTCACTCAGCGATGCCCAGTTGTCCTTGTTCCAGCTGAATGCGGCGGGCGCGAATGCGTTCATAATGTCAGATGTCCTGTCAGCGTTTGGAAACGTCGTCGTTGTCCAGGGCGTGGCGTGGATGGGTCAGCCCAGATTGACCCAGACGCCCTTTGTTTCGGTGAATTCGTCGATCGCGTTGTCGCTCATTTCCCGACCCCATCCACTCGAGCCGAAGCCGCCCCATGGGGCAGCAGGATCCAGGAGGGGAAGCATGTTCACGAAGACGCTGCCCGCCCGGATCGAGGCGGCGAGGTTGTGCGCGAGCTCGAGATCCTTGGTCCAGATGCAGGCGGCCAGTCCGTAATCGGTGTCATTGGCGCGAGTGGCGAGTTCGTCGGGGTCATCGTAAGAGAGGATGGACAGGACCGGTCCGAAAATCTCCTCGCGAGCGATTCGCATGTCATCGCGAACCCCGGAAAACACTGTGGGGGCAAAGAAATTGCCGTCCGCCAAGTCGCCTCCGACGCGGCTGCCGCCTGTCACCAATTGCGCTCCTTCCGCGACACCGATATCGACCATTCGTTCGACATGTGCGACATGCTCCGGTGACACCAACGGACCGATTACCGTTTCCGGTGAAATGCCGGGGCCGATCGGCAGAGCGCTTGCTGCTGCGGCGATTTTTTCGGTGAATTCTTCGACTCTCTTGGAATCGACGAAGAAGCGGGTGTAGGCCGCGCAGACCTGTCCGCTGTTGAGTAGGGCGCCTTGTAGATTGCCCTGCACGGCGGCATCGATATCGGCGTCTCGCGCGATGATGCTGGGTGCCTTACCCCCGAGTTCGAGCGTGACGCGCTTGAGATTGCCCGACGCTGCGACCAGGATTTTCTTGCCGACTTCGGTGGATCCGGTGAACGACACTTTGTCCACGTCGTTGTGCTCGGTGAGGGCTTTTCCTGTCCCGGGGCCACCGGTAAGACAGTTGACGACCCCGGGCGGGAAACCGGCTTCTACACATAGCTTGGCCAGGTAGACGGTGCTGAGCGGCGTTTGCTCGGCGGGCTTGAGGATCACCGTGTTGCCGCACGCCAATGCGGGAGCCAGCTTCCATGCGGCGATCATCAGCGGGAAGTTCCACGGCGTGATCAGAGCGCACACTCCGATCGGCTCACGCCGGGTGTAATGCATCGTGTTGGGAATCGATACTGCGGAAGTCTTGCCTTCGATCTTGGTGCACCAGCCGGCGTAGTAGCGGAAAACCTCGGCGGCCATGGTCAGGCTCACGGTCGTCGCAACTTGGAGCGGTTGCCCTTGATCACGGGTTTCCAGGCGCGCGAGCTCTTCGACGTTCTGATCGATGAGGTCGGCGACCTTCCAGAGCAACCGAGCACGCGCTGCGGGCACCAGCGACCGCCACGCGGGGTCGGTCAAAGCTCGGCGTGCCGCGGCGACTGCGGCGTCTACGTCGGCTTCGCCGGCATCGGCGACCGTGCCGAGCGACTCACCTGTCGCGGGATCGTGTGTTTCGAATTCGGCATCGGACCGTGCAGACACCCAGCGGCCATCAATCAGCAACTTCTCGCGCACATCCATGTGAACTCCTCAGAAACCCGTAACCACTGTCACGTGACGTGGGTCTCACTCTGTACTCGGATCGGCAAATTCGAATTGACCAGGCCGGTACAAGGGTTGTCTATTCGTGCACGGATTCGGCGAGGGTCAGCTGTGGTTACCGGCCGCCGAGCGGTATTGACCAGGTGTAACGCCGAAATGGCTCTTGAACACCCGCGAGAAGTGGGCGGAATCGGGAAATCCCCATCGCGCGCCGATCGCGGCCACCGGGAGGTGCCGGTGTCGTCCAGCCAACAGGTCGCGACGACACTGTTCGAGGCGACGTTCCCGAATCCATCCGCCAGCTGTGGACCCGCTCGCTTCGAAGATCTTTTGCAGATGCCGAACCGAAACGTGATGCGCTCTGGCGACCATCGCCACGTCCAGGTCCGGGTCCGGCAAGTGTTCTTCGATGAATGCGCCGATGCGGAAACGAAGGGCCGAGTGGCGGGTCTCGAGCGATAGGCTGTCGGTCAGCTCGAGCTGCTCGGCGAATGCTGCGGCCAGCACGTCGAGGACCGCATCGTTGAGGTGGATCGCGGCCGTGGGGGAGGTGTCGAAGACTCGGCTGCCCAACCCGTGCACAAATGGTGAAACCAATGCACCGAGGCCTTGGCGGCCGGAAATTCGCCGACCGGTCAGCTCAGCTATACCGGTGGCGGGAACCCTGAGCAACTCACGTGGAAACATCATGACGAGCATGTGGAATCGATCGTCGAACGAGAGTTGGTAGGGCTTGGTGGTGTCGTATATGGCGAAATCGCCCGGGGTCAATGCCGCCTCGCGATCGGCCTGGGTCAGCACACAGTAGCCACGAACCTGCAGCCCTACCTTATAGAACCCAGGATCGCTGATGCGGATCGTCTTCGGCGTACGACGGACGGCGTGTGCCGAAGCCACCACTTCGGCTAGCCGCACCGAGCCGAGCGAGGTGGTGCGGATGAATCCGCGGAAGTCCGTCGCCGATCCGCCGGTGATCGTCTCCAACGGAACGAAGGTGTCGGTCACGGTTGCCCGAAACGAGTCGAGGTCCGTCGGTTGGTCCGCGCCGTCGATAATCTGACCCATCGATTTGCCTTTTTATGTTCTCCGCGTCGACTCACACATGAGACCGAAAGGCGCCTGCCGAGTCAAGGCTTGCGCGCGTGCGGTGTGCGCGGGTCTGGACGCTACATAATACAAGTCTTTACTGAGGTTGACTCGCGTCGACGACACATCGAGATATCCCGGCAAGGGTCAGGTTCATCGGTATCGCCGACACCGGTGCGTCAGAGAGTACGGCGTCGTGGGCGCGACATCCGGGAGCGGCATTATGCGAAGGGCCGGTGCGAGATCGTTGGTGATCCTGGGGATGCGCCCGGAATCCCTTGGCGGCGAAGATGAGTCCACGTGCGCAATGACCCATACAACGCCGGACGACGCCGCCCCGCTCAATTGGCTCGAAGTAACCAGCCAGGATCTCGGTCACCGCCGCGTCGCACAGGGCGCGTGTGGACGGCGCTCGTTCGATCCAGGCATGGAAGGTTCTCGGGGCCATCTTTCACCCGTGCGCGGACGGCGCACGGCAGATCGGCGCGACCTCGAACCGGGCCCCATGCTCGGCAATGAACCGGCAGATTATTTCTGTTTCGGGTCGCACTCCCGAACGACGTAAGACGTTGCCGCTGCGAGGATTTCGATTGTCTTCTCCGTCTCGGCGTTCTTACGCTTCAACTCGCGTATCTGCTCGCGGGCGGTGTAGTCACTCGTACGCAGTCGAACCTACCTTCGGTGAGAGTGATGTATTCATAGTGGCGCCAAAGTGTTCCGATCGCGAACACTCTTCGCGACGTGCGGCCAGCTAGATTTGCGACGTTCGCCGGTGTGGGGGATAGGACAGCTGGTTCGAACGAAACCCACTTCTCGATTCGGAGAGGAACAGATATGGCCGATTATGAAGAGATCATCCGCTCGTGGGCGCACGCATGGGGAAATGCCAGCCCCGAAGAATTCGCAGACCAGTACACCGAAGATGCCGTTTACATCGATCATGCCTTCCGCATCGCCAGGTCGGGGCGTGACGCGATCGCCGAGCATTGCGCCATCTGGCACAACTCGATCAAGGACTTCGAAATGACGCCCCGGCAGATTCGAGCGACCGGCGATGGCGCACTGATGACCTGGGTCGCCACCGGAAACTTCGCCCGAGACCTCGACATTATTCCGGCCACGGGGGAGAACTTCGCTATGCACGGCGCTGTGCGGCTCGAGATCAATGCCGAGGGCAAGATCACGGTGACCGAGGAGTACTACAGCGTCACGTTCGCGCAGGACACCCAGGAACGCTACCCGCTGATCGGCGCTGGGCAGCGATAGCCCACGGTCAACGACGACGGGTGCCTTCCCTGTGCATGTGATCAGAGACCTCGGCGGTCTGAATTCGCGTGAACGGAAGGCACCCTTTCCGGGCTACTGGAAGGCTCCATGCCAAGAGCGGTGTTTCGGCTTTTATTCGACGAGCAGCTTGGCGATGTCTTGAAACACTACCTGGTCGGCGCCGAGACGGATCCAGTGCAATTCGCGGCAATAAAGGGAACTTCTCTATGAACAGAGTTGTGCTCCGGCCCGGTCGACCAGCGATATTCCGAGGGCGCGCAATGAGTGGTGAGCAGTGATAGCCTTCGGTCGTGGCCTTGGATGTGCTCGAATCGGTGTAGTCGATGACCGATCTCGATCCGTTCGCGACGCAACGTGACGCGTCCGGGTCGGTTGTGGCGGAATTGGCGGCAGCCGGGTTCGATGACGCCGCGGAGATCGGTCGTGGGGGTTTCGGAGCCGTCTACCGGTGCACGCAGGCATCGCTCGACCGGATTGTCGCGGTCAAGGTTCTCACCGCCGATCTCGATGAGGAGAATCAGGCACGGTTCTTCCGAGAGCAGCGCGCGGCCGGCAGGCTGACCGGGCATCCCAACATTGTCAATGTTCTCCAGGTCGGAGCCACCGACAACGGTCGGCCCTTCATTGTCATGCCTTACTATCCACAGGGCTCTCTTGACCAACGGATCCGCCATGACGGACCGCTGACGCTGGAGGAAGTGCTCCGGCTCGGGGTGAAAATGGCCGGCGCACTGGATACCGCGCACCACTCCGGAGTGCTTCATCGTGATGTCAAGCCCGGGAATATCCTGTTCACCGACTACGGTGAGCCGGCGTTGACCGACTTCGGCATCGCCCGCATAGCGGGTGGCTTCGTCACCGCTACCGGCAGCGTGACCGGTACGCCGGCGTTTACTGCCCCTGAGGTTGTGTCTGGCAAGTCCCCGAGTCGCGCGGCAGATGTCTACAGCCTGGGCGCGACGTTATTCGCCGCCTTGACCGGTCACGCCGCCTTCGAGCGCCGCGGCGGTGAGCAGTTGGTCGCCCAGTTCGTCAGAATTACTGAGGAGCCGGTACCGGACCCGCGTGAGCACGGAATCTCCGACGATGTCAGTACCATCATCGAACAGGCCATGTCCGACGACCCGGACAGCCGTCCTTCCGCCATGCAACTGGGTGAACAGCTCCAGGCATCTCAGCTTCGCCGTGGTTTCCTGGTCGATGAGATGGCCGTGCACACGACATATGGGGCAGAGCACGCAGGCATGCCGCCCGGAGGTGGGAAGTCTTCCTGGAAAGAGCGCATGCTGCATGAGGGGTACCGATCATCGCCGATGCCATCGGGTCGAACAGGTAGGCTTCCGCTGGAGCTGACCAGTTTCGTCGACCGTCGCACAGAGCAGACCGAAGCGAAGAATAAGTTGTCGACTTCGCGGCTGGTCACGTTGACCGGGATCGGCGGGGTGGGAAAGACCCGCCTTGCCGTGCGGGTCGCCAACAACGTCCAGCGCGACTTCCCCGACGGCGTAACGTTTGTAGAACTGGGCGAACTACAAGACGAGTCGCTGTTGGCGAGCGTGGTGGCGAGCGCACTGGACCTGCAGGACCGGTCGGCAAGACTGTTGCACGAGGCGCTCGTGGAGTTTCTCGCACCTCGGAAGCAGCTACTTGTGTTGGACAACTGCGAGCACATGGTGATTGCGGTGGCACAGCTCGCTGAATCGCTGCTTCGCGTATGTCCAGAGTTGCGGATACTGGCGACAAGTCGCGAGCCGATCGGCCTCAGCGGGGAATCCGTGCTGACCATCCTTCCGCTCGCGGTCCCCGATCCGGATCGCTGGCCGCGGGGACTGGCCAGCAACGACGCAATCGTGTTATTTGCCGACCGAGCTGCCGCGGCGGTTGCGGGGTTCGAGATAACTGAGGACAACAAGGTCACCATCGCCCGTATCTGTCAGCGGCTTGACGGCTTGCCGTTACTGATCGAGCTGGCGACGGCCCGGCTACCGGTGATGTCGCCCGAGCAGATACTGCAGCGATTGAGCGATCGATACGGATTGCTGACCCGCGGCAGCAGGAACGCGCCGTCTCGTCAGCAGACATTGCGCATGTGTATCGACTGGAGCTACGACCTCTGCACATCCGTCGAGCAGCGGGTATGGGCCGGGCTGTCGGTGTTCGCCGGCAGCTTCGAGCTCGAAGCAGCGCAATACGTTTGTGGCGAGCGCCTATCGGCCGAAGACATCCTCGAGGCTACGGCGTCCTTAGTCGACAAGTCGATCCTGACACGGGAGGAGTTACAGACCACCGTACGTTTCAGGATGCTCGAGACCGTGCGCGACTACGGCCTCGAGAAGGCTGAGGAGGCAGGCGAATACCTTGAACTCCGCCGTCGCCATCGTGACTGGTATGAACGCTTGGTCCTCAGCGCGGATGCCGACTGGATCAGTCCTCGGGAGCTCGCGTGGATCACCGAGTTCAGTCAGGAACTACCGAATTTGCGCCAAGCGCTGGAACATTGCATCGCCGACAGCCCCGAGATCGGAATCCGGATCGCGACGGCCCTGTTCCCCTTCTGGCATTCTCACGGTTCGTTCAGTGAGGGCCGACGTTGGCTCGACCGATTCCTGGCATGCCAGATGGGGCAGGAAGCCGTCGCCGACCGGGCCGCGGCGCTCGGCCTCGGCGTCTATATGGCCGGAATACAGGGCGACGTCGACGCGATGGCCGGTCCGATGTGCGAGGGGCGAGCGCTGGTCCGGCAGACGACCGCTCCCATTCCCCACGCACACATCGATCTCGGCGAAGGCCTTCTCGCACTGTTCCGCGGGAATCCTTCCGCCGCACGCCCGTATCTCGAGAGAGCCGAACAAGTTTTCGCTGAATGGCGCCACATCAATCTGCTCTTGACCCTAACTTTCCTCGGGTTGACATATGCGCTGCTCGACAATGCAGAGATGTCGATCAAATGCTATGAGCGCGGGCTGGCGATCACCGAGGAGCGGGGAGAATCGTATTTTCGGTCGTACTTGCTGTGGGTGCTGGCGATCGTGGTGTGGCGGCGAGGTGAATACGCTCGAGCGACTCGACTACTCCAGCAAGCGCTACAGGTGAGCCGCAGTATTGCCGACCGCCTGAACGCGATCCTCAGTCTGCAAACACTGGCGTGGATAGCGGCCGATCAACAAGATGTCGAGCGCGCGACCGTGTTGACAGGGGCCGCAAGTCAGCTCGGCAAGTCTGTGGGCAGTCCGTTCGTGCTGTTCCCTGACCTGCTCGCTTACCAGGACGAGTGCGAACGCAAATCGAGACAGAAGATGAGCGAGAAGAGCTTCGCAGCGGCTCGTCGGAAGGGTGCCGCACTCAGCTTTGAGGCAGCCGTTGCGTACGCACTAGGCGAACGCGCCGCGCCGACGCCGATATCCGATGCTGGTTGCAATCTGACCAAACGCGAGCGTGAGGTAGCCGAGCTCATAGCCGATGGGCTGACCAACAGGGAGATCGCCGCTCGTTTGGTGATCTCGCCACGAACCGCCGAGCGCCACGTCGAACACCTTCTGACCAAGTTGCAGTTCACCTCGCGGGCCCAAATTGCGGTATGGGTCAGAGAAGCGCAAAACAAGCTTCCCGAGACATCAGCGGAAGATACCGACGGTTGATTACCGGCACCGGCTCGGATCTGCAGAACATCAAGACCCGCGCGGTCCGCGAGGGCGACGAGTACGTCATCACAGGTTCGAAGATCTTCGTTACCAACGGCTGGCTCTGCGACGGCATGCTTATCGCCGCCAAGACCGATCCGACCAAGGGCGCGGCGGGCGTCTCGCTGATCTTCGCCGAGGTCGGCGACGACACCCCGGGCTTCAGGCGCGGTCGTATGCTGAACAAGATCGGCGGCAAGGCGCAGGACACCGCGGAGCTGTTCTTCGACGGACTACGCGTGCCCGCCTCGAATCTGCTCGGTGCCCCCGAGGGGCAGGGCTGCTATCAGATGATGCAGTTGCTGGCCCAGGAGCGCCTGGTCACCGGCATTATCGCGGTCGCCATGATGGAGCAGGCGGTGCAGCTGACCATCGATTACACCAAGGGGCGGGAGGCCTTCGGCAAACCGCTGTTCGCGATGCAGAACACCACATTCGAAATGGCCGAATGCGCGACCGGCGAACATCTGCTCGGCGAACTCGATATCCCCACGGCTGCGATGTCGAAGTACTGGCTCACCGATCAACTCGGTATTGTGGTCGATCGCTGCCTGCAACTGTTCGGCGGCTACGGCTACATGACGGAGTATCCGATTTCCCAGCTCTACACCGGCGCCCGCGCGCTGCGCATCCTCGCGGGCAGCAACGAGGTTATGAAGGATCTCATTGCCAGGTCACTCTGAGGTCACCGAGGCGCAGCCGCGCAGGCGCAGGCTGGAACCGGACGAGCGACGCGCACAGATTCTGGAGTGCGCGATCGACATGTTCGGTGAGCGCCCCTATGCGGCGGTCTCTACCGCGGAACTCGCGCAGCGCGCCGGAGTAGCGCGCGGGCTGATCAACCACTACTTCGGCAATAAGCGCGACCTGTATCTGGCGGTCGTGCGCCGGATGGTCACCCTGCCGCGCCTGGACGACATGGTCGTGCCGACCGGCACCGATCGGGAACGTGTCGGCGCCAGTGTGCACTGGCTGCTGGATGTGATCTCCGAACACGGCAGCACCTGGGTCACGGTGACCAGTCATGAGGGGGTAGGCGATGATCCCGAGGTGCAGCAGATCCTGGATCAGGCCGATGACGCGGCCGCCGAGCGGATGTTGCTGATGGTCGGGCGCGCGGATTCGGCACACAGCGCGCAATTGCGTGCCATGGTCCGGGCGTTCGGAGGGTTGGTGAAAGTCGCGGGCCGGGAATGGATCACCCGTGGCACCCTCACCCGCGACCAGGTCCATGTGCTGCTGTCCGACATGTTGATGACATTGATGACCGAGACCATGCCCAAGGTGGATCCCGGGCGCTGACCTTGTGGCGCGGGCTATTTCGGCAATTCCGAGGGTCTTTCACCGGGCGCGAGCCTACGGTCGGTGGCGCTGTAGCGGACAGGGCGTACATGGCCGGGTGCGTGTCCGTTGCGGCCGTACTTCAGCTCGATCACGTGCTCGCGGCGATGCTCGACCAGCAGCGCGCCGATTCCGCTGATCCACAACGCGGCCGTCACGATCGCACCGATCTGGGTCCAGCCGATGAAGCCGTAACCGGCCGCGGTCAGCGTGCACGCCATGGCGACGATGCCGAGCGCACACAGAATGATGCCCGGCACGTTGTAGTCGTCACCGAGTAGATCGCCCGCGTGGGAATGCCACGGGCGGTCTGGTTGTCCTTTCGAACCGGATTCACCGCGCATGGATCCCTCCTGTGCCGCAATCTCCGCGTGGTCGGTCCCGAAACCAGCATGTACCTCGACAACGTGACGCGCGAGTGGTGTTTGCCGGTTCGTTACTCCGGTGCACGGACCGCACCGCGTAGTATCCGATCGCACCGATGGCGGGTAGATGCCGAGTTGACATGGCGGCTTTCGCGGTTACGGTTTGATGACGATCGATCGGGCCGTTTCGGATGATCTTGCGGCCGTCGGCCCGATCCTTTGACGGTATCGGGGCCGGTCCGGGCAGTTCGAGGTTCCTGCGCGGTTGGTGGTGTGGAAGAGGGACCTGGATGACACGGACGGATAACCGCGAGCGCGAGCGCTGGCCGGAGGAGTACGAGGCGGAGATGGGGACGATCGGCCGGTGGCCGGATCCGGATCCCAACGACCGCTGGCCCGAGGTGGAGCCGCCGACCCGGCGGGCGCCCCGGGCGGGTCGACTTCGGGTCGAGGTTCCGCCCATCGTCAACCCGTATGCGGTCGTCGCACTGGTAGCGGCCTTGCTCGGCCTGTTTCCGGTTGCGATCGTCTTCGGGTTCATCGCGTTCAGCCATCCGCGCGGTAACACCATGGCGGTGTGCGCATTGCTGCTCGGTGTGCTCGAGGTGGTCGCCATCGCCGGATATGTCGTGCTGTCCGGCAGCAATTTCTCCGACGTGCTGTCCGGGGTGAGCCGGACCCCGGTCGTCTCGAGTGCCGCGCTGCCCTCGACCGACGCCCAGACCGCCGTCGCGCAGCCGTCGGTGGCGCCGACCGTCGTCGCACCCCCGGCCACCTCGGCCGCCCCGCCGACGAGCCAGGTGCCTCCGAAAAAAGGAACGGTGTGCACCGAGCCGGGCCGCATCGGCACGGGAGCCGATGGCACCGCACTGCTGTGCCTGGCCAGCGGCGGTGTCTACCAGTGGAACGGTCCGTACACCATCGGTGGCACCGTCGCGGAGCCCGGAAGCAAATGCGACGGTTCGACCAAGAGCGCTCGCACCGCGGACGGGCGCGCGGTGACGTGTGAGAACAAGGTATGGGTGCTGTGGACCGAATAGGCCTGGGGACCGAATAGGCCTGGGGACCGAATAGGCCTGGGGACCGAATCGCATTCGGAGAACCAATAGCCTTCGGGTAGCTAGCCTTCCATTTCCGGCTTCTTGGCCCGGCTCGGTTGCACCCGAGGCGGCTCGTTCGGCATCTTGGGATATTGCGGCGGCCACGGCGCATCCATGAGCCCGGCTGCCATATCCCGCTCCGACATCTTCAGCAGCGGCTCGATGGATTGGGCCGGTCGGTCCGCCCACGGGTCGCCGGATTCGGCCAGTCGCGCGGGGACGGTGGCAATGGTCAACTCCTCGGGGACAACGGTATCCAGATCGGACCAGGCGATCGGCGTGGAGACCTGCGCGCCGACCTTCGGGCGCACACACCACGCGCCGAAAACCGTCTTGTGCGGGGCGTTCTGGTTGAAGTCGATGAATACGCGGTTGCCGCGCTCCTCCTTCCACCACTGCGCGGTGATCTCGTCCGGATGCCGCCGTTCCAGCTCCCGAGCCAGCGCGACCGCAGCCGCGCGCACCTGATAGCCGTCCCATTTCGGTTCCAGCGCAACGTAAATGTGCAATCCGCGCGAACCGGAGGTTTTGATCCGGCAGTCGACGCCGAGTTCGGTGAACAGCTCACGGGTGAGCACGGCGGCGTATTTGAGATCGTCGAAAGTGATGCCGGGCGAGGGATCCAGGTCGATGCGCAGCTCATCGGCGATATTCAGATCGTCTACATGGTTGGGCCAGACATGAAACCCGAGGCAGCCCTGGTTCACCGCCCACAGAATGTGCGCGAGATCGTGGGCGACGAGTGCGTCGCTGGTGGTGCCGTTGGGCGTGGCGACCTCGACAGTGTGCAGCCAATCCGGCGCGGATTTCGGCACCCGCTTCTGGAACCACGATTTGCCGGACGCTCCATCGGGATACCGCTCGAGCAGCACCGGCCGATTGCGTACCACCTTCAGCAACGGTTCGGCCACGGCCTGGTAGTACCGCACCAGATCGAGTTTCGTCTCACCGCGCTTGGTGAAGTAGACCTTGTTCGGATTGCTGATGGCGACGGTTCTGCCGTCCACCTCGATATCGACCAATTCGCCTGTATCGACGGTTCGCTCCCTGCGCTCGCTCATCATTTGCCCCGGGCTTCGCTGAAGATGGCACTCAATTCGGCCGGTGCGACCTCGTCGAGCTGCGCGTAGGTACACGAATGCGGGGTGCGATCGGAACGGAAGCGAACCAGTCTGCCGCCGTGCCGTAGTCGGCCGGATTGCACATGTTCGTAGCGGACCTCGGCAACCAACTCCGGACGCAGCGCCTCCCAGGACAGATCTTTACCGCCGGTCCACCGGCTCACCCCGCCCGGCATCTTGCCCTCGGCCTTCGCCTGCGCCGCCGCATCGGCCCACTCCCGCCACGGATGGTTCGCCAATGCGTTCTCCCGCAACGGTTTCAGCTCATCCACCAGCGACTTACGTTTGGCCGCGGTGAAACTGCTCGCTACCCCGACATGATGCATATTGCCCTCGTCGTCGAAGAGTCCGAGCAGCAGGGAACCGACGCCCTCGCCATCTTTGTGCCAGCGGAAACCGGCCACCACACAGTCGGCGGTGCGCTCGTGTTTGACCTTGAGCATCACCCGCTTGTCCTGCAGATACGCCAGGTCATTGGACTTGACCATGACGCCGTCGAAACCAGCACCCTCGAAGCGGGTGAACCAGTCCTCGGCCACGGCGGGATCCTGGGTGATCGGGGTCAGGTGCACCCGGGCGAGTTCGGTATCGAGAATGGTCTCCAGCAGCCGGCGGCGTTCGGCGAACGGCTCACCGGTCAGATCCTTGTCGCCGAGCGCGAGCAGATCGAAGGCGACGAAGCTGGCGGGCGTTTCCTTGGCGAGTTTGTTGACCCGCGAGGCCGCCGGATGCAATCGGTTCTGCAGCGTGTCGAAATCGAGTCCCTCATCGGTGACCACCACGATTTCACCGTCGACCACACATTTATCCGGCAGCGCCGCCATCAGCAGTTCCGCGACTTCCGGAAAATAGCGGGTGAGGGGGCGGTCGTTGCGGGAACCGAGTTCCACCTCGTCGCCGTCGCGGAATACCACGCAGCGAAAACCGTCCCATTTCGGTTCGTAACTCAGGCCCGGCTCGTGCGGCACCGACGGTGCCGTTTTCGCCAGCATCGGCCGCACGGGTGGCATGACCGGTAGGTCCACGCGATCTCCTCCTCGGATTCGGGCTGGCCCGCCTCCCCGAGCCGCTGGGCCAGACTCAGGTGCCGTGAGAGTAGCGCTGGCGTCCGACAGAGAACTCGTGGGTCCAGTCAGCCCATCCCGACGAGTTACCCATGTTCGTACGAGGTCGGTTGTCGAGTTGGCAATCCTGATGATGCCACGCTATTCCAACCAACCGTGCTGATCGGCGAAGGCGGTGAGGCGATCACGGATGGTGAGAATCTCGCCGGCGGTGAGAGCGGGGCTCGCGTCCAGTAGTAGCTCGGTGATCAGGCGTTTGTGTTCGGAGGCAGTCAGCTGGCCGGAGCCGGCTCTGTCCTTCTTGTGCCGAGGAGCGGGTGGTAGCGGTTGACCGCCGACCACGGCGAGGTTGACCGCCTTCGGACCACGATCCCCCTCGGTCACATCGAATTCGAACACCCGCCCCTGGCGCAGTTCGTCCTCGTCCAGTCCGATGTCGTTCACATGAACAAACACATCCGGGCCACCATCATCGGGCCGAATGAACCCGAATCCCCGCGAACTGTCGAACGACACCAATTTCCCGATGGACACCAACACCCGCTCCTCGCGCCGTCGCTACTCGGTCACCTTAGCCCTTATCCCCGTCGTTGGATGAAAGTGCTTTATGTAACGAGTTGAATACGGTCAGGCCCTGACCGACCATTCCATTGACCAATTCGCCGACGCCATCGGGTCCGTTGAGCACCGTCAGGTTGGCGTTCGCCAGGCCGTTGGATGCCTGCCTGACGATTTCCGGCAGCTGCTCGATCAGCAGCTGGTCCAATGCGATCCGATTGTTCGAGGCCGCCGCCTCGGCCTGGATCCGGGTCCGATCGGCCTCGGCCTCGGCGAGGATACGCACCCGTTCCGCTTCGGCCTGAGCGGGTTTCACGACTTCGGCCTGCAGCTGCTGCTCGCGCAGCTCGGCCTCTTTGCGTGCCTGTTCGGCCTGCGCGGTGAGTACCTCCTGCATGGCCCTGGCCTCGGCCAGCGGACCGGCCTGCGCCGCTTCGGCATTGGCCTTATCGATATCCTGCTGATACTGCGCCTGGAGAATGGCGGTCTCGCGCTGATATTCGGCTCGGCGGCGCAGCGATTCCTGCTCGGCCTCGGCGGCGTGCTGCGCGGCCTGGGATTGCGCGATCTGCGCATCGCGCTGCACAGCCGCGTTGTGCGGTGCGGCCAGTGCGGTGATGTACCCGAGATTGCCGTCATCGATGGATTGGATTTGGAATGAATCCACCCATAGGCCGATGTTGCTCATCTCCACCTTGGATGCCACCAGCACCTCGTCGGCGAGCCGCTGGCGTTCGCGGATGATCTCCTCTACCGTCATCGAGCCGACGATCGAGCGTAGGTGCCCGGAGAAGATTCGGCCGGTCAGCACCGACATCTCCCGCTCCTGTTCGGATAGAAAGCGTTGGGCCGCATTGACGATCGACTGGGTGTCGTTTGCGACCTTGAATGCGATCACCGCGCGCACCTCGAGCTGGATGGCCTGCTTGGTGACGCAGCGCTCCTTGATCTCGGCCTCGAACATGGCAAGCGACAGATAACTCACCTTGCGGAAGAACGGCATCACCCATTTGCCGCGCCCGATGACTACGCCGAAGGGCGCGTTGTCCTTGCTCTTACCACCACTGACCAGCATCGCCTCGTCAGGATCCGGAACGTGATAACCCAGCACAGTGCCTCCCTAGCAGTTCACAAACTTCGATCGCGGGTCAGATGTCGTCGATGGGGACGGGTTCCAGCGGAATCCACGGCACCACATCGACGATGCGGCCCGGCTGTACCGCGATGATCAGGACGGTTGCACCGGCCGAGATCGGCTCGGCCGCCCGCGCGATATATATCTCCGTGCCCCCGCGAATCGCAACCAATACTTCGCCGAGCATTCCGGCGCCCCGGATCGGCGAGATGAGCGTACCCGTCAAACCTTGCACGGGGTCGGTCATCTCGGTGAACTCCTCGCACTCGGTGCCAGAGTTGTCAGCGTACGCGCGATTTGGAACGGCTACGGTTACGACAGTGACTCGGCGATGATGCGCCCGACGGATTTCTTGGTGAGATAGTTCGCTACGTCGTGCGGACTGGAACCATTGTCGAGTTCGGGATGGTCGTCGGCACCACATCGCGTCCCGGTGCGGGCGGGAAATACGGTGCCAGACCCAGATGCGCCGCACCTACGGCGAGCTCGCCGCGCATTACGGCAGACTGGTGGACCCGGCAGCGAGTTCGTCTTCGGCGACCCGGCCGGCCACCTGGCACGATGCCGACGTTGAAACTTCCTGTGACACGAGGCTTTACGGAACGGCGACCGCGCAGGCGTGGGATCGGTTGCATCCGATCTCGACCCGCCGAGCAGCATGGGCCGGATACGAAGCCGAGTTGCCGATCATCTCCGGAACCGTCATCCGGTTGCGGGTCGAGCATCTTCCCAGTGGTGGGGTGAACAAACCGGTGTGGCTGTGACGCGCCGAAACCTACCCGACCCGGGCGCGGTCGCCTGTCCGGCTCCAAGAACCGCAGCCGCGCCGCCCGCCACGACGTGGGACGCAGGCGTCGGCGGCCGTCAGCGAGCAGGACGTTGATCTGGGTGGTCTCCGCGGAGTGTGCTCGAGCCGGACTACATAGATGGAGACGCCGGCATCGGTGAATCGGTGGTACGCCCACGCCGGCCCCCAACCGCTGTGTACCCGCGCTGGCGGGGGTGATGAACCGGCCGTTGTCACGGCGAAACGCGCAGGGCACCGTCGAGACGGATGGTTCCTCCGTTGAGCATCGGGTTCGCGATGATGTGTCCGACGAGTGCGGCGAACTCGTCCGGGTACCCCAGTCGCTTCGGATGCGGGATACTGCTGATCAGCTGTTTCGCCGTCGAATCCTGTGCTCCGGTCAGCATTGGGGTGTCGAACAGCCCGGGCGCGATGCTGACGACGCGGATGCCGGCCGTCGCGAGTTGCCGGGCTGCGGGGAGAGTCAGCGCGGCGACACCGCCCTTGGATGCCGAGTAGGCGACATTGACTCCGTCGAATGCGGCAATGGAGGCCGTGGTCACCACCACGCCGCGGTCGCCGTCGAGGAGTTCGGAAGCCGACATCACGCGCGCGGCGTGCTGGACGACGTTGAAGCACCCGGTGAGGTTGACCTCGACGATGCGCCGGAACTGGTCGAGAGCCTCCTGCGGTTTCTCACCCCATGGCGACACCGGTGTGCTGATTCCTGCCGCGTGCACGACCGCACGGAGCGGGCCGGTGTCGACGGCCAGCCTGAACGCCGATCGCAGTGCTTCGACCTCGGTGACATCGGCGGGTGCGAATCGCACGTGGCCGTTCGAGGTTGCTGCTATCGCCTCTCCGGCCGAATGAGGGAGATCGACCAGAACAACGTGGGCGCCGGCCGCTGCGAGATGGCGCACCGTGGCGAGGCCAAGGCCTGATGCTCCACCGGTAACCAGGGCAACCTGGCCTTCGATGTTCATCGGGCGCTTCTGTGGGTGGATCGGTGCGGGTTTCTGGGCATGACGGTCACCGCCACCCGTCGACGGCCGGATCCGGTGAGAGCTCGAGCCCGTCGAATGCCTTTTCTTCCCACCAGTTTTCGATCATGTCCCAGTATTCGACCTCGGTTCCGTTGTAGATGTCGGAGAAGAAGCTGTGCGCGAGATCTCCTTGCCCGTTGTAGAACCCCGGAGTGCAGGTGGTGTAGTAGGGAAGCCTGGTTTCGAGCTTTCTCTTGGTCTCTGCCACCCAGGCTTCCTGTGCCGTCGTTCGGGGCTCGAGGCATGCGATGCCGTGTTCCTTCGCGTATGCGATTATGCGTGCGGCATGCCGCGCTTTCCGGTCGAGCATGTAGACGAAACTGATCGTGAAGGCGTTCTGGCTCAGGCCGAGTTCGAGATAGTTGGGGAAGTCGCGGGAGAAGAATCCGTGCAGCGTCTGGTGCCCGCCCGCGAAGCGTTCTCGCATCGAGGTGCCGCCGCGTCCGACGATGTCGTAACCATATCGGCTCGCCGTGGAACTACCGGTTTCGAATCCGGTCGCGAAGACGATGCAGTCGGTCTCGTAGTGCACGCCGTCTACGACGAATCCGGTCTCGGTGATCTGCTCCAGTCCTGCGGGAGAGTGGACGAGCTCGACAGTGTCGAGGTTGAAGGACCTGTGGTAGTTGTCGTTGAAACACGGCCGCTTGCACATGACGCCGTACCACGGCTTCAATGCGGCTGCGGTATCCGGATTCTCGACAATGGTGTCGATCAGGTCGTGGGTCCGCAGCACGCGCTGCATGTCGGAGATCTCGGCGAGAGCGGCCTGGTCCTCGGGCGGCAGCGTGGATACCGGCACGTCGACCAGGTGCTGGCCGGAGGCAGTCGTGGTGATCGAGGTCCAGGCGTCGTCGACGAGATCGACGTCCTCCGGGAATCCGTTGGTGATCCGAACGAAGTTGTGGATGCGGGCGTCCTGCCAGCCGGCTATCAGCGTCGCAGCCCAGTCCGGGGCGGTGGGGCGGTTGTGCCGTGGCATGACATTGGTCGGTGTGCGCTGCACGACGTAGAGCTTCTTCGCTGCGCCGGCGAGGTGTGGCATGGCCTGAACGCCTGTCGCGCCGGTGCCGACAAGGGCGACGGTCTTGTCTGCGAGCTGGTCGAGCCCGCCGTCCGGGCCGCCGCCCGTGTAGTCGTAGTCCCAGCGGGTGGTGTGCATGATCTTTCCGCGGAAGCTACCGATGCCCGTCACCCGCGGAATCTGCGGCTTATTCAGTGGACCGTTGGCACGCAAGAGGAATCGTGCTCGGATAGTGTCCCCGCGATTGGTGCTCACCTGCCAGCGCGACTCGTCATCGAGCCACCGCACACCGGTCACCGTCGTCTGGAACAGTGCGGTGCGATACAGGTCGAAGTGGCGCCCGATGCGCTGCGCGTGTTCGCGTACCTCGGTACCGGTCACGAACCGCTGGGTCGGCAGGTAGCCGGTGTCCTCGAGCAGAGGCAGGTACATGTAGGACTCGACGTCGCATTCGAGGCCGGGATAGCGGTTCCAGTACCAGGTTCCACCGAAGTCCCCGCCCTCCTCGACGATCCGGAAGTCGCCGAGGCCGTTCTTGCGTAGGTGCGCCCCGGCCAACAGCCCGCCGAACCCACCGCCGAGTACGGCCACCTCGACGGTCTCGTGCACCGGGTCGCGCTCGACCGGCACGGTCCAGGGATCGGCCGAATCGATGTCGGCGGTGTCGGTGAGCCCCTGGAACTGCCGCATCGGATCGGTCCGGAGCCGTTTGGCGCGTTCTTCCGCGAACTTCAGGCGAACTTTCTCGGTGTCGAAATCGACCTCTATACGGGTGCCGGATACCGGCAGTTCGACGATCATGTCTCTCTCCGCTCTTTCCGGTCAGACGGCTCGAACAGCGGCCAGTCCGGCCAGGAAGGTCTCGATGTGCTGGGCCACGAGCTCGGGTCGTTCCTGGGGGAGGGCATGCCCCTCGCCGGGAAGCTCGACGATGGTGCCGTTCGTGAAGAGTTCGGCGCCGGCCCGCTGCAGAGAGCTGGGAACGGCATCGTCGGCACCCGGGACCAGGAACAGCCATGGCTGGGTGACCGCGCCGACGAGAAGGTCGGAGTCGTCACGCATCGGCTCGTTCGCGGCCAGCGCGAGGCCGGCGGCGGACATCTCGGCGGCAGTGCGCGCAGCCGAACCAATCAACTCGTCGTGGCCGGGGTGCCGGAACAAGGCGGTGAAGGTCGTCCGGAACGCGTCTACGTCGCCCGCGGTGTCCTGGATGGCGGCGAGTCCCGCCCGGGCCGCTGCTGGCATCCCGATGGCCGGAACGCCTGCGATCGCCACCCCGGCTGCCACCATATCCGGGTGGGTGGCGGCGACGCGCATACCGACGGCGTTACCGATGGAATGGCCGACCATGATGAAGCGGTCGATGCAGAGCCCGGAGACGATCGCGTGCACATCGCTGACGATGCGATCGAAGGTCATATCGGTGTCGGCCCCGGCCGACTTGCCGTGTCCGCGCATGTCGATGGCGATGTGCCGGTGGCCGCGAAGTTGCTCGATCACCGGCTCGTACAGTGCGGCGTTGAAGGAGAAGCCGTGCAGCCACACCATCGGGAGCCGATGCGTGGGCCCAGGCTCCGGGGCGTGGTCGACGAAGTGCAGTTGATCGCCGCGGACGTCGATCGTGGTCATACGGTGCTCGCTTTCGGACAGAAATCGTGAGAACGGGTGATCGGCCGTCAAAGGCGATCGGGAACCAGCAGCAACTTCCCCATAGCGGTGCCGTCCCGCATGGTGCGGAAGGCAGCACTCGCCTCGCTGAGCGCGAAGGTGCCGTGGATGGGCGGACGAATTCCGTGCCGGACGCAGAAGCCGATCAATTCGCCGAGCTCGGCGGCTGTCCCCAGCGACGCCCCGAGAATCGACAGCTGCTTGGCGAAGATCCACAGGATGTCGACCGTGGCCTCGAATCCGCTGGTGGCTCCGGATACCACCATGGTGCCCCCCGGTGCGAGGCAGTTGATGGAGTGCTGCCATGTCGAGGCGCCGACCGAGTCCATCACGTACCCGACGGACTCCGGGAGCCTCGCACCCGGGTCGAAGACTCGCTCCGCCCCTATGGAGCTGGCGTATGCCTTCTTGGCTTCGGTGGTTCCGGTCACCCAGACCCGTGCTCCCGCGGCCGCGGCGAGCATGATCAAGGCGCTGGACAGCCCGCCACCCGAGCCTTGCACGAGTACGGTGTCGCCCGGTCCGACCCGAGCCCGGGAGAACAGCATCGAGTACGCGGTCAGCCATGCGGTCGGCAGGCACGCCGCTTCCTCGAAGGTCATTCCCGGGGGGATGGGAACGAGATTGGCGCGGGGAACATTGACATAATCGGCAAAGGTGCCATGATGGCGCTCGGACAACAGGGACGGACCGGTCCGGTCCTGGATCACCGGATAAACGAGGACGGCGCGGCCGTCCTCATCCACTCCGGCTGCGTCGCTGCCCAGGACGATCGGCAGGTGATTCACCGCGGGCCCGACTCCACTGAGCGCGAACAGATCGTGCCGATTCAGTGACGCCGCTTCGACCCGTACCGTGGTCCATCCCGCGGGGGCCTCGGCCAGCGGCCGGTCGCCGTACTGCACGGCACGTATCGGATTATCGGCGTCTGGTTCATTCAGGTAGACCGATCGCATCGGCGTTTCTTTCTTGGTTTCGTCGCCGCGGTGGCTCGGATGACGGGTTCGCGGGTCAGGCGTTCGCGGTAACGAAACGCACGGTGAGTTCCTCGGCGCGCGCCGCATACATCGATCCGCCGAACTTCGCCGTCACGATCTCGCATCCGTCCCAGCGATCCACCAGTGCCCGCAGTACCTCCTCCTGTTCCATCAGCGTGATCATCCGGCCCAGGCAGCTGTGTGTGCCGGTCGCGAAGTTGAGCAGCTGGCCACTGTTCGCCCGGGTGATGTCCAGCCGTCCCGGGTCGGTGAAAACCGAGGGATCACGGTTCGCGGCAAAGACATTCGGCCACAGGATGTCCGTCTGGACGAGCGGGATGCCGTGATAGTCCAGAGGCTCCTTGGGGGAGCGCATCACCGCCCACACATTCGGGTTGAAACGGGACAGTTCGAGCACGGCGTTCGGGATCAGGCTCGGATCGGCCTGCATCTGCTGCCAGGCTTCGGGATGCTTGGCCAGGGTCAGCAGGTGCAGGTTGAGCTGGCCGTTGGTGGTGTCCGTGCTGCCGAACAGTGCGAGCCACACCACGGCCATGACATCGTCGTCGTTGATCTCGCCGCGGTCTCGCGCCTGCACGAGGAATGAGAAGAGATCATCACCAGGGGTGATGCGGCACGCTGCCAGCCGCTCTTCGATGAGCACTTTGGCCTGCTGCGCTGACCGCTCGACGATCTCGCGGTACTCGAGGTTGGCTGCCTGCGCCATCAGCAGGACGTCCTCGGACCACTGTGCGATCTCGGTCCAGCGATCGAGCGGCACCCCCGCCATCTGGCAGAACAACGTGGACGGGAGCCGGCGACCGACCGCATTGTGGAAGTCCACGATGTCGGAATCCATTTGCTCGTCCAGCCATTCACCGACCCAGCGGCGCACGTGGGCCCGGAGATTATTCGCGTTCGTCGCGTTGAACCACGGGTTGGCGGCCTTCCTGGCGACCGTGTGTGCGGCACCCTCCCGGTTCTGCAACGCGTTGACGAAGGTCTCGTAGACGACACCGCTGGTGATGCCGACACCACCGAGCCGGGACGCCACCGAGGCGTTGAACCGCGGATCGCGCATCACCCGCGCGGATTCGGCGTACGACAACGGCTCCAGTCCGCGCTGGCTCCGCACGTAGCCGATACCGTCCCGATATCCGGCATAGGCTGCTTCGGCGGCGCGCACACCTCCTTGGAACTGTTCGGCAGTCAGGTCGATTTCCGGAATCATGTCGAACGTCAGCGTCATCGTGTCTCCTGGTCGGTCGCGATGTGATGTCCGACACGATGTGGGTCGCGACCACGTCCTGGCGACCGGCTGGACGCATCGGGCTGGTGACTTCTCCAACGATCGGGACCCTCGGTCCGCGGGCTCGCGCAGGGGGGTCCGAAGGTGTGGGGTCTCCGCAGTCGCCAGCGGGCACGTCGTCGTCGCTGGAGATTCCTTTTGTTCGGTATTTCGTGGTCGGCGCTGTGTCGGCCCGGAACCCGGATGTGCCGCGATTTTCCGGGCGGTTCGAGTGCCGCAGGATTCTTGGAGAGATCGACAACCGGACGTTTCAGCGGCGCGGAGCCGATGCCACCGCGATCGAGAGGGGCGTTGCCGGGCGGACCGCCTGGCGTCGGTGGCCGACCGAGTGCCTGTACTGGAACTGCTTCCGGTTGAACAGATTGCGCCCGGAACGGATGCCGGATCGGCCCGTGCCCCGTGCTGCTGCCCGCGCGCGATGCGGAGATGTCTTGTAGATCGGGACAGGTGCGGTCGCGGCGCGGATCGACAGGCCGCGCACCGGGGGACACCGTGTGATCCATGAGAACTACTAGTGAGCGAGCCGTGGCCGCGCCGGCGTGGACGCCCAGTGCCGATCTCGTAGAAAATGCTGCGATGACGCGGTACCTCAACTGGGCGGCCGCGAGGACGGGCGTGCAGTTCGACGGATACCACGACCTATGGGAATGGTCCGTGCGCGACATCGAGGGATTCTGGGAGAGCATCTGGGACTACTTCGATGTCGAGGCGTCTGTGGCGTATCGCAGCGTGCTCGGGAGCCGGGCGATGCCGGGTACCGAATGGTTCCCCGGCGCGTCCCTGAACTACGCCCGGCACGTGTTCCGAGGCCGCCGACCCGATCAGCTCGCGCTCCAGTACGCCTCGGAGATCCGCGGGCTGGCTGCACTGACCTGGGGCGAACTCGAGCGCGCGAGCGCCGGAATCGCTTGGACGCTGCGCGCTGCCGGAGTGGTGCCGGGTGATGTTGTCGCGGCGTACCTGCCCAATCTGCCGGAAACCGTCGCGGCCTTCCTTGCCTGCGCGTCGATCGGCGCGGTGTGGTCGAGTGCCGCACCGGAGTTCGGAGTCCGTGCCGTGCTCGACCGGTTTTCGCAGATCGAGCCGAAGGTGCTGCTCTGTGTCGACGGATACCGTTATGGCGGCAAGGATTTCGATCGCCGCTCGGTGGTGCATGAGCTGATCGCCGGACTACCCAGCGTGGAGGTGACGTTCGGACTTTCGTATCTGAACGAGGAGCCGATACCAGGCACCCGGCCGTGGGCGGAACTCGTGGGTGCGGGGGAGGCGGGTGAGCTCGAGTTCGTGGACGTGCCGTTCGGAGATCCGCTCTGGGTGCTCTACAGCAGCGGCACCACCGGACTGCCCAAGGCGATCGTGCACAGCCAGGGCGGAATCCTGCTGGAGCACCTCAAGATGATGTCGCTGCATGTGGACGCGCGGGAGGGCGACCGGATCTTCTGGTTCACCACCACCGGCTGGACAATGTGGAACTTCCTGGTCGGGTGTCTGCTCACGCCCGCCTCGATCGTGTTGTTCGACGGCAACCCCATGTACCCCGGGCCGGAGGTGCTGTGGCAGCTGGCCGAAAAGGCTGGGATCACCTGTTTGGGGACCAGCGCCAGTTTCCTGGGGGCGTGCGCCAAGACCGATATCGCACCCGCCGAGCAGTTCGATCTCAGCGCGTTGCGCGCGGTGGGCTCGACCGGTTCCCCGCTTGCGCCCGAGGCATTCGACTGGGTGTACGAGCGGATCGGACGGGATATTTGGCTCTTCTCGACCAGCGGTGGTACGGACGTCTGCTCGTCTTTCCTGGCAGGAGTCCCGACGTTGCCGGTGCGCCGGGGTGAGCTCCAGGCCCCCGCCCTCGGCGCCGCGGTCGCTGCGTGGGATCCGCAGGGCCGGCCGCTGCGGGGTGCGGTCGGTGAGCTCGTGGTGACCCAGCCGATGCCGTCCATGCCGATCTGGTTGTGGGGCGACGAGTCCGGTGAACGGCTGCGTTCGTCCTACTTCGACATGTATCCCGGCATCTGGCGGCACGGCGACTGGGTCGAGATGACCGAGAACGGCGGCGCCGTGATCCATGGCCGGTCCGATTCGACAATCAACCGCGGGGGTGTCCGGATCGGAACCAGCGAGATCTACCGGGCGCTGACGAATCTGGAAGAGGTGGCGGACGCGCTCGTGGTCGATGTCCCCCGGCCGGGGACGCACGGCTGGATCGTGTTGTTCGTGGTGCCATGTGCCGGCGCGGTCCTGGACGAGGAGATGACCCGCACTATCCGCGGCCGGATCCGGCAAGAGTGCTCACCTCGGCATGTCCCGGATCGGGTGGTCGCGATTCCCGAGGTGCCCAGGACCCTATCGGGCAAGCCGCTGGAGGTGCCGGTCAAACGCATCCTGATGGGCGATGAGGTGCCCACCGTGGTGAGCGTGGACGCGCTTGCCAATCCGCGGTCGCTCGGATTCTTCATCGAGCTGGCCACGTCCGCCGAGTGGAGCCGGGCGCGATGAGTGCCGGGCCGTCGAATCGAGGAGTACCGATGACCGAAACTGGCCATCCCGGCACCGCGACCGGTGCGGGCCCGCTCGAAGGACTCCGGGTTATCGAACTCGGATCGATTCTGGCAGCCTCGACTGCGACCCGGATCATGGCCGACCTCGGCGCCGAGGTGATCAAGGTCGAGGCGCCGGACCGGCCCGACCCGATGCGGCACTGGGGCCGTGGCACTACCCGCGCGGGTCGTGCGCTGTGGTGGCCGGTGACCGCCCGCAACAAGAAACTGGTGACCGCGAATCTGCGCACCGACGCGGGCCGGGAGCTGTTCCTGCGTCTGAGCGATAGCGCGGACGTGATCGTGGAGAACTTCCGCCCGGGCACGCTGGAGAAGTGGGGACTCGGCTACGACCGGCTCGCCCGGGACAACGCGGGCTTGATACTCGCGCGGATCTCCGGATTCGGGCAGACCGGCCCCTACGCGAACCGCGCCGGATACGCCGCGGTAGGCGAGGCAATGGGCGGTCTGCGCTACATCAACGGTCACCCCGATATGCCGCCACCGCGCAGCGGGATCTCGCTGGGGGACTCGCTCGCCGGGATGTTCGCCGCGCACGGTGTGCTGGCCGCGCTGCACGAGCGCGTCCGCAGCGGCCGTGGCCAGGTCGTGGACGCGTCGCTGGCGGAATCATGCATGGCCCTGTTGGAGAGCTCGTTCGCCGAGTACGACGTTCTCGGGCAGATCCGCGAACCCTCGGGCACCGGACTGCCCGGGGTATCGCCGTCGAACCTCTTCCGTTCACGCGACGGGAAATGGGTGGCGATCGCCGCGAACCAGGATCAGATCTTCCGCCGGCTGTGCGCCGCGATGGGACAGCCCGAACTCGCCGACGATTCCCGTTACGAGAACCATATCGGGCGCGCCGAGAACCAGGACGAACTGGAACGACTCGTCGCCGACTGGGCGGTCCAGCACGACGCGGCCGAACTGGACACGATACTCGCGGCCGCCGAAGTAGCCGCAGGCCCGGTCTACACCGTCGCGGATATCGTCGCCGACCCGCATTTCCGGGCTCGGGAGTCGCTGGTGCCCCACTATGACGACGAGATCGGCGAGTTCCTGTCGCCGGGCGTGGTGCCGCGGCTGGACCGGACCCCGGGCCGGGTCCGGTGGACCGGTCCGTGGGAACTGGGAGCGCACAACGCGGAGATCTACGGCGCACTCGGTGTGAACGAGGCGCGATTGAGCGTGTTGTGCGAAGCGGGGGACATCTGATCCCGGTGCGCGTTGGAGACCGGTACAACGGCAGCGGATCGCTCGGTGCCGGGCGCTTGCGGCGGTGATTAGCGTCGCTGCCGATCCGAAACGAAGGGGCAGGAAATGCTGAGTTATGGCCGAGGAAGCCCGGATACACGCGGGCCCCGGGTGGCGATCATCGGCGCGGGATTCGGTGGAATCGCCGCCGCCGTCAAGCTCGTCACGGCGGGAATAGGGTCGTTCACGGTATTCGAGAAGGCCGACCGGGCCGGTGGGGTCTGGCGGGACAACACCTATCCCGGCGCCGAAGTCGACACACCGTCACATTGGTACTCGTATTCCTTCCGTTATTTCGACTGGCCGCGAACCCACGGCAGGCAGCCCGACCTGCTCGAATACCTCGAGAGCGTGGTGGACGATTTCGGGATCGGCCCGCACATACGTTTCGGGACCACGGTTCGGTCGCTGGTCTGGGACGACGACCGACATGGATACGATGTGCAGCTCGCGGATGGAACGGTCGAAGAATTCGATGCCGTGATCTCTGCGGTCGGGCTTTTCAACGTACCCCGCTACCCGGACTGGCCCGGCCTCGACTCCTTCGAGGGGCCCCTGTTCCACACCGCGCGCTGGGAACACGAGCATGATCTGACGTACGCGAGCGTCGCGATCGTCGGGACTGGTTCGACCGGCGCGCAGCTCGCCACCGCGCTGGCACCTCAGGTCAAGCACCTGACCATCTTCCAGCGGGATCCGGGATGGGTGACCCCGAAGGGGGAGCGGGATCTCGCCCCGGCCGAGCGGGCCCGGCTGCGAAATTCACGCCACTATCGGGCGGAGCGGTACCGCAGCTTCCTGCGTGAGCAAATAAGGTTCTGGGGCGGGAAACAGATGCAGCCCGGTACCGAGCAGAATGCCGCCGCGCAGGCACAGGGCGAGGAATACATCGCCTCAACCTTTCACAATCGGCCGGAGCTGCGCGAGGCGGTCACCCCGAATCACCCCTTCTTCGGAAAGCGGCCGGTTCGCGCCACCGGCTTCTACGAGACCCTGCTGCGGGAAAACGTGACGTTCTTACCGCGTGCGGTCCAACGGGTCACCTCACGGGGCCTGATCGATGTGACCGGACACGAACACGCGTTCGATGCGATCGTGCTGGCCACCGGATTCCGCGCCGCGGAGTATCTCGGGGAGATCGAGCTGCGCGGCAGGGGCGGTCGCTCGATCCACGAGCGGTGGAACGGGGAGCCGGATGCCTTCCTCGGAATCACGGTGCCGGAGTTCCCGAACTTCTACATGCTGTTCGGTCCCAACACCAACATGGGGACGATCGTCTACAACCTGGAGACCCAGGCGGACTACGCGGTACGTGACATCAAGCGGATGCGCCGTACCGGCGTCACGGCGATCGAGACCAAGGAGATCTTCCACACGCTGTACAACCGGTGGCTGCAGCACGCGCTGAGCAAGACGGTATGGAAGACGACTTCCAGCTACTACAAGACACCGTCGGGGAAGCTTGTGGTTCCGTTCCCCACCGCCATGGTCGTCTACTGGGCACTGACCCGGCTCGGCCGGCGGATCTCCGCACGGGAACGCCGGATCCGACGCCCGGCGCATCGCCGGAGCGACCAGCGGCTGCGGGACGCGGTCGAATCCACGGCCTGAATAACGACACACGAGGAACCGGAGACCGGCATGACATCAGGCAGCCCAGAGGACCGCCTCCACATCACGGAATTGTTCAGCAATTATGCCTGGGGGATGGACAGGGTCGATCGAGCCGCGTTCGAAAGCATCTGGACCACGGACGCGGTATGGAGCGCGGAAGGCGTGAACATCCACTGCGAGGGCCTGCCCGCGATCATGGCCTATTTCGATGCGACATCGGCGACCCGAGTACCCGCGCCCGGCACGGGGAGCTGTGTTCGTTTCTGTTCAACGCCGATCATCGACTTCCAGGACGCCGACCACGCCGCGTGTCGATCGGAGCTGGTGGCCTTCCGCAATACCGGCACGGCAGTGGTCCCATACTCGATCGGGTACTACGAGGACGAACTTGTCCGGGTGGACGGCCGCTGGCGGATCCGGCACCGCAGAATGGTGGTCAATCCGCCCGCAAGCTGAGCGGTGGGGCGTTGGCAGATCTGGAGCGGTAACACACGCGTGTGCCACCGACCCAGATCTCATTTCAGCGCAATCGGATTCAGGGGCGAGCCGACCGCGCCGGTGATTGTGAGTGGGACCGCGTTCAGGAAGAACTCGTAGCCGCCGTCCGCTGCGCAATCCCCTGCCAACTCCTCGAGATCCCACATCTCCCCGATGTGGATCCCGGCATTGACGAGCAGGATCACGTGGAGCGGCGCGAACACTTCGGCCGACTCGTATGGCCGGACATCGAGCCCCCAGGTGTCACAGGCGACGGCGGCGACGTCGTGACCGCACAGGAAGTGCGCCGCGTCCGCGGACAACCCCGGGGCGTCGCCGCCGGCGTAGTCGCCCCACTCGCCGCGAGCCTTGACCTGGGCGAGCTGGCCGGTGCGCACCAGCACGAAGTCGCCGGGACCGACCTCTACACCCTGAGACTCGGAACACCGCTGCAGATCGGCGGTGTCGATCGCGTCGCCCGCCTCCAGCCAGTCGACCCCGCGGAACCGCGCCATATCGAGTAGCACGCCGCGCCCGATCGCCCGGTCTTTGATACTTGTGATCGAGTTGCGAAGCGCGCCCGCGCTCGTCACGTCCGCTGTGCTACGCCCGTTGTACATCTGCTTGCCATAGAAGGCGTGGGCCAGGGCGTCCCATTGGGTGCCCGCCTGCAGGTACAGGTGGACGAGATCGTCCGTGCCGTCGAACTGGGGCAGCTCGCCCGCGTCGGCGGCGATGTCGCCGCCGTCGCGCGCCATGTAGTGCTGCGTATTGGTTCGGCCGGTGCGCCCGCGCCCGGTCTGCGGCCCGGTCCGGTCCAGCGGCAGCGCGAGCGAATATGCGCGTCCGGTCCGCACCAGCCGCGCCGCGCGAGCGATTCGTGCCCCATCGACCAGGTTCATGGTTCCTGCCTCGTCGTCGCTACCCCAACGGCCCCAGTTACGGTAGAGCTCACCGAGTTCCTCGATCTGCGCACGGGAGTACGTGTGCCTCATGCGATCGCTCCGCTGGCCGCATCCAGGCTTCGCGCCGCGCGTTCGGTCGGCGCGAAGTCGGCCACTACCGCCGCAGTGGACAGCGACCGTTTGAGGAAGCGCGGCACATCGTGCTCCCAGGTGAATCCGATCGCGCCGTGCACCTGCACGGAACTGCGCACAACACGGCCGAACGAACGGGAGGCCGTCTGAGCGGCCAGGAAGGCGTCGACCGGATCGCCGTGTCCTGCCGCATGGTCGGCGGTGGCGGCCAGCACCGCGGCCCGCGCACGCTCCACGTCCACGAACATGTCCGCACATCGGTGCTTGACTGCCTGAAACGCCCCGATAGGGCGACCGAATTGGTGCCGGGCCAGTGCGTAGTCCACGGTCATCTGGAGCACCTCTTCGGATGACCCGACCTGCTCGGCGGCCAGGCACAGCGCTGCTGCGGCCATCGCGCGGTCCAGCGCCGCCGGGTCGGCGGGTACCGCGACCGCCGCGGCATCGGCGAAGGTGAACTCGGCGAATACGCGCGAGGGATCGACCCCGCGGGTGCTTCGGCGGCGCACCCCAGGGCCGGTGAGATCCGCGACGACCAGCGGATGTTCACGATCGCCAGGGCATGCAAGCACCAGCAGGTCCGCGACGTCGCCACTCAGCACCGGGCCGGTGTCGCCGGTGAGCCGCACCCGATCGTCGGCGCCGTGAACCGCAAGCCTCGCTGAGCGGACGGCCGCTGCTCCGATCGACTCGCCGGAGGCGAGCCGCGCCACCGGGCCCGCTGCGTGTTCCGGGTCGCCGGCCTGGAGCAAGCAGGCGGCCAGCCCCGCAGATGCGAGCAGCGGGCCGGGCAGCAGAATCCGCCCGGCCTCGAGCAGAACCACACCGAGTTCGAGCAGCGTGGCGTCGGCGCCACCCGCCGTGCCGGGCAGCAGCAGGCCGGGCAGCCCCATCTTGTTCATCCGTGCCCAGAGGTCCCGCTGGGCATGATCGTCGAACCCGTCACGGGTGCCGTCGAGCGGCGCGTGGCGCTCGAACAGCCCCCGGACCGCGTCCCGCAGCGCCAACTGTTCGTTGTCGAATCCGAATCTCATTGCACTCTCTTTCATTGCGACGCCGGTGCGGGGTCAATCGCGCTTGTCCCGCGGCAGCCCGAGGATCTGCTCCGCGATGGTGTTGCGCTGCATCTCACTCGACCCGCCGTATATCGAGATGGCCCGCCCGTTGAGGAAATCGCTCAGCCAGGCCACCGAGGAGTCTGAGTCGAAGCCGAGGGACTGCGGCTGCAACATTTCCTGCGGCTCCGCGCCCTGCAGGTCGTTCAGGCCGTTCCCGACCAGGTCGATCGCCAGTTCGGTGACGCTCTGCCGGTAGGTGGAGGCGACCAGCTTGACCACCGAGGTAAGCGCCCCAGGGTCTTCGTTGCTCGCGGCCATGGACAGCACTTTCATGGCGAGGCTGCGCTGAGCGTGTACGTCGGCGAGGCATTGGGCCAGGCGTTCGCGGATGCCCGGATCCTCGGCGCGGCCGCACGCCCCGGCCAGGCTCCGGATCCGGTCCAGCTCCAGCCGGTTGCGTAGCGCGGCTGCGATACCGCTGGCGCCGCGTTCGAAACCGAGCAGGGTCAGTGCGACCTGGGCCCCGCCGTGCACCGGGCCGACCAGGTTGTCGCGGGCGGTGTAAGCGCTGTCGAAGAACACTTCGGAGAACTCCACCTGGCCGGCCATGTTCGTGATGCCGCGGACGTCGACGCCGTTCTGCTCCAGTGGGATCAGCAGGAACGAGATTCCACGCCCGCGCTGCTCTGACGGATCGGTGCGGACCAACGTGAAGATCCAATTGGCGGTCACCCCAGCGGTCTGCCAGATCTTCTGCCCGCTGACCCGCCAGCCCTGTTTGGCGGGCTCGGCCCTGGTGCGTAGCGCGAACAGGTCCGAACCCGCCTCCGGCTCGGAATAGCCCTGCGCCCAGCGGATCTCGCCACTGAGGGTGCGAGGCAGGAAATAGTCCCGCTGCTCGGGAGTTCCCCAGCGCAGCAGCGTCGGACCGAGCAAGTTGATGCCGAAGGGGTCGTTCGGCGCGGGCAGATGTGGCACTCCGCGGCGCACGAACTCCTCTATGAGAACCGACTGCTCGAATACGGAAAGCCCACGGCCACCGTATTTCTCAGGCCAGTGCGGAGCGAGCAAACCGTCCTTGGCAAGGATTGCCCGCCATTGCTCGGTGAAGGTCGCCAGCTCGTCCGGGGGCAGCGCCCCGGCCCCGGCCCAGGTGGCTGGGAGGTGTTCGCCGAGGAAGGCCTGAACCTCCTTGCGGAAGTCTTCCGCTGCGGGGGGGAAACTCAGATCCATCGTGTCATCTCGTCCGCGTCGTCGGGTTTGGCAGGGAATGCTCGTCACGATCCGGGCTGCGGATCGTCGGCGCGGGCGCGGGTCTTCGCCGTCGGCACGACCGGGCGCTGTTCGGATCGGGCTCGCCCGCTGGGATCGGCGACCTGCACGGTGGCAGCGCCGTCACTGAGCATCAGCCAATGCGCGTGGTTCAGCTGATGGAGGGTAAATGCGGAGGAAAGGGCTTGCTCGAATCCCTGGGCTTCCTGCGCCTGGTTGACCTGGTTCTTGATGAGTGTCGATGCGACAGATGGCAGCTCGGCGATGCGGCGCGCGTATTCGATCGTCGAGTCGACCAGTGCCGCAGGCTCGAACACTCTCGACACCATGCCGATGCGGTAGGCATCCTCCGCAGTGAGGCAGTCGCCGGTGAGCAGCAGATCCTTCGCCCGCCGCGAGCCCAATTCCCAGGGGTGCGCGAAGTATTCGACGCCACACATGCCGAGCCGAGTCCCGACCACATCGGCGAAGGTTGCGGTGGTGTCGGCGACGATGAGGTCGCAGGCCCACATCAGCATGAGCCCTGCCGAGTACACCGGACCCTGCACCGATGCGATCGTGATCTTCTGGATCTCGCGCCACTGCTTGGTCTTCTCCAGGTAGAAATGCCGTTCCTGCCCCCACATCCGCTCGATGCCGGACCTGGTGCCGCCGAACTGCCTGTATGTCCGATGCTGGCCGGGGCCTGGTTGCCGCTCCGCGAGATGATCGCGGGATCCCAGATCGTGCCCGGCGGAGAACGATGTGCCCGCGCCCCGGAGGATGACCACCCGTACACCGTCGTCGGCGTTCGCCGCGTCGAACGCCTCATCCAGTTCGACAAGCAGCCCCCGATTCTGTGCGTTGCGCTGGCGGGGCCGGTTCAGCGTAATAATCGCGATCGCACCGTCGTCGATCGTCTCGTACTCGATCCATTGGAAGGTCACTGCGCGTGCTCCGTTCAGGCTGTTGGGGAATCGGACTGGACCCGGCGGCTGCCGGAAGAAGCGGTGGTACGCACGAATCGGCCTACCCGCGCGTGCGCGTCACGGCTGCGTCCGACCGATCCAGCCCAGTCGAGGAAACCGTGCGGAAGCCCGGGGTAAGTGTGGGTCTCCACCTCGACGCCGGCCGCCCGCATCGCGGCCGCGTAGGCTGCTCCGTCGTCGTGCAGGATGTCGATGCCGGCGAGCACGATCAGGGTGGGCGGGAGCCCGCCGAGTTCCGCGTCGATCGGGGAGATGTCGGGGCCGGTGGAGTCCGCTGCTGTACCGAGATACAGCTTCCAGCAGGTTTCCAGCGCGGCCGCGGACAGCGTCGGCGAAGCCCCCGCGTAGGACGGCCGTTCCATCCGCCGGTCGGTTACCGGGTAGACCAGGACCTGCCCGGCGAGCGGATGCTCGCCAGGGCCTCGTGCGGCGATAGTGATCAGATTTCCGCCCGCGCTGTCACCACCGGCGACTACGCGCCGGGGATCATGGCCGAGCACCTCGGCGCCGGCCCGGCTGCGCACCCACGCGAGCACCGCGCGCGCCTCATGCAACGCGACAGGAAACGGGCTCTCCGGCGCCAGCGAATAATCGATGGACAGCACCGGTGTGCGGCTGTGCGCCGCCAGCGATGCCGCGGTCCTGTCGAAACCCGCCGCCGAGCCGGCGATCCAGCCGCCCCCGTGCGCCCAGACCAGAAGACCGCCGGTGGGCGCGCACCCAGCGGGTACGTAATGGCGGACGCTGGTGTTCGTCCTGGATTCGACGACGGCCTTGGTGACTACGGTGCCCGCCGGTATCCGCGGTCCGAACCGCTCGGCGCACACGAGGTACTTGGCTCGGATATCGACCAGGTCGACTGCGGGAATCTCGGCTCTGGCATCGACCACCGCTCGAGCTTCGGGATCGAGCCTGGCTGTTCTCGTTGTTGGATGGTTGTCCACACGTCCGCTCCTCGCCGGTCTGCGGCCGGGAAACACTCGGACACCCGGCGTGAGTCGTTCCTGGTAACGCCGCGGTGACCGCGCGTGGCGTCGAGGGCCGAATCTACGCAGCCGGGTACCCGAGACGTGGTGCGCTTGCGGTGCGGATTGTCGGACTCTCCAAACCCGCGCTCGAAGCACTCGACCGGATCAGTCCGTCGTGGTCGAGCGGTACTGGTCGAGGCGCTCGGTGGAGATCGTCAGCGGGCGCTGGTAGCTGGGATCGAGACGATCTCGGCGGGGCAGCTCGCGTGATTCGGCCACAGCGCGCTCCCGCGCCGGGAAATGGTCGAGCGAGGCGGTCACGTGCTCGGAGTACTCCGCCGGCGTAGAAACAGGGAGCTGCCAATCGGTGAGCACCAGCCGCTTCCGGATGGTCCAGTGATCATCCTCCTTGACCAGCTGATCGACGTAGCGGCCGCCGACCATCGAGAACTGGCTGCCGGTCTTGGTCAGGCTGCTGGCGATGAAGTAGGTCTCCGCATGCGCCACCGCATTATCGATCTCTACCGAGTGGTTCCCGATGAAGTGGTGGGTACTGTGACGCTGCTCGCGCAGCGTGGTCTCCATCCACTCGTAGAATTCGTCGCGACCACCGACGAACACGGCGTGATCGTCCTCGGCGTCGCGGTGATAGGTGCTGAGAAAGAGTTCGCGGTCGAGCCGATCCGCGGCGCGCGCGAATCGGGTGACGACCTCGAGGATCTCCTGCTTGTCGAGCAGGCGCTGCAGCCGACCGAGCAATTCGTCTCGGACCATGATGTGATCTCCCTTCCCACGAACCGGTTCCGATCGGAAGGTTAACGAGCCGCCAGCTGTCCGCCCGGGTCGCCGGCGAAGGGGATTGTGTGACTCCACAACCGGAGCCGCACGGTCGTTCCCGAGCTTGCCGATCTTCGGGTCGTCAATCTGCGTTGTCGGGTGGGAGATCCCACGGCATGTCGCCGACCAGGCGCAGCGCCGCTATGGAGAGTTCGGCCTTGAGCTGATCGGTCGTTTCGTTGAGCAGGTCGAGCCCGGTGAGTTTCTCGATCCGGGCGAGCCGGTAACGGATGGTGTTCTCGTGCACTCCGAGCGTCCGCGCGGCGCGCCGGACGTTGGTGGACTCCAGGAAAACCCGTGCGGTGACGAACAGGTCGTCTTCGCCGACCGAACCGTCCAGGCCCCGGAGATGGCGGCGCGCGTAGGCACGGGCCTCGTCCACATCGACCGAAGCGACGAAGGGCAGCGCCGGGCCGAAGTCACACACCAGGACCGCGCGGGGCAGCCGGGGGTGGCGGAATCGCTGCGCGCATCGCAGCGCCTGCTGGCATTCGGTGTAGATGTCGTGAGTGTCGGTCACGTTGGTGAACCGCTCGGAGATCACCGCCGAGATCTCGATGGGGCAGTGCCGCTCGGTGAGCAGGTGGGCGAGATCGTCCCGCAGCGTCCGGAGGTCGGATTGCGGTGCCTCTGCGAGGACGACGACATATCGGTGGCTCACTGAGGTGAGAATGTTCCCGCTGCCCAGTGCGCGAGCCGCGACCGCCACCAGATTCCTGGCGTCCTGCGCGGGCAGTCCGGCCGGGGATGGCGTGCCGAACAGCAACAGCAGATGCTCCGCGCCTGCGGCGAGTCCCGCCACGTCGGCGCGGTCGGCCAGTGCGTCGGCGTCACCGCCACCCTCGAGCAGATCTCGCAGGACGCTGCTGCGCAGTTCGGCGACGGTCGTTGCCCTGTCGTTCGTGGCCGCGACAGCAGTGCCGAAGCGTGCGCCGACCCGATAGGCGACATCGTTCTCGAACGTCTGGAACGGCCGCCCGGTTTCGTGCACCACGATGTGTCCCCAGCATTCGGCGCCGAGTTCGATCGGCGCGACGATGCATCGATGATGGATGCCCAGGGCAGGCAGCGCGGCGATGGTGCGGGGCTCACTCCGGTCCCGGAGGTATTCCAGGTCGCGCCGGATTCGTGGGTGCGCTTGGATCCGGGCGTCTCCGAGATCGATCAGGCGGCAGTGATCGCTCCCGTCCGGGTATCCGTCTGAGACCTTGCGCCAGTTCCGGTCGTGCACGCTGACCGGCCTGCCGAGCAGCCGTGCGGCGTTGCCGGCGAACGCGGCGGGAGAGACCCCGCCCGCGACGAGATCCTCGAGCAGGCGATCGAGCCGGACCAGCCGCCGGAGAGTGGCGTTCTCGCTTTGCGTACGTCGCAGCGATTCCATTTGCTCGCCGAGTGTCGTGGTCATCGCGAGCGGGGCACCGCACAACGCTCCGAGCTGGCAGGCCGCCTCGATCTGCCACGAGGAGAACTTCGCCTGCTCGTTCTCGCTGTCCAGGAACACCAGCCCCACGACATCCTCGTCGAACGTGAGGGGGATGCCGAGCATGGAGTAGACGCCCAGCGCCCGGGAGGCCGCTTCCCATCTCTTCACCAGCGGGTCGCTGAGGCTGTCGTTGACGACCACCGGTGCCCGCCGGGTCAGGATCTCGTTCGAGAGGGGGTCCGTCCCGTCGACCATCGCGCGTGCCCGGGCGGTGTAATCTGCCCGGCCCAGCGACAAATTGATCTGGAAGTGGCCCGATTCCTGGTCTGGTAGGGAGATCGAACATCGGCTCACCCCGGTGGAGGTCGCGAACGCAGTCGCGACGGAGCGCAGCACCGCGCTGAGATTCGGATTGGTGTGCGCAGTGCGGGCGACGGAATTCGCTGCACCGATCACCGTGGGCAAGAGCGCAGCGCGGCTCGCGTAGGTCACGGTGGAGGATCTGGCGGCGGTCATAGTGACGGACCTCCGGGACGAGATGGAACTGTGAAATGGAGCACAGTATGGTGCCCGGATCGAGTTTACGTCAAGGTATTGACGGAAGTATCGAAAATGCTTCAGAACAGCGATGATTCGATTAATGGCAATAAGAAATAGCCCTTGGCCCCGGATGGTGTTCGGGGCCAAGGGCCATTCGGCGCTGGTGTCCGGGGACCGTGGTTTATGGCGACGACGGTACCACCAGCTCTTTCACCAGGGACTTGACGAGTTTGCCGCTGGCGTTCCGGGGCAGCGGCATCGTGATCAGCAAGATCGTCGCAGGCACTTTGAAGGCTGCCAGCCGCTCCGCGGTGAAGGTCCGGAGTTCATCCGGTCCGATGTCATGCCCCGGGTTCAGCCGGATCACGGCACACACTTCCTCTCCGAGCCGTGGGTGGGGCAGCCCGATCACCGCGGACTCGGCGACGGCGGGATGCATGGAGAGAATCGACTCGACTTCACCGCAGCTGATGTTCTCGCCACCGCGGATGACCACGTCCTTCAACCGGCCCACAATGTAGAGAAACCCCTCGTGGTCGGCGCGGACCAGATCACCGGTGTGGAACCAGCCGTCGGTGAACGCAGCCCGGGTGTCCTGCGGGCGATCGAGATACCCTCGAGCGACCTGGGCGCCCCGGATGAGGAGTTCCCCGGGCTCGCCGACAGGCACGTCCTGCCCGTCGGGTCCGGCGACCCGCACCTCGATGGTCGGCAGGGGCCGGCCGATGCTGGTCGGCCGCTGCACGAATTCCGGCCCGGAGATGGTCGTCACTGTCGAGGTGGTCTCGGTCAGGCCGTAGCCGGTCACCGGTCGCACGGAACCGCCGTGCAGACTGCTGATCTCCAAGACCTGGCTCACCGGTGCCAGTGATCCGCCGAATCCCAGTGCGCGCAGCGGTGTCGGTGCCGGGTCGTCTCGAACCAGTTCCAGCAGTTCACGGACAGTCAGCGGCGGCCCCGAGAAGGAGGTGATCCCGTGCAGCCGGATGAGCCGATCGGCCTCTTTCGCATTCCACTTGCGCAACAGGGTCAGGCACGAGCCGCTGAACGCGGCGCTGTAGACGAGGCTCAGACCTGCGATGTGGAACATCGGATAGGCGTTCAACGTGGCGGCCGGCCCTGCGGCGTTCGCTGGTCTCCCGCCGCGCAGTTGCAGGTGCAGCAGGTTCGTGACGTGATTGCGGTGAGTGGAGATCACACCCTTCGGGCGTCCGGTCGTGCCGGAAGTGTAGAGAATTGTGGCCGGTGCGTCCGGATCGGCGGACGCCGCGGCGAAGCGCTCAGGGTTGTTGCGGGCCTGCAGATCCTCGGCCAGCAGATCCTCCATGGAAACGCCGCCGGGGACGGCGCCGCAGCGCACGCCGATCAACACGGTGGTGTCGTCGACGATCGTGGCCAGCGATTCCGCCCGCTCACGATCGGCGAACACCACGGCGGGTCGGCTGTCCTGGTAGAGGAACCGCAGTTCGTCCGTCCTGAGCCAGGCGTTGAAACCGACAACGACGGCTCCGGCGAGCTGGGCGCCCCAGAACGCGAGTGCCCACTCCGGATAGTTGCGCATGGCGATAGCGACTCGGTCGCCGGGGCGCACCCCGAACTCGTCCCGTAGTGCTCCGGCCAGCGCGTTGACAGCGCGCCACTGCTCCGTGAACGTCCATTCCGCGTCCTCGAAGCGCAGGGCAGGCCGCTCACCATGCCTGCGCGACTCGTGCAGGACATCGAGCAGGGTGTGCGGTGCGCGGTCGAATACCGTATACCGGTGTCCCCGGATCATCGCTGTGGTCAACGGGAACGGCGTACCGTCGCCGACGAGCCAGGCTGTGCTTGCCGGGACTTCCGGGTTCGGCGTGGTCACGGTGTCTCCTTGAATTCGATCGTCGTGGATCAGGCGGTGATGAACTGGCGCAGCCCGTCCACGGCGGCCAGCGCGCGGGTGCGGTACTGCGCGAATCCGCCGCCGTAGGCGAGTGCCTGGCGTGGCTTGCCCGGAATATTCGCCCCGACCCACCAGCTGTCTGTCTTCCAGATCAGCGTGGCCTCGTACACCGAGTTGGCGTGCTCGGCCCACTCGCGCTCGGCCTCGGCGACTGGCTCGATCGTGGACCGTCCAGCCCCCGCCAGGTGCTCGATCAGATCAGCGACGTAGGTGGCCTGGAAGTCGCACAACAACGGGGGTGAGAAGTGGAACGCGGGGGATTGCGGGCCGTTGACGAAGTACAGATTGGGGAATCCGGACGTCATCAGCCCCAGCAGCGTCCGAGCTCCTTCGCGCCAGTGTTCGGACAGCCGCTTTCCGCCGCGCCCGCAAATGTCGATTCGCAGCGCGGCGCCGGTCGCGGCGTCGAATCCGGTCGCGAAGATCAGCAGATCGAGCTCGTGCACCGTTCCGCTGGCTTGCTGGACGCCCCCGGGAACAATTCCCACGATCGGGTCGGTGCTGACGTCGACCAGCTCGACGGTGTCGCGATTGAATGCTGCGTAATATCCGGATTCGCCGGGCGGGCGCCGGGACAGTGGCGGATGGTTGGGGACCAGTTTCGCGGCGGTTCCGGGGTCGTGGACGATCGCGCGGATCTTCTGCTCCAGGAAGCGCCGCAGTTCGTCGTTGGCGGCTTCGCTGCGGAGCAGATCCACGAAACTGCGCCCCATGTGCACACCACCCGACCGCCACCGCCACTCGAAGTCGGAGACTCGTTCGGCCGGGCCGACATCGAGCGCGTTGCGCGACTCGGCCAGCACGATCCGTCCGTCCATCAACACCATGCCCGGGCCCCGGGATTCGTGTTCCAGTCGGCGGATCTCGGTGTAGTGCTCCTTGACGAACTGCTCGTACGCCGGGTCCATCGGTGTGTTCCGCAATGGGAAGCACCAGTTCGCGGTGCGCTGGAAGACCGCGAGGTGAGCGACATCCGCGCAGATCGACTGGACGACCTGGACGCCGCTCGCGGCGGTACCGACGACCCCCGCACGCCTGCCCTCGATCGCCGGGCCGGGATCGGGCCACGCGCCTGTGTGCACGAGTTCGCCACGGAACGTGTGCAGGCCCGGGATATCCGGATAGCTCGGCGTCGACAGGAATCCGGTCGCCAGCACGACATGGGGTGACCGGAAGCGCTCCTCGCCGGCGCCCGTGGTCACCGTTGCGGTGCTGTTCCAGATCGCGGAGTCCTCGTCGAAGATCAACCGGGTGACCCGCCTGCCGAACCGGATGTCGCGCCGCAGGTCGAGCCGGTCGGTGACCCAGTTCAGGTAGCGCTCGACCTCGGGTTGCCCGGCGTACTTCTCGGACCAGTGCCAATCCTGCTGGATGTCATCACGGAAGCCGTAGGAGTACTCCAGCGATTCGATATCCACCCGGGCGCCGGGGTACTTGTTCCAGTACCAAGTACCGCCGACACCGTCGCCCGCCTCCAGCAGAACGGTGGTGAAACCCCGGCGCCGCATAGTGTAGAGCGCGTTGAGGCCGGCGAACCCGGCTCCGATGATGACGACATCCACGGCTGTGGCCGTGTGTTGTTCATCCGTTGGCATCGATCTTCTGCCTTTCCTCTGACGTGGGGTGATGGCTGCGACCACCGTGGTGGCGAAATCAGTCGGCCAGTTCGAACGAGGACACTCCGAAGCCGTCCACCACCGTGGGCCGGAACCGTACCGGGGCATCGATCGCCGGCACACCACCCGGGATCAGGGAACTGATGAGCCGTGGGCCTTCGTCGAGTTCCACGACGGCGACGGAGTAGGGAACCTTGTCCGCAAACCACTCGTGTACGGCGCGGTGATACACGACCCAGCTGATCAGCCGGCCCCCGCCGGTTGCCTCGCGCCAGGTGGGCGAAGTGGCGAGGCAGCGCGGGCACTCCTCGCGTGCGGGCAGCCACGAGTGTTCACACGAGCTGCAACGCTGGTATGTCAGCCGCCCTTCGGCCAGCGCGGCCCAGTAGGGTTCGGTCAGCGGGGTGATCTCTGGAAGCGGCGCGCCGGTCATCGGTCGCCCAGGATCAGAGTGGAATGGGTTGTCATGATGCCTCCCTGGTTACTGACGATGCATGTGCTTGCACCGGCTACCTGCGCGGTCGACGTACCCCGGATCTGCCGCACGCCCTCGATGACGAGTTGCATGCCCGGCATACCGGTCTCAGCCAGCAGCCCGCCGCTGGTGTTCAGAGGCAGTGTTCCGCCCAGCTGGACGGCGCCATCCCGGACGAACTTCCCGCCCTCTCCCTTCGCGCAGAACCCGTAGTCCTCCAGCGTCATGATCGGTGCGATGGTGAAGCAGTCGTACAGCTGCGCGACAGCGATGTCCGCGGGCACCATGGCGGCCATGTCGAAAGCGGTTCGGGCGGATACGGTGGCCGCCGTCGTGGTCAGAACCGGGCGTTGCGCCACATCCCAGGAGGTTTGGCCCTGTCCGAACCCGAGAATCGGCACTGCGGCGGTGATTCCGGACCGGGCGGCGCGCTCGGCACTCATCACGATGACCGCGGCGCCGCCGTCGGATATCAAGCAGCAGTCGTCGCGGTGCAGCGGGTCGACCACTGCGGGCGAGGCCGCGTGATCGTCAAGGGAGAGCGGCCGTCGCAACTGAGCGTGCGGATTGCGTAACGCGTGGGCCCGGGCGGCGACCGCGACTTCGCCAAGATCACCCACTGTGGTGCCGAACTCCTCCATGTGCCTGCGTGCGATCATGGCGTAGCCCGCCGCGGTACCGAACCAGCCGTACACCGCGTCGTCGCCCCAGCCGCGTTCATAGGCCTGGCGTGTACCCGTCCGCGGATTATCGGCGATCGTCACGAGTGCCACTTCACACTGACCGTGCTCGATCGCCATCGCGGCATACGAGATCATCGAGATGTTGGTCGCACCGCCCTGGTCCCAGACACCGCCGATACGAGGCTGCAGACCGAGAGCTTCCGCGACTGTCTGGCCGTACATCATTCGGTACGTCGACGTCGGGTACTTGACGAACACAGCGTCGATGTCGTTTTTGTCGATTCCGGCGTCCGCCACCGCTTTTCGCGATGCCTCCACATTGAGTGAGGTGGTCGAACGTCCGACCAACTTGCCATACTCGGTATGGCCGATTCCGGCAATGACAGTCTTGCCTCGCATGGATCTCCTCAATTCGGTGTGCGTCACTCGCCGGTGAATTCGGCTTGGCGCTTTTCCGTAAAGGCGCGGGGCCCTTCGAGTGCGTCCTTGGTGTATCGCAGAAGCTGCAGCAGCGATTCTTCGAGCCGGAGCCCGGTCGACAGGTCGACATCACGCGACCGGAGCGCCAATTCCTTGGTGGCCTGCACTGCCAGTGGTGCGTTGTCCCGAATACGACGGGCAGCGGCGAGTGCGGCTTCCAGTAGGTCGTCTTGCTCCACGACCTGGTTGACCAAACCCCAACGAAGCGCGGTTGCGGCATCGAACCTGTCGCCGGTCAGCAGCGCCTCCATTGCGATGGCATGTGGCAACTGTGAGATCAACCGCTGTGTCCCGCCGTTTCCTGGCAAGACCCCACGCTGTACCTCGCTGAGGCCGAATTGCGCACTTGGGGTGGCGAATCTGATATCCGTCGCGAGCAGCAGTGTCAGCCCGCCGCCGAGGCAGTATCCGTTGACTGCGGCGATCACAGGTTTCCACATCTCGATGCCGCGATTGAGTAATCGCCCTTGCTGGGTCAGCCAGAAGTCGCCCAGGTCGGTCGGATTGCCCAGGAAGGATTTCAGGTCTGCGCCGGTGCTGAATGCTTTGTCGCCTGCCCCGGTGATGATCGAGACCCGGATGTCCCGGTTGTCGCGAATTTCTTCCCAGATCTCGGAAAGCCGGCGATACGCATCCGCGTCCATAGCGTTCATGCGCTCCGGGCGATTGATGGTGACCAGTGCTATGTGGTCGTCGATCTCTAAATCAATAGCCATTCGCTAGCTCCTCTGGTTCGGTTGGCGGCGACGATACGGCCGGTCGAACCCGGACCGGGGGCGTGCGAGCAGAGAACTTGTGCGTATCTCCAGTACCAGATCCGGCTAAGACGACGCGGAAGCAGCACGGGTCTCCGGCGAGCGGTTGCGCGGCGCGGGTTGCTGTCGCGGGTCGAGAGTGTCGTCGCGCCCGGATCCTCCGCAAGGCAACTTGTAGCCGTCTACAACTCCGCGGAATCTCGATGCGGCGAGCCGATGTGACACTCCTTACATTCGTGCCGTGGATGGCAGGGACAACTGCGGAGACGGAGGACGTATGGGTACTCGGATCAGTGCCGAGAAAGACAAGTGCATCGGTGCAGGCCTCTGCACCATCGCTGCACAGCACTTCGATCTGGATCAGTCGGGAAAAGTCGTGGTGCTGCAGGACGGCGATGTCGCGGATGCAGATCTCGATCTCGTCGCCGACGCCGTTTCCATGTGTCCTGCCGAGGCGTTGCACCTCCGGAAAAACGGCTGACCGGAACGACATTCGGTAGAACAGGACGAGGAGCATTATGAGCATCGACACCCTGCCCAGCATTGACTGGATGTCGGAGGACTTCCAGACCGATGTGGCGCGTGCGTGCGCGGCAATTGCCCCGCACCAGAAAGGGCCCGGCCTGGTCCGGAGCAGCCGGGGCATCGAGATCGTAAACTACGATCTCGCCCTGCGCGTTGTTCGTGATCCCCGGTTCAGCCTGGCAATGCCGTCGCGGCTTCGCACGATCGGAATCGCAGACGGGGCGGCCGCGAGTTCTTTTATGAACTTCCTGTTCAGCCGCGAGGGCGTCGATCATGTCCGGGCCCGGAAGGCATGCGCGCCGTGGTTCACCGCTTCGGGTGCGGAAAAACTGCGGCAGCAGACCCGGGAGTGGGTGAACAGCTGGCTCGACGAGAATTCCTCGGAGGGTAAGGATTTCGATTTCCTCGGTTCGGTGTCGAACCGCCTTCCCTCGACATTGTTCTGTCTCATGATCGGCGCACCGACCACGGATGCCGAATTCATCCAGCACATGTCAGAGGAAATTATGCTGCTGACGTCGCCTCCGATGCCGGGGAACGCGGAGCGGATCGAGGACGCAGCGGCGAAGACTCAGACCTACTTGCTGGAGCAGGCGGAGCAGCGGCGGCGCGCTCCTGGAGAGGACCTGCTATCGCATATGGTCCAGGTGCAGGAGTCCGGCGAAATCGACACCGACGACGTCCTCGCCGTGGTCTTCAACGCCCTGGTCGGCAGCACGGACACCACGAGCAGTCAGATCTGCCTGAACCTGCAGGCGCTGGCCGCCAATCCCGCACAATGGCGCCTGCTCAAGGACAATCCCGGACTGGTCTCGAACGCGGTGATGGAGTTGCTCCGCTTCAACCCGGGTGCGTGGTCGGTGCAGCGCTCCCCATTCGAAGCGATGGAATTCGAAGGGTTGCAGATCACGCCGGAGGACACGCTCTTCCCCGCGGTATTCGCGGGCAACAACGACCCGGCCGTATTCCCGGATCCGCGCAAGCTGGACATTCAGCGCGAGCACGCGGTGACACCGCTCAACTTCGGTACCGGCCGGCACGGCTGTCTCGGCCGGATGATCACACTGATGGAGCAGGAGGAGGTTCTGCTGGCGGTGACGAAGAATTGGAAGTCCTTCTCGGTTCTCGACGCGGAATTCAGCGGGAAGATGTTCGCGCTGGCGCCGAAGAGCTTCCGGGTGGCGTTCGTCCCGGAACACTGACCGATCTTCGCCCGGCCGCCGCACCCGGCGGCCGGGCGTTCCCGCAGCCGCGTATCGGCCCGGTGCGGCGGCGATGCGACCGGCGTTCTTGACGCAAGCACGACCGAACTCGCTGCGGTCACTCGAGAAACGGAACCCAACTGTGGACACCGCAGATCTTTCTCTTCCGAAGCTGGGAATCTGGACGGACGTCTTTGATTTCCAGCCGATCGACCAGGTCCGTGATCTGGCGGCGGAACTCGAGTCGCTCGGTTTCGGATCGATCTGGCTACCGGAAATGGTGGGCAGGGACCCGTTCGTCCAGCTATCGATGCTGTTGTCTGCCACCGAACGGATGAGGGCGGCGACCGGTATCGCGAGCATCTGGGCCCGCGATCCGATCACGACGGCTTGCGCGGCGAACGCGCTGACCGAAGCCTTCCCTGGACGGGTGCTCGTCGGGCTCGGCGTGAGTCACCGATCGGTGGTTTCGGGCATACGAGGACATGATTACCGCAAGCCGCTCACGGCGATGCGGGCGTACCTCGATGCGATCGCGGCCGCGCCATACTCCGCGGTGCCGCCGGCTACATCGGCCCGATACGTCCTGGCGGCGCTCCGGCCGAAAATGCTCGAGCTGGCGGGAACACGGACGTCGGGCGCGCATCCGTATCTGGTGACTCCCGCGCACACCGCCAGTGCTCGCCTGGTGCTGGGTGCCGGGCCCGCGCTCTGTCCGGAACAGACGGTCGTGGTGGAGGCGGATCGGGCGAAGGCCAGGGCGATCGCCCGGCGCTTCCTGTCGGTGTATCTGTCTCAACCCAACTACGTGAACAATCTGCGTGCGCTCGGATTCGAAGCGGCCGATTTCGCCGATGGTGGTTCGGACCGGCTCGTCGACGCGCTGGTCGTGCGAGGCGACATCGACAACGTGGTCGCCCGGGTGAACGAACATTTGGACGCCGGTGCAGATCATGTTGCCGTGCAGGTGTTGTCCGAGGTCCCGGGCGAACCGCCGGTCGCGGCGTGGCGGGAGTTGGCGGCGGCGCTACCGGAGATCCGAAGCTGAACACGTAGCCGATCCGCGCGAAATCATCGAAGCTGTCGTGCGTTCCGCCGGTTCGGTGTTGAGCACCGAACCAGCGAAACCCGCGATCATGCGGGAATCAGCGCGGCATCGATCGGGCGATCCGGATCTGCGATCAGATCAGCTGCCACCACGGCGCGGTCCGGATTTGCCAGTACCCGCCGGGCAGCGATGTGATCGCGCGGCGAGTCGAGTGACTCGACCGCAACGAGCGCGCCCGCGGCGTCGATCCGACACACCGAGAAGCCGTCCGTCCCTGGCGTGCCACGCAGCACCGTGCGGTCCTCCGGCCGGGCGCATCCCGCGATCATCAGTTTGTGCTTGTACTGCTCGGTCCAGAACCACGGCACTGAACGGTACGACTGCGCGAAGTGGCCTGCCACGATGCCCTTGGCGAGGTATTTCGACTGGTCGGTGCCGTTCTGTACGGATTCGAGGCGGACCGCGCGCCCGGAGACCGAACACGGGAACAGAGCGCAATCACCGATCGCGTACACCCCTGGCGCCGAGGTGTGCAGGAACTCGTCGACGACGATGCCGTCGCCGACCGCGAGTCCCGCTCCAGCCGCGAGGTCGACATTCGGCGTAACACCGACACCCACCACGACCGCATCGGCCGGAATCGATTCTCCGGAGTCGAGTAGGACCCGGCCCGGGAGGATGGAGCGCACTGCTGTTCCGAGGGCCAACCGGACGCCGTGCAGTTCCTGCTGGGCCGCCAGATAATCCGACATCGTTGCTGAGATGGCACGGGTCAGCAACTGCGGCGCCGACTCGATCAGGGTCACCTCGACGCCGTGCGCCCGTGCCGCACATGCCAGTTCGAGACCGATGAAGCCACCGCCGACAAGGCACAGCCGTCGTCCCGGGACCAGTTGCCGGCGGATCGATTCCGCGTCGCTCAGCGAACGGAACACGTTATAGGGCACCGACGCGGGAATCGACCGGGCGGTAGCGCCGGTCGCGAGCACTAGGCTGGAGTACGGCTGGACCTCCCCGCCGGAAAGCCGGACGGTGCGGCTGCGGGTATCGAGTTCCACGACCGTTTCGCCGAGTCGAAGCTGGATGGAATTCTCGCGCCAGAAGCCGTGCTCCCGGATGGCGATGTCGTCGCCGCCTTTGAGGTAACTCTTGGACAGAGGCGGCCTGTTGTAGGGCGGATGCGCCTCCGCTCCGATGACGATGACGTCACCCGGAAACCCTTCGGTGCGCAAGGCAATTGCCATCGAAACACCGGAATGTCCGGCGCCGACGATGACAACAGGGGCAGTGTTCATTCAAAATCTCCGCTGCGGGGCGGGGACGGTCTCGTCCCCGGAAGGCTGGAACAGTTTGCCGATGGCGCGGGGACGGTCCTTCCCGCCGCGCGGGCCGCGCTGGGAGCAGGAAGAGACCTGCTCCCAGTGCAGGCGGTCACGGAGTCTGCACGAGTGCTCCGGTTTCCACGCCTAGGATCTGCAGTGCGACGTGCTTCGAGTGGCCCCGCACCATGCCGGTCGATCCGGCGATGAACCACAGTTTGGGGTGACCCGACTGACGGAAGGTGTTGCGGAGTTCGCCGTACTCGTCCAGGCCCCACACCGGTGTGACGCGCTCGATGACTTCGTCGCCCAGGATGGGGCGCGCGATATCACGCATGTTGGACCAACCGGTGGCGAATACGACGACATCAGCCTCTTCGGTGGTGCCGTCCGAGTAGACCACGCCGGTCTCGGTGAATTCGGCGATCTCGCCGCGCTGCAGTCGTACCGTGCCGTCGATGATCAGCTGAGCGCAGCCCTTATCGATGTAGTAGCCACCGCCCCGGCGCAGGGCGGCGCCGAGCATTCCTTCCGCGCCCCTGCCCAAGTCGACTTCGAAGCCCGCCTTGGTGAGGCCGTCGATCATGTCGGCGTCCAGTTCTGCGATGACGCGAGTCGCGGCGGGGCCCAGCTCCTCCAGCGCGAGCAGGTACGGTATCGACGCGTTGAGCAGATCCGCGTCCGCCAGTTCAGGGCCGTTCTCGGTCCAGTACGCGCCGTGAAAAATGGGGATGCCGTTGACGCCGGACATCACATAGGTGCCACCGCGCTGGACGATGGTCGTCGCGGCGGCGCCGCCCTCATGGAAACTTTGCGCGACGTCCTGGCCGCTCGAGCCGGTGCCGACGACGATTGCCTTCCGGCCGGGGTAGTCGCGGCCACCGCTGAATGCGCTGGAGTGAACGATCTCGCCGTGAAACCTTTCGGCGCCGGGGATCTCCGGAGTGTACGGCAGACCAGCCTGCCCGGTTGCGAACACGAGATGGGTGGGGTGCACGACGCGCTCGGCACCCTCCCGGTCGACGACAACAGTCCAACGACCTTCGGTCGCATCGTAATCGGCTTGTTTCACTTCGGTCCGCACCCACGCATTGAGCTGAAGCAGAGTGACGTACGACTCGATCCAGTCGCCCATGAACTCGGCCGGGGTGTACAAGGGCCAGTTGCTCGGGTACTCGAGATAGGGGAAGCGAGAGAACCAGTACGTGTCGTGCAAAGACAGCCCAGCGTACCGGCGGCGCCAATTGTCGCCCAGACGTTCCTCCCTGTCGACCACGAGATGCGATACACCGAGGTGCTGGAGGCGCGCCGCGAGCATCAGGCCGGAATGGCCTGCGCCAACGATCAGGACCGTTGGTTCGACATCGGCGAATTCGCGCTCCTCCGAACGGGTTTCGTAGAAGGTCTTCCGGCCGCGGATCGCGGTGTTGTATTCGGGGAGTGTGACGTCGTGGATGGAGGTGTGGCGCTCTTCGTGCCCGATGAGATCCTCCATGCTCGTCGCGATGGTCCAGGCCTTCCAGCCGCCGGCCACCGCGCGGAGCCGAACTACCCCGCGGCCGTGGGCACGGTCGGTGCGGAAGGTCAGCAGGGCCTCGATTGTGGTGGTGCCGTCGCTGTGGGTGATCGTGGGCTCCTTGCCCACCTCCACCGCGAAGTTCCTGGGGTTCGTGGCCGCGGCGAATTCGTCGATCAGCCGAGTGATTCCCGCAATGCCGCGGTAGGTGCGGATATCCCAGGTGAGCGCCAGAAGGTCGCGCCACCAGCTGTCATCGGCGAAGAGGTCGGCGATGTTTGCCGCGCTGTCGTTTCGGAGGCAGCACTCCAGCTGTTGTAGCCACCGCGACGCTTCGGCTGTCGCGTCGAATGATGAGTCAATGTCGTCCTGGGTTGTCGTCTCTGCGGTCATGATCGTGTCGCCTCTTCGTGCTGCGTGGATCGGGGGAGCGACGACGGGACCCGCCGCCGCGGGGTGTACGGGCATCGCTTCCGTGCGGACGCTAGCCGAGTCGGCGGCGGCATCGTTTACGCTCGGAAAGGGCGTTTGTCCATATCGACAGCCGAGGGGTCTCCATCGTGCAGACAAAGACGCGTGGCCTACGTACCGAGCAAGGGCCGACGAACGGTGAATCCCGTGCGTCGACGGTCGGGGTACACGAGATGGATGAGTTGATCGACCGGGTTCTGGCAGCGCGATACCCTGGCATTGATCGTGCTGCCCTGCGGATGTCCACCAATCTCAAGCGGACGCTCACCCACCTGGCGCATCGTGAAGCGGACGCGGTGTACGACCGCTTCGGGTGCCCGGAGGCAGCCTCCCGGGTGCTGGCAATGCTCTGGATCTTCGGCGAGATGGCCACCCGCGACATCTGCAAGCTGACCGGTGTCTCCCGGCAGGCCGTCGCGGGTGTGATCAACACTTTGGAGAAGCGCGGGCTGGTCGGGCGTGACCGGGCGAAGGGACAGGATCGCCGCCAGCACACCGTGTGGATCACGCCGGCAGGTTCGGAACTGATCGGCCCCAGTCTGGTCGCGCAGAACGAGGTGCACGCCGAGTTCTTCTCGGTGCTCAGCGCCGACGAGGCCGAACAGTTCGCCGCTATCCTGTCCAAATTGCTGCGCGCGGACGCGACCGAACCGTCCGGCCGGGGCGAGGCGGTCTGATCGCCCGGGTGCCCGGCCCCGTCAGCGCGCGGTCCAGCCGCCGTCGACCGGAATCGCGGTGCCGGTGACGAAGGTGGCCGTACGACCGCACAGCCATGCCACCGCTGCGGCGACCTCGTCGGGGTCACCCATGCGTTGCAGGGCCTGCTTGTCCCGCAGCTGTCGCCGGTCCTCCTCGCCGGTACGCGCCAGACGGCGCTGCAGTCCGGGGGTTTCGATGACTCCTGGGCACACCGCGTTGACTCTGATTCCCCGAGTGGCGTACTGCAGCGCCGCGGATTTGGTGAGTCCGACAACGCCGTGTTTCGCGGCGACGTACGCGGGCGAATTGTCGGCGGCCCCGGCTAGGCCGACGGCGGACGCGATGTTCACGATCGAGCCGATCCCCTCCAGGGTCTCCAGCATGAGCGGCAACTCGTATTTCATCGACAGATAGACCCCGCGCAGGTCGACGTCGAGGACAAGATCCCAGTCCGCCTCGGTGAGGTCGGCGAGATCGACCGCTTTGGTCCCGAGTCCGGCGTTGTTCACGGCGGCGTCGAGCCGGCCGAAGGCCGACCGAACCGCCGCGATCGCGGACTGCACCGACTCGGCCGCGCGCACGTCGCAGTGGAGCCCGACCGCGCCCGCGCCCGAGCTGGACAGCTCCTCGGCGGTCGCCTTCGCGCCGTCTTCGTCGAGGTCGAGTACCCCGACGGAAAAGCCGGATCGGCCGAGGGTCAACGCGATCGCGCGACCGATTCCATGTGCGGCTCCGGTAACGACTGCGACAGGACGGCTGGATGGCATGAGCGACCTCATCTCCTCCGGGTACGCGGGCGACCGGACACTAACCGCCGTGGCCGCCGATGGGGATGTACGGACCCCGAGCTGTTGGAGAAGTTTCCGATCCTGCCGGGCAAGGGTGTTCCCGGTCACATCGGTGCCGGATAACGTCCCGACGTCGCGGATGGTCCGTGGAGACATCGACTCGGACCGCGACGGCACTACTAGCTCGAGGAGGAGCACATGCCACTCGATGGTTTGCAGGGAAAGGCCGCACTTGTCACGGCCGGTGCACAGGGTATCGGCGCCGCTGTCGCGCAGCGGCTCGTCAAGGAAGGGGCACAGGTCGCTATCGTCGACATCGATGAGGCGCGGTTGAAGTCGTTCGCCGACTCCCTCGGGGATTCGGCGATCGCCATCGTGGGCGACGCCTCTACACCGGAGGGCGTCGAGGCCTATCTGGCTCGGACGGTAGAGGCGTTCGGCCGGATCGATCTCGCCCATCTCAACGTCGGCATCGGCAACAAGCCAAACTTCCTCGCCGACAGCGAGATTGACGATTTCGACAAGGTCATGGGTATCAATCTGCGCGGCGCCTACCTCGGGTTGCGCGGGGTGTTGAAGTGCTTCCTCGATCAGGGGGGCGGCGGGTCGATAGTAATGACGTCGTCGATCAACGGCATCGGGGGCACTCCCGGCTCGACCATCTACACCGCCTCCAAGCACGGCATCATCGGTCTCGTTCGCAGTGCTGCCCGGGAGTACGGCCCACAGGGCATCCGGATCAACGCGATCGTTCCCGGTTTCGTGGAGACCACGGCGTTGCTGGACCTGCTCGATGCGGACGGCCGGGGCGCCGAACGGCGTGCCGAGATGGAAAGCACTGTGCCACTGGGCCGTTGGGCACAACCCGCCGAGATCGCCGCGGCGATCTCCTGGCTGCTCAGCAACGAGGCCAGCTTCGTCTCGGGCTCGGCGATGGTGGTGGACGGCGCGGCCACCGCCGGCGCGACTGCCTGGGAGCGGTTCACCTCCGCGTGATCGCGTCCGGGTACGCGGGCAGTGCGCCGGCCCGGACCCGGCTGGCCCGCGTTCGCTCAGCTCAGTTCTGTGGAGATCCCCAATCGGCCCGACCAGCGACTGTTGTGTGCGTCACTACCGGTTCCTACCGTCGCACTCACCCAACAGCCGGGACCGGGAATCCGGACAGGTGACGTGAGGAATCGGCAATACGATGGTGGAACCCAATCTTCAGGTAGACGGTTGTGACTACGACGTGGTCGTCGTAGGCGCGGGAATGGGAGGAATTTACGGCGCGCACCGGCTCGCGAGCCAGGGACTGCGCGTCCTCGGCTTGGAGGCGGCTTCCGGGTTCGGCGGGGTGTGGTACCACAACCGGTACCCAGGAGCCCGAGTCGATGTCGAAAGCCAGGTATACAACTTTCTGTTCGACCGGGACCTCGTCAAATCATGGGTGTGGAGCGAGCGCTACGCGACCCAGTCCGAGATTCTCGCCTACCTCGATCACGTGGCCGACTATCTCGACGTACGGAAACTCTTCCGATTCGATTCCCGGGTGACGGCTGCGCGCTGGGACGACGAGCGGCACCGGTACACCGTCGAGGTGAACGGTTCACGCCGGGTGACCGCGAGGTTCCTGGTCATGGCGACGGGACAGTTGTCGAAGCCACACGATCCGCCGTTCGCGGGACTGGAAAGCTTCCGCGGCAGATGGGTGCGGACCGGGGACTGGCCACACGATCGGGTCGACTTCGACGGCAAACGGGTTGCTGTCATCGGGACCGGTTCCTCCGGGGTGCAGGTGATCACCGAGATCGCGCCGCGGGTAGGGAGTCTGCACGTGTTCCAGCGCACCCCCGCCTACACCGTGCCGTCCCGGAATCGCCCATCCGGCCCCGAACAAGCGGCGCAGGTCTTCGAGAACTTCGACGCGTTTCGCGACGCGCTGTACCGGCAGGCGGCCGGGATCCGGGCGCGGCCGCCGGCCGGGCCCGCCGCGGAATACTCACCGCAGGAACAGCAGCGCCTCGTCCAAGAGCGATGGGACGAGGGCGGCGCGACCATCAATTTCGCCTTCTCCGACCAGTCGGTCGACCTCGAATCCAGCACCGTAGTGGGGGATTTCGTACGAGGCAAGATCAGGGAGATCGTCGCGAACCCGGACACGGCCGCGACGCTGACCCCGACCAGCTATCCGATCGGGACCCGCCGGGTCTGCGTGAGCTCCGGGTACTACGAGACCTATAACCGCGACAACGTCGTGCTGGTGGACGTGTCCCGGGAGCCGATCACCCGGATCACGCCGCGCGGCATCGAGACCACCGCTGTCGAGTACGAGTTCGACCTGATCATTTTCGCACTGGGGTTCGACGCGTTCACCGGTGCGCTCGACGCAGCGAACATCGTGAATCACGAAGGGCGCGGGCCGACCGATCACTGGGTGAACGGGCCCGCCACTTATCTCGGTCTGATGACCACGGGCTTTCCGAACTTGTTCATGGTCACCGGTCCGGGTAGTCCGTCGGTACTGGCCAATATGTTCCTCGCCAACACCCAGCACCTGGATCTGGTGGGCGATCTGATCGCGCACATGACCGATCGCGGACACACGCGGGCGGAGCCGAGCGAAGCGGCGCAAGCCGAGTGGACCCGGCATGCCAACGAGATCGCCGAGCCGCTGTTGCGACGCCAGGCGGCGAGCTACATGGTGCAGGTCGGCCAGGACGGCGAGCGCTACCTGATTCCCTACGCGGGCGGATTCAACTCCTTCGTCGAGCATTGTTCGGCAGTGGTCGCGGGTGGCTTCCCCGGAATGGAGTTCCAGTGAGCAGCAACATGATTCGACCGCTCGCCGGTGTGGGCGCGATCGATCTGACCGGTGCGGTCGTCGTGGTGACCGGCGCCGCGCAAGGGATCGGTGCCACGATCGCCGAGCGGGTGGTCCGCTCCGGCGGGTCGGCGATCCTCACCGATATCGATCCGAACGGGAGCGTGGTCGCCGCGGAACTCGGACCGGCCGCCCGGTTCGTGCAGCACGACGTCGCCGAAGAGGACGGCTGGGACACCGTGATGAAAGCGGCGCTGGACAGCTTCGGCACGGTCACCGGCCTGGTCAACAACGCGGCCGTCTACATCCCCGAAACCCTGACCGAGACCACACAGCAGATGTTCGACCTGCACTACCGGGTCGATCAGCTCGGGCCGTTCTTGGGCATGCGGGCCTTCGCCGATACGGTCCGGGGCGGCGCCCAAGGCTCGGTGGTCAACATCTCTTCGGGGGCGGGCCTGCGGGGCGCGCGCGGACGGCTGGCCTACACCGCGGTCAAATGGGCGTTGCGCGGCATGAGCCGAGCGGCGGCCTGCGACTTGGCGGATCGGGGTATCCGGGTCAACTGCGTATTCCCCGGCATTATCGAGACCCCCATCCTCGCGAACAACCCGCCGGAGACGAATGCGTTGCTCACCGCGCAGACACCGCTCGGCAGGATGGGCACGCCGGATGAGGTCGCCGCTGCCGTGGCGTTCCTGCTCTCGGACGCGGCGAGTTTTGTGACCGCGGCCGAACTCACGGTGGACGGGGGAATCCTTGCGTAACACTGCCGTTCCCGGCTCCCCGTACGTCGACCCGGAGCTGGCGCCGGTGCTCGCGCTCATCCCCGAGTTCGACCTGGACGACGAGTCGCTCGCCGATTCGCGGCTCGCGCTGTCGCGTAGCCGGGTCCGGCGGCCCGATCAGCTCGCGGTGACGACGAGCGCCCGCGTCGCGCGGGCCGCAAACGCCGCGGCGGAGGTCCCGGTGGTGGTGCACACCCCGGCCGGCATCGGTACCGCGCGGGCGGCCGTCATCCAAATCCACGGCGGCGGGCTGGTCATGGGTAGCGCAGCCATCGTCGACCCAGATAACCGGAGGATCGCGGCCGATCTCGACTGCGTGGTGATTGCTGTGGATTACCGGCTGGCGCCGGAAAATCGCTTCCCTGCGGCACTCGATGACTGCTACACCGTGCTCGCCTGGGTCAGCCAGAACGCCACCGCTCTCGGCGTCGATCCGGCCCGGATCGTGGTCAAAGGCGAAAGCGCGGGTGGCGGCCTGGCCGCCTGCCTGTGTCAACTGGCGCGCGATCGGGGCGAGTATCCGATCGTGTTCCAGCACCTGACCTATCCGATGCTGGACGACCGAACCTGTGTGCGCTCGGATCTCCCGTCCTGGGCTGGTGCGCTGGTCTGGACCCGGAAGTCGAACAGCTACAGCTGGCGCAGCTACCTGGGCGGGCAGCCGGGCGCCGCTCAGGCGGCTGAGTACGCGGTCGCTGCCCGGTGCGCCGACCTGAGTGGACTCCCGCCTGCCTACCTCGTAGTGGGTGAGCTGGACCTGTTCCTGGAGGAGACCGCCCAATACGCGCTGCGCCTGTCCAGCGCCGGGGTGCCCGTGGAGTTGCAGGCGGTACCGGGCGCATTCCATTCGTTCCTCAGCTTCGGCGCGGACACCGAGGTAGGTGTCCGGGTTGGGCTGCGCAGCACTGATGCGCTGCGCCGCGCCTGCCGCGCCGAGCGACCGTAGCACGGCCGGTGCCGGTCGCAGAACATTCCGAAGTATCGATCGAGGAGATCACAATGACCGCGAATTCGGGTCTTTCCGAGCTTGGCACAAGGGTCGATTCGTGCCTGGACCCGGACGACGCCACGACAGAACAGCTTGCGGCGGTGGTCTCGGGCTGGCTGGGCACCGTACAGTACGCACTCGGTTCCGGTGCTACCGCCGACGTGACCGCGCTGTTCACCGGCAATGGGTGGTGGCGCGATCTGCTGTCGTTCACCTGGGATCTGCGCACCTTCAACGGGCGCGACGCCATTGCGAGTGGGATCTCCGAGTGGCCGGCGGCGCGCCATCTGACCGGTTTCCGACTGCCTGCGGGCGCCACACCGAAGACGGGCCGCAGCGACAACGGCAACCCGACCATCGAGTCGATCTTCGAGTTCGATTCGCCGGTCGCCGTGGGTCGCGGGGTGGTCCGGCTGGTGCGTGACGACGGGGCATGGAGGGCCTGGACTCTGCTCACCGCAGTGCGGGAACTGAAAGGGCACGAGGAGTCGCTGACGAACTGGCGGTCGCTGCACGAGGCGCACTACACGAACGCCGAGCCGGGCCGCGTTCCGTGGGCACATGGCCGCACCATCTCGGCGGAGTTCGCTGATACGGAGCCGCCGATTGTGATCGTCGGCGCAGGCCAGGCGGGACTGACCCTCTCGGCGCGTTTGCAGCGGCTCGGAATCCGTTCCCTCGTTGTCGACCGGACCGACCAGCTCGGCAACAGTTGGCGCAATCGCTACAGCAACCTGCAGTTGCATGACACCTACTGGAACAACCAACTGCCGTACCTGCCGTTCCCCGATACCTGGCCGATCCTTTCCCCGAAGGACAAGATCGCCGACTGGCTCGAGTCGTATGCGAACCACCTCGACATCCCGGTGTGGCTCAGCACCCAGATCACCGCCGCGGCCTACGATACGGAGCGGAAACACTGGACGGTCGAGCTCGTCCGCGGCGACGGACAGACTCGTACGCTGCATCCCCGGCATCTGGTGATGGCGACCGGCATGCAGAACGCGCCGTTCATCCCCGAACTTCGCGGCCGGGATCGCTTCGCGGGTGAGATCTATCATTCGGCCGAGTTCCCGGGCGGGGCGAGGTTCGCGGGCCGGAAGGCAATCGTCGTCGGTGCCGGGAACAGCGGCCACGACATCGTCCAGGACCTCTACGAACAGGGTGCCGACACGACAATGGTGCAGCGCAGCAGCACCTGGGTAATGAGCACGTCCGAGGGGCTACCGCTGCTCAACGACGGCTATGGGCCCGGTGAGAATGTCGAGGACGCCGACCTGTGGGGCGCATCGATTCCGTTCCCGCTGTCGGTCCGGATGAGCCCCGGCCTGGCCGCGCACATCGCGACCCTGGACAAGGAGTTGCTCGACGGGCTGCGCTCGGTGGGATTCAAGCTCAACAATGAGGGGCCGGGGCGTGGTATTACCAAGGCTGGCGGCTTCTACTTCGATCAGGGCGCCTCGCGACTGCTCATCGAGAAGAAGGTAGCCCTGGTCTCGGGAGATGTCGTCGGATTCGAGCCCGGTGCGGTGGTTATGGGCGATGGCACCGAAATCGAAGCCGACCTCGTCGTATTGGCGACCGGGTACCGCAACATGCGGGACGGCATCCGGGAACTGCTCGGCGACGAAGTGGCCGACCGGTGCAAGCCGATCTGGGGGATCGACCAGGAGCGGGGCGAAATCGGTTCGCTCTGGAGTGACTCCGGATACCCCGGCCTGTGGACTCACGGCGGAAACATGGCCATGTCGCGTACCTATTCGAAGTATCTGGCGCTTCGGCTGGCTGCCCTGGAATTCGGCTTGGTGAGCTGACAGTGAGGAGGTGAGACGACCATCTCCCGGGCCGGGCGCCGTGGACGGACCGACTCGTGTCTGGTTCGGGATCAGGCGGCTTTCCTCGGGAGGTGCTCGGCTGTATTCACCGGAACCAGCGTTGTCATCCATCGGGGCCGCGGCCAGAGGTCCTGCCTCTGTTCTTGGCCACTTGCCCGGCTCGAGCGGCTCGTACGGCAACCGAGCTGGCACGTGAGTGTGGGTCGTCGAGGTCGACCGGCCGCGCCGCCGGTACACCGTTCCAGACCAAGTTCTAGCCTTCGACGCCATCGTCGCGGTCAGTACCGCTGTGGCCGAAGACCGCACCTGCACACCTGAACGCCGTGACGGCCCCATCGAACCCGTCACCACCACTGACGATCTGCGCACGCAGGGCACCCAAATGCGCCCGGTGGGGCCATGTGACACGGATCCCACCGGGCGCTGGGCTTCATACCGTCACGCCGCGAATCGCCGGTCAGACGGCACTGGTCAGTGCACCGTCGACCACGATCGTCGTCCCCGACACGTAGCTGGCGTCGTCGCTCAACAACCACGCCGCGACCGCTGCGACTTCCTCGGGCCGCGCGAGGCGGCCCAGCGGTACCCGCGCCTCGATCCCCTTGCGGCGTTCCGCGCCACCACCGTCGAAGTCGAGGTCGTCGCGCAGTAGCTGAGTGTCGACGAAACCCGGGCAGAGGGCGTTGACCCTGATTCCTTGCCGGCCGTACTCGGCCGCGGCGGTCTTGGCGAGTCCGACCACACCGTGCTTAGCAGCCGTATATGGCGCGGCACCGACGCCGCCGTTTACCCCGGCGAGCGACGAGGTGAGTACGATCGCACCACCGCCACCCTGCGTGATGAACTGGCGAACCACCGCACGCAGGCCGAGAAAGTTGCCGCGGAGCGAGATACCGAGCACTCGGTCGTAGTCGGCCACATCGATGTCACCGGTGAAGCCGGGACTGTTCCCCACACCGACGTTGAGGTGGGCCAGGTCGATCCGCCCGAATCGGTCCAGGGCGACCTGGATGTAGTTCTCGACGCCTTCGGGGGTAGTCGCATCGGCGACCACCGCGACCCCTTCGCCGGGCAGGTCGCCGACGGTTTTGGCGGCCGCGTCGGCATTGATGTCGACGACGACCACCTTCGCCCCCGCGTCGCTGAGGCGCCGGGCGGTGGCGCCGCCGATGCCGGTGCCCCCGGCGGTCACGATGGCGATCTTGGTGTTCAAGCTGGACAGCATGTGTCTGTTTTCCTCTCCGTGAACCGAATGAGATGTCGGAGTGTCGGGATTGGAGCCCGGATGCGCCGATAGACAGGGCTCTCGGTCGGACGCGGGTAGGTCGCAGCGGTGGGATTCGAGTCGAGGCGTTCTCCTGGCAGGACATCGCCGGTGTCAGAACCTGCAGTCCTGCATCCGTCGCACAATGAAGTGGCCGGTGCCGCGACGGCTGTTCGCTTGATCGTGGCGCGATGCGAACGATTCATGGTGTCTCCGATCCGATTTCGGCGACGATCGCTCCAGCGCCGCACGCCCGCAAAGTCGCATCGTTGACCCGGGCTCCGCAAGGAGGCTAGGGCAGCGGGTTCACGGCGGGGACCGTGTCTTCTGACGCGCTTGTTGGCGCCTCCAAGAACGCCGGCGGCAAATCGGGCGGCTGAACGTGTTCGACGATTCGGAGCGCCCGGAGATTTGGCGGTTCGGGTAAGTGGTGACGCCCGGCGTGGGATTCACCGATACCGGTCGGCGGCGTCGCTCCGAGGATCTACCCGCCGGGGCTCAGGTTGGAGATTCTCCCAAGCCAGAGGCTCGAGGGTGATGTCCGCTGCTACGGCGTGATGTTGGCTCAAGTGCGATCAGCGTACTCGGCAATGTGACCGGCTGTGGCCGGAGAAGGAGTCTGTATGTCCATCGAAAAGTCATTTGCCGACACTGCCGCTTTCGTGACCGGGGCAGCATCCGGGCTCGGCCGAGCCTGCGCTGTTGCGTTCGCCGCGGCGGGCGCCTCGGTGAAGGTAGCGGACATCGATGCCGACGGCGGCCGGATCACGGTTGACCAGATCGCCGAGGCCGGTGGCGTAGCCTCGTTCGTGCGATGCGACGTCAGCTGTGAAGAGGATGTCGCGGCTGCCGTGGCCTCATGCGTCGCGGACTACGGCCGTATAGACGCAGCCGTGAACAGCGCCGGGATCGTCGACCCCGAACCCGCTCCTATGGCTGAATCCATAGTCGCCGGGTTCGACCGGGTCATCGCGATCAACTTGAGAGGTGTCTATCTGAGTCTCCGTTATCAACTGGCGGCCATGGTCGCACAAGGGGGCGGAGCGATCGTCAATATCTCCTCCGGCGCGGGTCTGGTGGGCGTTTATGACATGGCGGGTTACTCCGCGTCCAAACATGGAGTCATCGGCCTGACGAAGGCTGCGGCACTGGACTACGCCCAGAAGGGAATTCGGATCAATGCGATATGTCCCGGGGTGATCGAGACACCGATAAACCGGGAATTGAGCCCCGAGCTGATGGAACCGGTCATCGCCGGTCATCCCATGGGCCGGATCGGCCATCCGCACGAGATCGCCGCCGCCGCGCTGTGGCTGTGCTCGTCGGAGGCATCATTCGCTACCGGAGTGTCGCTGCCGATCGATGGTGGCTATGTCGTCCGGTAATTCTCTGGTGTCCTTCACGAGTTAGCGACAGCTGCCGGTTCCGTCAGGTGTTTTCGTCGCGCTTGTGCTCGACTACCCAGGCCGGATCTGTGCCCGCGAGGTGAACCCGAGTTCGGCGCTCTCGGCCATCGACTACTTTCTGTGCACGGCAGGCATCAGCCATGATATCGCCTGCCCGCCAGATCAGGGCTGGTGTGCTTGCCCAGGCGAGCTCCGGGAGGTCGCGAAGGCGCTGGTGCGCCTGGCCGATCAGCCCGACTGGGCCAAGGGACGCTGTCAGTCCCGGCAATCGTCGACGCGTCGGGACGCGGACACCGGGATGACCAGCCGCACCTTTCGTCGGCCCCTTCGACAGTGGCGATTGAAGTTAATTGTAGATATACCTATAGAATTCAGGATTCAGCCCTCGAGGCGCAGCGGCATGGACTCATCGCCGCGGCGTACAGTGCCGAAACCTTCGCCGCCGAGTTCGACGCGATTGTCGCCACCCTCCGCGATGGTTCGCTCGAGGCCTTTGTCCAGACGAAGCGCGCCGTCGATGCTTCCACGCTCGGTCATCTGGATTCGGCGTTGGCACGTGAACGCCAAGGACAGCTGATTCTCACGGGGGAACTGGACTTCCACGGGGCGCTGACAGCGTTCGCCGCGAAGCGACCGCCCGTGTTCAACCGTATACCATCGGCCGATGCGCCCGGGCAATCGGTGCGCGGCGTTGTCAACGGCGATCCTGCTGTGTGATAGCGGTTTTCGCTCGCATTGTCTGGGCGCCGAGGTCCGGTTGTTTCGGGCAGACGTTTGGGCGGGCAACCAACGCGAGCAACTCCTCACGCGACATCGCCTCCGGACCCGACACTCCGTTCAACTGGTTGGTGGCTGGTGACGGGGTTTGATCGACACGCGGATCGCCCGTCGATGAGATCCAGATCGAATGACACCGAGACCTCGATATCTCGGCAATTTAACCATTATTTCGTAGAGTTGCGCAAGGGTGCGCGCGAGGCGAGGCGTCATGGCTCAGGTGGTGATGGAACGACGTGTACGAATCGGTGCGAGCGCGACGAGCCTTGTGCCGTACGTGGAAAGCACTTTCGCGCGCCGGACGATCACCCGCTCGTGCGCAGCTCGAGGCTGAGACCGATTGCCCGAACGCGGCTGGTGTGACGTTGACCACTATGACGAAATCCCGTAATGTACCGCGGCAAGTCGAGACATGTGGAGACGCCGGTATGAGCGTGAAGATCAAGGTACTGCAAGCACTTCGGCTGAAGGGCCGCGTCGCCGCCGCGCACGTTGCGTCGGCGACGGGTCTCGAGGAGGCGTATGTCGCCCGGATGTTGACGGAGCTGCAAGATGCCGGCCACTGCGCGGAAGTGAACGGCCACTTCAAGATCACCAAGGACGGCAAGGGGGAACTTGAACGTCGAATCGCCAAAGAGCGCGCCACTCTGGATCAGGTTGCGCTGGGCGACGCGTACCGGGAGTTCGACGCTTTCAACTCCGAGTTAAAGCAGTTGATGACGGATTGGCAAATGAAGGACGGTTCGATGCCAAATGATCACTCCGACCCGGAATACGACCGCGAGATCGTCGCGCGGCTCAGTGAATTGCATGATCGGTTTGTCCGGCTGCTGGATCGCATCGTCGGCATCGTGCCGAGGCTCGGTCATTATCCGCGCCGGTTTGCGGCGGCGCTGGATCGCATCAAGGCAGGCGATCACGGTTGGGTGGCTCACCCCTTGGTCGACAGCTACCACACGGTGTGGTTCGAGTTGCATGAGGATCTGATAGGAACCGCAGGTTTGTCCCGGATTGAAGAAGCGGCTGCGGGGCGGGCGTAATGACTGTTGTTGGCGAGCCGTCGGTGCTGCAACTCGACGGCACAACCGGGATGGGCAGCGAGAAGCTGGGTGGCAAGGCGTGGAGTATCGAGCGGATGCGCGCGCTCGGTATTCCGGTGCCGCCGGCCTTTGCGTTGACAACCGACGTATGCCGGAGATTCTACCGGGCCGACGACGGCGCAGGGCAGATCCCGGGCGACGTATGGTCCCAGATTCCGGGTGCGCTCGAAGAATTGGAGCGTGCCACCGGGAGACGTTTCGGTGGGGGTGATCGGCCCCTGCTGGTGTCGGTACGATCGGGTGCGGCCACCAGTATGCCGGGAATGATGGACACCGTGCTGAACCTCGGCATGACCAACGGGGCGGAATACGCTCTCGCAGAAGTTGTCGGCGACCCGATTTTCGCGGCCGACATCAGGCGTCGTTTCCTCGAGCAGTTCACGAAGATTGTCGGCCGGTCGGCTCCGGATGATCCGTGGGAGCAGTTGAGGCTGGCCATTGTCGCTGTGTTCAATTCCTGGCAGTCGAAGCGGGCGATCGGCTACCGGCGTGATCACGGTATTCCGGACGACCTGGGGACCGCCGTCACTGTGCAGGCGATGGTTTTCGGCAATCTCGATGAGCGTTCTGGAACCGGCGTGCTGTTCACCCGCAATCCGCTCACCGGCAGCTCGGAACCCTATGGCGAATGGTTGCCGCGCGGGCAGGGCGAGGACGTCGTCTCGGGACGGTCGGACGCCCTGCCGCTCGATGAGCTCGCCCGGAGCATGCCGGAAGCGCACCGTGCCTTGATGGCGGCGGCAGCCCGGCTGGAGAAGCACGCACACGACGTGCAGGACATCGAGTTCACCGTGGAAGGCGGAACGCTGTGGCTGCTTCAGACCCGATCGGCCAAGCGCTCGCCTGAGGCGGCGGTGCGGCACGCGGTCGCGTTGTACCGCGAAGGACTGATCACGGCCACTGAGGTACTGGATCGGGTGACCGCTGAACATGTGCAGGCGATGCTGCTACCACGTGTCCACAGGGAGGTCCTCGCCCGGGCCCCGGTCCTCGCGACCGGGAAACCCGCTTGCCCTGGCGTAGCGACGGGCATCGTCGTCACCGACCCGCAGGAGGCGGAGGATTGTGGGGACGGGACCGACATCGTCCTGGTGCGGCCGACCACGGATCCGGAGGATGTCGGCGCGATGGCGGTTTCGCGTGCGGTGGTGACGGAACTCGGAGGGGCGACCTCGCACGCCGCTGTCGTCTGCCGGGAGATGGGCGTTCCCTGCGTAGTGGGTTGTGGCGAGGAGACGCTGGTCCTACTGGCCGGCCGTACCGTGACCGTGGACGGTTTCACCGGGACCGTGTACGAAGGTGCGCTTGATGCCGTTGAACCGTCCACAAAGGATGATCCTGATCTTGCCGCACTGGCTTCTCTGGCGCATGAGGAGGCCGGCCGCCCGGGGGATCTGCTGGAACTGCTACGTACCCGGCGCAACGACGACCAGGCGCGAAGCCGGTGACGAGCGTGATGGCAAATCGGGTCGACCATCAGGATTGCGACCCGAAAGTCGCGTGGACGTCGGAAAATGTCGCGGAGGCATTTCCCGGTGTGATTCCCCACCCGGTTGCTCGTTCATATGGATGAGTGCGGGGTACTCGCCGGTCTCACTCCCGGTATTTCGGCGGCGTCCGTCGGACAGCAGTTGTTCGGCTATGTGCGTGCGGACGGTCGACAACAACTGACGCGTTACCCTGCCATTATGTTCAAGGCTATCCAGTTTGCGCTGCGACTGGCCGGAGACCGCGGCCGCTATTTCATCGAACGCTGCAACGGCGTTCGCATTTGAGTGGCAGCGTGTCCCGGGTTTCCTCAATGGCGAACGTCGGACATCGTGCTAAATCTGCCAGACACCTCGAAACGGCGAAGTTGTAGATTTTTTTGTACGAGCCGTAAATTTTTAGGATTTGCCACGTACTTCTCGTTGGAGTGCTGGAGATTGGAGAGAACATCATGATGACTCGGGCAATGGAAACCTGGGGTCTACTCGCGACACCTATTCACAATGACGAAAAACCACACGACTTGAATGGAATGACCTGGCGCGATTACGCCCTCTTCTGCTGGTGGGACCCTGCAGCCGAGGTTTACGTGATGACGCATCACATGAGTTCTCCGGATCCGGATACCCCGGGCCGGACTCGTGTCTCAGCGACTGTTGGCGACCGTTCCTTTGAGGTCATAGAACAGAATCCGACCGGTGTGTATGACAGTGAGTCGATCACACTCGACCTTGGTGGTCACTTGACCGTCGACCATCCACAGCTGAGCCTGGACGTTGCGTTCTCGCCAATGTACCAGCCGGTTGACTATCACAAGACCGGAGGTCAGCCCACGTTGACCCCGGAAACGCCGCTGCACCATTACGAGCAGCCGCTGACCGCGCGTGGCTCCGTGACACTCAAAGGCGACACTCGCAAGTTCGATGGCGTAGGGCTTCGCGATCGCTCGTGGGGTTACCGTAGCGAGTCGGCGCAATGGACCGAGTACCAGTACCTCATGGTCGACCTCGAGGACTGCTTCCTCACCCTGGTAAAGATGAAGGGCAACGTCGATCCCCAGCTCGATCTCGGGGTAGTGCAAACGGACGGCAACCAGGAGAACGTCACCTTCAGCTGGGCGTTCAATGGCGCCGGGCTGTTCAACGACGTGACCGTGCAACTGCCCTCCGGTGAGTTGAAGCTCGAAATCGTCGAGCGTCCGGCTGGATTCTGGGTGCCGATGGGGTGGCGGCAGACAGGCAAAGTCTTGTCCGCCTTCGACGACTTCGTTCTCATGAAAACCTCGGACGGTCGCGATGTTGCCGGTCTGGCAACGTACGGCGTCCTGCGTCAGCTGGACTGAGGATTTGCCGAGCCAGCGGGGGCCTGGCAAGAAAAATTACAGCAACATTGCGGAGATGCCGTCGGTCAGCGAGACGATAATGTCCGGCATCTCGGTATCTCGAGCATTTTAAGGCCGTGCTCAGTACGGTCAACACGGACAAAAGGTGAACTAATCGCCGCATGGAGAAAGAATTCGACGCGAGGCTAATAACCGGACGGAACCTCGCCGGAGATTGCGCTAGCCCATTTGTGTGTCAGCGATATTAAATTAGGAATTGGAGCAATTATGACCACTTTGCGGCCGTCCGATGCGACGCGTCTGTCGGATCCAACGCATCTGTCGTACTCACCGCCTGCGTTGTGGACGACGATCAATAGCAGGGAAGGGCTCCCCGGTGTCAGCACTCCTCTTAATTGGACGTTCTATAAGAACGCAATCGAGACCGGCACACGTGGCACATGGGTAGATCTAGGGGCGCTCCCGCGCGGTCAAGAGGCCGTACCTGAGGATCCCGGTGGCTGGTTCAACGCGATGTTCTTCGGGCGTCCGGCTACGAACCTCGATCAGTGGCGCTATGTCGCGGACCGGATGCCGGGCATGAGCGGCGATGCGATTGAGCAACAGTTCTTCGGCACAGTGCGCCCGGGAGTCTCGAGCAAGCCGGTTCGTCGCCGGTATCCCATCGTGGCTGTGAAGGCGCCGGTGGCGGCGATTCGATTTATGCGAGATATTCGTCGTCTGCGTGCGGGCATCGACGAGTGGTGGCGCGGTTGCCTGACGCGCGTAGAGAGCGGCGAGGCGCGCGAGGTGTTGCTCGAGGCCGAGGCGATGCTGGTGCGGACAACCCGTCCTCATATCGGCGCGTCGATGCTCGCGTCCGGGTTCTACGAGCAGGTAGTCGCCGCCGCGGCGGATGCCGGACTGCCCGGGGCGGAGCTGTCGCTGATGACGGGCATGGGATCCTTCGAAGAGACCCGGATGATGTCGGATATCTGGGATGCGTCTCGCGGACGGCTCAGCCTGGACGAGCTTATCCGAGCGCACGGATTCCACGGCCCGGCCGAAGGTGTGATTTCGAGCCTCTCGTGGCGGGAGGATCCGGCGCCCGTCATCGCCTTGGTCGAGCGGTACCGCGATATGGCGGAAGACCGTGATCCGCGCGAGCGCGAGCGCGAGCAGATCGCCTCCCGCAAGGTCGCCGAGCAGGAGTTGATGGCGGCAACGCCTTGGTCACGCCGGGCTGGCCTGGCACTCGTTCTTCGCCTTGCGCGTGCGTATCTGCCGCTGCGTGAAGTGGGACGAGCGGTGCTCCTACGTACCACCGATGCCGGCCGTGCCGCGGCACGTCGACTCGGCCACGATCTCGCCGACGACGGCGTTGTTGCAGAACCCGGAGATGTTTTCTTCCTCACTATGGAGGAGCTCGCTCGCCCGGCTAGCAGCGACTTCCGTGAACTTGTCGCATTGCGTCGCGATCGGTACACGCACAACCTGACGATCACACTTCCGGATGCCTTCTCCGGTGTACCCGAACCAGTCGCCGTGACTGCGCCGGCCGCGAGCGGCGCCACATTGATCGAAGGGACCGGAGTCAGCCCGGGCGTCGTCGAGGCCACGGCTCGGGTGATCCAAGATCAGGCGGACGCCGCTGAGCTCGAGGACGGCGATGTCCTGGTCTGCCACACAACGGATCCGAGCTGGTCGAGCCTCTTCCTGTCTGCTGCGGCAGTCGTCATCGACATCGGGAGCGCAATGAGCCACGGCGCTATCGTCGCTCGCGAGCTCGGAGTCCCCTGCGTGATCAACACCACCGACGGGACGCGACGGATCCCATCTGGCGTCCGTGTCCGGGTCGACGGCAGTTCTGGAACCGTTTCGATCCTGGACGGCGAGTAGCCGTGAATCAGGAACGAATCGAACGCATCGGGCTCGTCAACTTCCGTGACCTCGGCGGCCTGCCGCTCGAGGGTGGGGGCCGGACGCGTTGCGATCAGGTCTTTCGCAGTGACGCCCCTTTCGACCGTTCCGACCTGCCAGCCGACGCGCAGGCGATGACCTGGGCAACAGTCGTCGACCTGCGCTCGGAACACGAGTTCGGCGCGAGGGTCGCCTGGGAGCACGGCGGCAGCTACCACCGGGTGGCGCTGATGGACCGAGCCGCACCGGAGTCGCTGGCCGGCAACTTGCCCGCCCTGTACGCCGACCTGGCCACGCGCGGCGGCCGCGGATTCGTCAGAGTCGTGGAGTTGGTAGCCAGGGCCGACGGCCCGACGCTGGTCCACTGCAGCCTAGGCAAAGATCGGACCGGCGTCGCCGTCGCGCTGCTGCTTCTCGTTGCGGGCGTCGAGCGGCAAGCTGTCGTCGCCGACTACATGCAGTCCGGCTCCAGCGCACGCCAGGTCCTGCGCCGGTTCAGGGCACGCGGCTTCCAACCACGTCAACCTGTGCCGGCGTACCTGTTCGACGCGAGGGCAGAAGCACTCGAAGCGGCACTCGCCGTGATCGAGCAATGGCCGGGCAGACTCCGCGGTTACCTGCTGGACCACGGCGCCACCGACTGCACGCTCGACGCCGTCGTACGACGACTCGCGTCGAAAAAACAGGACCGAAAACTGGTCTGTGACCGAGGAGGCGAAGTAGCGCCGTGTTGTGCAGAAAGCGTGTGATTGCGGCGTTGGCGGTGCTGCCCCTGGCGTTCGGTGCTGCGTGCTCGTCGGCCGATGCCAGGAGTCACCTCGTCGGCGTTACGGCTACCTCGGCGTCGAGGATGGTTGTCGCGTCGACGCCGAGACTCAGTTCGGTCGACAACTTTCGTGACCTCGCCGGCCCGGCGGGCGGTTACCAGACCGGCAGCGGTAGGCGTGTCCGGCTCGGTGTTGTTTACCGCTCGAACGCGTTGTCTCCCAACGCCTCCGATCTCGCTACGCTGAGCGCGCTCGGCATCCGTGCGGTGTACGACCTCAGAACGACCAAGGAGGTCGCGGCCAAGCCGGACACGGTTCCCTCGGGTGCGAAATACGTGAGGGTCGACATTCTCGGTGATGGCTCCTCGGCGGCTACGGTCGACCTGACCGCGATCACTCCCGATTCGGCACGAGCGATATTGATCGCCGCGAACCGGGACTTTGTCGCGGACGAGAGCCAGCGCCGCGAGTTCGCCGCGCTGCTCACCGGTATCGCCGAGGCCGACGGCCCGGTCGTGGTGCATTGCACGGCGGGTAAGGACCGCACGGGTTGGGCATCGGCGTTGTTGCTGACGGTGGCGGGTGCCTCGCAGAAGGACATCATGAGCGACTACCTGCTGACCAACCGATATTCTGCTGCATCGATCGACGCGGCGGCGCGCGCGGCCGCGGACAAGTACGGCACCGTGAACGGTGAAGGCGTGCGCATCGCGATGGGTGTCTTCCCGGAAGCCCTGCAGGCCGGATTCGATCAGGCGGCACGACAGTTCGGCGGCATGGACGGGTATCTGAAGGACGGGCTGGGCCTGAGTGGGCAGACGCTCGAGTTGCTCGAGCGCAAACTGACTTCGTGACATCTGGCGCCGGTTCGGCGTTGATGTTCCGCTCCACCCGTGCGTTCGGCGAGGCATATGCGCTCGATCATCGATAGCGGTGGCTTGGCATCGATGCCATCGAAACTGGTTGCGGCGGAATGTATCTGCCACGCCGCTCCTATCGATGGCCTGTCCGAGGCCAGCGATGATGGCTGTTATCGGGCGATGGCCCGGCTGCGCGAGTTAGCCGGTCATCCGGCGTCGTCGGTTGGGCGGAGGGTGCGGAGTTGTTCTTTGTGGAGGCGGTCTCCGCCGGGCGCCTCGGGGTCCATCCGCCAGCGACTCCGCAGTACCATCTGTACGAAATTTCGATGCCTATAGCGATGGGTCGTAGTTTGAGGTAGATTGCCAGGGAGCCCAACGCCCGTTCGACCGCTTACCGGTCGCGGGATTAGATCAAGTCGAGCGGCGAACGATGCGGCTGGCTGCTGCTGCTCCTGAAAGAGGTGTCTACGTGTCGGAGTCGACGTTCGACTACATCGTCGTGGGATTGGGGTCCGCTGGAGCCGTTCTGGGCGCAAAGCTTTCGGACAAGGGGCACCGCGTTCTTGCGATCGACGCCGGCGGTAGCGACATCCAGCCGCAGGTACTGCTTCCCGTGGGCATGATGAAGATGCCCAAGAAGAACTATTGGATGTACCAGACCGAGCCGGACCTTACCCGCAACGGCCGGCGCGATCTGTGGGCGTCCGGCAAGGTCTTGGGTGGCGGCAGCGCCGTCAACGCGATGTTGTGGGTTCGCGGACATCGCGACGACTTCGACGAATGGGCCAAGCTCGGCGCTGACGGCTGGGACTACGAGGCGCTGCTCCCGCTCATGCGTGAGATCGAGACGAGTCCGGACTTCCATGGGCCGCTGCGCGGAACGAACGGCCCCCAGTACGTTTCCCGGGTTCGACTCGACCATGCCGTGGCCGCGAAATTCGTCGCGGGTGCGCAACAGACGGGCTACCCGTACAACGACGATTACAACGCGGACGAATCGCTCGGCGTCGCGTGGTCGCAGCTCTCGCAGCGCAACGGACTGCGGCAGACCAGCGCGCGCGCCTTCCTTCACCCCGCCGCGCGGCGGAACAAGAATCTGACGATCCTCAAGAACGCCACCGTACTGAAGGTGATCACCGAGGGTGATCGCGCCACTGGCATCGAGTACCGCAGGCGCGGGGTGGTTGAACGCGCCCACGTCAAGCGGGAGGTGATCGTCTCGGCCGGGGCTGTCGGCACACCCGCACTGCTTCTCCGGTCGGGGATCGGTGCGCCCGAGGCAGTGCGGTCGCTCGGCGTGCCGCTGGTCGCCGACGTTCCCGGTGTGGGGCGAAACCTTCAGGAGCACACCAGTATTCGTCTCCAGTACCAGGTGACGCAGCGGACGCTCAACCAGGAGGCGACGCCACTCGGCATGGTGCGTGGTGCATACCAGTTCGTCGCGCATCGCCGAGGGCCAGCGGTCGCGCCGCTGGCCAACGCTGTGCTCTTCGGCCGTCTCGACGGTGCGACCCGTGGCCGGCCGGACTATCAGGTCATGTTCGCTCCGTTGTCGCTCGCGCTTCGGCCCGACGGGAGTACGGGCAAGCAGAACGTGCAGCTATCCAAGGCGTCCGTTGTTTCGGCGCTGCTGTCGTTGTTGCACCCACGGGCCCGTGGAACCGTCACTGTGACGTCGACCGACCCCGACGTGCTGCCGATCATCGACCTGCAGTACCTCTCTGTTCGGCAGGACGTCACCGACACCATCGAATCCTGTCGGCAGGTCCGTCGGATCTTCACCGACGGCGGCCCGATGAGCTCGATCGTCAAGGACGAGGACTATCCCGGGACCGAGGTGCAGACCGACGACGATTGGCGTGCCTTCCTGGCGGACAAGATTCAGAACTGTGCGCACTGGGCGGGCACCGCCCGGATGGGCAGCCTGGACGACGCTGAAGTCGTGGTCGACGCCGAACTCCGTGTGCGCGGCATGAAGGGAATGCGGGTGGCCGACGCGTCGGTCATGCCGACCCTGCCCTCGGGCAACACGAACGCTCCGGCGCTCCTGATCGGCGCGAAGGCGGCGGACCTCGTGCTGGGCGGACGCGACTGACGGCGCTCGTTGCCGCCGTAACGAGCGAGCAGTAAGGGCCGGCCCGGTGATGAGCTGGTTCGTGGGATCAAGGCGAGAGGTGATTGGATTGAGCGGCACCAGCGATATGGCGATGGATCGTTGGCCGGCAGCGGGCGGCGCCCCGCCGCCGGGAACAGTTGCATGGATCGTCGGAGTGGGTGCCGTAGAGGGCACAGGGGGTGCGCTCGCCCGAAGGTTCGCCCGGGAAGGGCTTCACGTTGTGGTGACGGGCCGCACGCAGGAGAAGCTGCAGGGGGTTGTCGAGCGGATCGAAGCCGATGGCGCAGTGGCGACCGCGGTCGTGGCCGACGCCTCGTCGGAGGCGAGCCTGCTCGAGTGTGTGAACCGCGTCGACAGCCTCGGAAGGCTCGGCGTCGCCGTCTACAACGCCGGCGGCGCCCAGTCGAAGAAGAGCATCCTGGATATGGATGCCGATTTTGTCGAGTCGGTGTGGCGGATCAACTGCCTCGGAGGCTTGGTCGTGGGGCGTGAGGCCGCGCGCAGGATGGCGGGCCGTGGGGGCGTCATCCTGCTGACAGGTAGCAAGTCCAGCGAGGTCGCTCGTCCGAAACAGACGGCCTACGCCGTTGCGAAGTTCGGGCTCATGGCGGTCACGCAAGCGCTCGCGCACGAATTCAGTTCCCAAGGGGTCCATGTGGCGACGGTTGTTCCCGATGGGCCGATCGGGGGAGAGCGGATGCGGCGGGCTTTTCCTGACGCGGAGGCTGCACGCGGGCCGGACAGCATGATCAGTATCGACGCGATCGCCGAGGCCTACTGGCAGCTGACCGTCCAGCCCCGCTCGGCATGGACGCATCGGATGGACCTGCGGCCGTGGAACGAGGCGTGGCAGTGACGACGTTCGCCGGCCAACATGAGCTGGATCGGCTCGTCGCCAGGGTGGCCATCCAGGAGCAGATCCAGAACTATTGCCGGGCGGCCGACCGCCAGGACGAAGCGGCCTTTCGTGCTGTGTTCCATCCCGACGCCCGATGTGTGCTCGGGCAATTCGAGGGCAGCATCGACGATTTCGTCGCGCGCGGATTTCGATTCCTGCGTGGGTGCGTGCTGACTGAGCACTTCGTCGTCAATCAGACGGTCGACGTCCGGGGGCATGAGGCTCGCGCGGTGAGCTATCTGCTCGCCTTCCATCGCATTGCCGCGCAGACCCCGGGCGACGGGCCGTGGAGCGGTCATACCCATGGCTGCGAGGAGGTCTTGTGGACCGGTGGGCGGTACCTGGACGACTTCGAGTTGCGTGACGGCAGCTGGCGGATCGTCCGCCGCGAGCTCGGCGTGGACTGGGAGCAATGGCAGCGTTCGGACGTGCGCTCGTTCGTGAACCGTGACGCGCCCGGACGCGGGCCGCGGTAACGACGGGTCCGGATGGCCCGGGCCGCAAAGTGGCTATTGTCACATCGCGACTTGTCGTTTAATATCACGAAATACCGTGATTTAGGAGTGTCATGCGACTCGAAGACTTGCCAGAGCTCGACATCATGAATCCCGAGCACTTCGACGAGCTACCGGGGTCGATCGACTGGAACCTCTACCCCGACGGTCTCGCCCGCAGCTCCCGTGGGCTCGAGATCTTGAGTTATCCACTGGTTGCCGAGGCCTTCCGCTCGAAGGACCTGCGGAATTCGACCGAGGCCAAGATGGCGGCGATCGGCTTCAGTGAGGGCCCGGTCTACGATGCCCTGGCCGGCATGACCACCTCGACCGAAGGGTCTGAGCACCGGCAGATGCGCCGGGCGTTTCAGCCGTGGTTCATCGCTGAGAACGTCGAGAAATTCCGTTCTGACATCCGTGCGTCCGTGGATCAGTGGCTCCGCGACAACTCCAGCGGTACAGTCGATTTCGCCAATGAGCTCGGAGCCGAGCTGCCGTCGGTGGTGTTCACGCAGCTCGTCGGCGCCGATCCGGAATACGCGCCGTTCATCTCGCGGATGTCCGGCGACATCCTCAAGTTCCCGTCGTACGACCCCACCGTCCACGACACCGTGGAAGGTGCGGTCCTGGAGACGCTGACGTGGCTCGAGGACCTCATCGACCGCAAGCTGAGCACCCCGGGGGCGGATGTCACCTCGGCGCTGTTGCAAGCGGAGCGTGAGGGAACGATCACGCGGAACCATACGGTCCGCATCCTGATGACGCTGATCATCGCCAGCGTGGACAGCACGCGTGCACAGATGGCGTGCAACCTGGTCGCCCTCGCTAAGAACAAGGACCAGTGGAGGCGGCTGCAGCAGCGCCCGGAAGCGGTCCCGATCGCTGTGCCCGAGCTGTATCGATACAACCCGGCCGTGCAGACGAGCAGCCGCTACTCGGAGCGGGATCTCGAGTTCCACGGCGTTCATGTCGACGCGTACGTGCCGGTATTCCTCGGGGTCTTCGCTGCGAACAACGACCCGGCCGTCTATGAGCGGCCACGAGAACTAGACGTCCTGGCGGAGCGCGCGCGCCCGTCGTTCTCCTTCGGTAACGGGCGTCATTCGTGCGTGGGACGAATGATCTCGACCATCGAGCAGGAAGAGTTGCTCAACGGAATCCTGGAGTTCTGGGACGACTTCGATATCGCGGAGTCCGAGTTCTACGGTGCGCCGTTCCAGCAAGCTCCGACGACGCTGAGGTTCGCGGTCGCCGGGCGCCTCTAGTTCTGTGTGGGCCTCTCCTACGAGGCCTGTTTTCCACGAGTCGACGTGTAATTCGAAATATCGGGGTTATTGGCTCGTGTCATGTACCTCCGAGTTGCGTGAGAGAGAGATGGTATGAGCACGACGACTTCCCCCTTGCAGGACAAGGTCGCCATCGTCACGGGCGGTGGCTCGGGAATGGGCGCGGCCAGCGTGCGCAGATTCGCCGAGGCCGGAGCACGCGTCTACGCCGTCGATTACAACGGGTCCGAGAAGGCGATCGCCGACGAGCTGGGCGAGAAGGTGATTCCGTTCCGCGCGGACGTCTCCAAGATCGAGGACCTCGAGGCCCTGTTCGCGGCGGTGAACAAGGGCTTCGGCAAGGTTGATGTGCTGTTCAACAATGCGGGTACGGCGGGACCGACGGATCAGCGGCACATCGAACTCGACCGGATGTCGGTGGAGCAGATGGACCTCATGTGGACGGTGAATCTGCGCGCGGTCATCGCTGCGACGAAACTTGCCGTGCCGCTGATGAAGAACGCGGGCGGCGGCTCGGTTATCAACACCGCATCGGTCGCGGCCATCCACGCTCACCCGGAGATGAGCGCCTATGCGGCGTCCAAGGCCGGCGTCGTGGGCTTCACTCGAAGCGCCGCGGCCGAACTCGGTGTCCATCACATTCGGGTCAATGCCATCCTGCCCGGCCCCATCGAGACCCCGTTGCTGGTGGAGCACGTCAGCGAAGAGAGCCTGAACCGGATCGCCACCGGCACCGCTCTGCGTCGTCGCGGCGCCGCCGACGAAATCGCCACAGTCGCGGTCTTTCTCGCCGGCGACGCGTCGTCTTACGTTACGGGCGTGGCTATTCCGGTCGACGGCGGCCTGAGCCTCTGAACCGGGCGGCAGAAACAGAAGGAGATACCCGACATGTCGACACAGATCGCCCCCGCGGTACGGATCGTCGCCCTCATCCGGCGCAAACCCGGCACCACACGCGAAGAATTCATCGAACACTACGAGAACCACCACGCCCGGCTGATTGCCGGCCACAAGTACAAGTGGCTGGCCGACTACACGCGCAACTACGTCATTCCGGGCACCGAGATCCAGAAGTTGGACGGGGACGACGGGTCGCTGCCCGACTGCGACGTCATCACGATTGCCTCGTTCAACACGGTCGAGGACTACGAGGCCTTTACGAGGGCATCGAGCGATCCTGAATTCCAGCGTGCCGTCGTCGCCGACGAGGAGTCCTTCATGGACCGGGACTCGATCAGGTTCTTCCGGGTGGACGCGCGTGTCACGGACCTCGACGAGTTCGGCGCGCCAGCCCTCGGATCGAACGGATAAGGGCAATGGGCGGCCTCGGTTCGGCCGAGTCCGCGCAGACGCGGTACCCGGCCGATGGCGGATGGACGAGAAGGGATTTACAGCGTATGAGCGCGAAGTTGGTCGCGGATAAGGCGCGCTGCATCGGTGCGGCCGCGTGTCTGGGCAGCAGCATCTTGGATCTCGACGACAACGGGAAGATCGAGGTGCTCAACGACGGTGTCGTGCCGGAGGAAGAACGATCGGACATCGAAGACGCCGTCGCATTCTGTCCGGTCACGGCGCTGCGCCTGGAGGAGCAGTAGTGCTCCCGGGATTCGAGTACACGCGCGAGGAAGTCCTCACGCTCGCCCGACAGTAATACGAGGAATACGATGCCGAATCAGGACATCAGCACGGTCGTCATCGTAGGCGCAGGCATGGCCGGCCTGCGGACGGCCGAAGGTCTGCGCGCGGAGGGGTACGGCGGTCGCATCGTTCTGCTGAGCGAGGAAACCCATCTCGCCTACGATCGCCCGCCCCTGTCGAAGGGCTTCATCAGGGGAGAGGTCGACCAGAGCGCGATCACCTTCGCCTCGCAGGCACAACTCGCCGCGCAGGACATCGTGTTCGAGACCGGTCGTGCGGTCTGCCTGCGTCCAGCGGATCACGAGATCGTGACCGGGGATGACGTGCTCACCTACGACCGTGCGGTGATCGCCACCGGGGCGACCGCTCGATGCGTGCCGGGAATCGATGCGCAGCGGCAGCCGCCGGTTCTCCGGACGATCGACGACGCCGTCGATCTGCGTGATCGCCTGGCGAACTCGCGCAGTGTCACCGTGATCGGCGGCGGATTGATCGGGTGTGAGATCGCAGCTACCAGCCGGTCTCTCGGGCTCGACGTGACGCTGATCGAAGCGGGCCCGACACTGATGCTGCGATCGCTCGGCGCTCACCTCGGCGGCCTGTCGGAAACACTGCATCGCGCGCAGGACGTTCGCGTCCTCACGGGTGTGAGCGCGGCCGACATCGTGCCGCCCGCAGCGGATCGGCAAGCGTGGCGGGTCGTCCTGAGTACCGGCGAGGTCCTGGTCTCCGACGTCGTGGTCGCCGGCATCGGCGCCTCCCCGGTCGTCGGCTGGCTGGACGGGTCCGGACTCGCCGTTGCGGACGGGGTTGTCTGCGACGAAACCCTGACCACCTCCGACCCGGACGTCATGGCCGCCGGAGACGTGGCGCGGTTCCGGCTCGCCGATGGCACGCTCGTGCGAAACGAGCAGTGGCTCAACGCTCTCGATCAGGCCCGGCACATCAGCCGGAACATCCTGCTTCCGCACGCGCACCGCGCACCGTTCGCGGCCTCCGACTACTTCTGGACCGACCAGTATGGGCTCAAGATCCAAGGCGTCGGAACTCACAGGGACGCCGAACTGGTTTTCGAGCACTCGGACCCCGCGGCGCACACATTCCTGGCGAAGGCCATGCGAGACGGCTCCGTCGTCGGCCTCTACGCGGCCGGCTTCGCGCGTGAATTCGGCCGGATGCGCCGGACCGTCGTGCCACTGGCCGGTTGAAACAGTGCGCGGGCCGCGGTCTCTCGCGGTTTCGCGTGCGTAGAGATATCGCGGAATCGGCAGCGGTTCGACTCTGCGGATGACGGACTTCCCGGCAGCGGGGCATGAACCCCGCGGCGGGCGAGCACGAACGGTGCTGTCGACCCTGGGCGCCTTGCCGAGGTCGACCGTCGCCGGCGCGACAAGCGCGGCGGACAACCAATGAAGACCGACGAGAAGGCTGGGCTGCAACTCTCATGACCATATACGAGACAATCGAATTCACGTCCAAGGGCCGTCTGGCGTATCTGAAGCTCAATCGTCCCGAGCATCACAACGCGCTGACCGACACCATGGAATCCGAGGTGCGCAACGCTCTGCTCGAGTTCGACCTGGACGACGAACTCTGGGTACTGATCATCCACGGAGCCGGACGGTCCTTCTGTGCGGGCATCGACGTGAAAGAGCACAGCTCACTCGGGTTCGGCATGGACGATCAGGCCCGGCGCAAGCACGCGCTCGAAGCGATGCGCCAAGGGCACGTGGGTGGTGCGCAGCACCTGCGGGGGACCGGTGGTGAGGGCTGGTTGGGCAGGACGGCCAACTACAAGCCGGTCATCGCCGCCGTGCACGGATACGCCCTGGGCGGCGGTGCGCACCTGGCCGCCGAATGCGACCTGCTCGTCGTCGCGGAGAGCACCCGCATGGCGATCACCGAGACGACGATCGGCATGTCGGGATCTCGCACGTGGGCGAAGATCAAGACCTTCATGCCGGGCAAACTCGCCTCCGAGATGCTCATCACCGGCCGGCGAATCGAGGGTGCGGAGCTGCACCGGCTCGGCCTGGCCAATCGCCTGGCCGCGGACGGTGAGCACCTCGAGGTCGCCGAGGCCCTCGCGGAGCAGGTGCTGGCCGCACCGCCGCTGGCGACCCGGGACGCGGTCCGCGTCACCCGCAAGCAGTGGGTGCCGATCGCGACGCAGCTCGACGAGCAGATGCAGTTGTCACGGCTCGATCTGACCGACGACTTCGCCGAGGCCGGGCGGGCCTTCGCGGAGAAGCGCCCGCCCGTCTTCAAGGCCCGCTGAGGCCTGGGCGGAACGGGCCGGCGCCGGGCGCCGCTGGGACTCCGTGAGCGCGTTGCCGCGAGGCGTGTCCCGTGCGCGGCCTATCATCAGCGACCCTTCGTGTTTAACAGCGAAACTGTGGAAGGAGTGATCCTCTTGGCGCGTTGGAAAAGCCCACTTCTCGAGGGGTCTACAACTGTCGAGGGCTGTGTGCACTGCCGGACCGTGACATGGGCCGGAAACGCCGCCTGTGGCTGCGTGTTTGGACAATTGGCCGTCGATGCCCCGGCGGTCGGCGCGCTGCTCGTGCGTGACCCGGAGGCCGCGCTGCTAGCGGTTGACAGAAAAACAGTATTTCGTAAGATTAATCGAAATATCGTGCATGGCACGTGATGGAGGAGTCAGCGTGACAGTCGATCTGAAGGCACTGGTGGACCCCGGGAGCATTGCGATCATCGGAGCCTCCGACCGCCCGGGCAGCCTGGGCGCTCGAAGCGTGGAGAACGTCTTGGTCCACTCGAAGTTCGACGGCGACACCCACCTGATCAGCAAGTCGAAGCCGGAGATCGCCGGTCGGACAACCTTCGGCTCGATCGCGGACGTCCCCGGAGAGATCGATGTCGCGATGCTCGTCGTACCGGCTGCCGCCACCCTCGGTGTCCTGCGCGAGTGTGCCGAGGCGCGCGTCAAGTTCGCGATCGTGTTCACCTCCGGCTTCGGCGAGATGGGAGCCGCGGGAAAGGCCGCCGAACGCGAGATGCTCGCCATCGGCCGCGACAGCGGTATGCGGATATATGGGCCGAACTCGCCCGGACTGTGCAATCTGAACAAGCCCCTGGGCATGATGTTCTCCCCGTCCTTCCAGGTCGACCAACATCCCGGGGCAATCGGGCTCGCGACACAGGGCGGCGGAATCGGCCGCTGCTTCCTGCAGGGCATGGAACGTGGCGTCGGCGTGGGACTGTGGGCCTCCACGGGTAACGAGGTCGATCTGACTGTCGCGGACTTCATCCGGTACATGGCGGACGCCGACGACCTCACGACGATCGCGACCGCGATGGAGGGGATCAAGAACGGGCCGGACTTCATGGACGCGGTGATGTACGCGGCCGAGCGGAACAAGCCCGTCATCGCACTCAAGGTCGGACGAAGCGAGTACGGTGCACGCGCGGTCGCGTCGCACACGGGCTCCTTGTCGGGCGCGGTCGAGGTCAACCGGGCAGCGCTGAAGCAGGCCGGGGTCGTCGAAGTCGACGACATCGACCAGCTGATCGACACCGCATCGCTCTTCGCTCGCCGCAGGCCGACCGGCACCGGATCGGTGGCGGTGTACGGCTTCTCCGGCGGTGGCTGCGCGATGACCGCGGACGCCGTCGGCGCCGCCGGTCTGGATCTGGCCGTCTTCGGCGAGCAGACGCTGGCGGCGCTTGGTGACGCGCTGCCCGAGTACGCGGCGATCAAAAATCCGGTCGATGCCACCTCCGACATTCTCACCCGGCCCGAGATCGGCGCGGCGAGCCTGCTCGCGACGGCCGAGGACTCGAACGTCGGCGTGGTCGTGTACCCGTTCCCGTGTGATTACGACCAGCTCACCGGCGGTATCGCGGCAGCAATCGTCGAGACGCAACAGCAGACGCGAACCCCGATCGTCCCGATCTGGATGAGTGATCGGCTGGGCCCCGGATTTCGCGAACTGGTCGCTGGGGGGATGACCCCGATCGGCAGCATCGAGCGAGGGATCGCGGCGGTGCGGCGCTGGGCGGACTGGCCCGGTTCACGTCCGGCCGAGGGGTGGCGCCCGATCGGACCGGGCCCCCGCAAGCACGCCCGCACCTCGACCGAGGTGCGGGGTAAGGAACTTCTTGCCGCACACGGCATCACGGTTCCCAGGGGACGGCTGGCCCGCACGCCCGAGGAAGCCGCCGATATCGCGCGTGACCTCGGCGGATCCGTGGTCCTCAAGGTGGTCAGCGCTCAGATCACACACAAGTCGGACGTCGGCGGCGTTGTCGTCGGGCTGACCCAGGACGCGGTCGCGCAGGGCTACAAGTCGATCATCACCGCCGTCGCCGAAGCCGCACCGTCCGCGGTCGTCGAAGGCGTCCTCGTGGAGGCGGTCGCCGACGACGGTGTGGACGTCCTGATCGGTGTCACGCAGGACCCCACCTTCGGCCCGGTTGTGACCTTCGGGCTCGGCGGGATCTACGTGGAGCTGTTCGCTGACATCTCCCGGCGCCTGCTTCCGCTGACCCGAGAGTCGGCGTTGCGGATGGTCGGCGAAACCAGATGCTCGGCGATCCTCGACGGTCTGCGCGGCGGAGCCCGCGCCGATGTGGAGGCGCTCGTCGACCTGCTGATCGCGATCTCCGACCTGGTGGTCGCCGATCACGATATTCAGGAGCTCGAAATGAACCCGGTGCGAGTCCATCCGGACGGACAAGGCGTCACCGTCCTGGACGTGGTGCTGGTCCGCGGAGAGGGCGAGGAGGTCGCCGCATGATTTCCACCGAGATCGGGACCACGACGGTCGACCGCATCACAGTACGCGGACACGATCTGGCCCATGAGCTGATCGGACAGATCGACTTCGTCGATATGATCCTTCTCGTCACACTCGGCCGGATGCCGGTCGGCAACGAGAAGGAAATGATCAACACCATTCTCGTGACCGTCACCGACCATGGGCTCACGCCCAGCGCGACCGCCGCCCGGCTGACGTACATGGGAGCGCCCGAGGCGCCGCAAGCAGCGGTCGCGGCCGGGTTGCTGGGCGCCGGGAGCGTATTCCTCGGCGCCATGCAGAACGCGGCCGAGATGCTGCAGGACGCGGCCGGGGGATTGACCGACGAGTCCAGCGAGGAGCAGATCGCACAGGCCGCACTGGCCTTCGCCCGCAAGCGGCGGGAGCAGCGACGTCCGATGTACGGGCTCGGCCACAACATCCACGTCCATGGGGATCCCCGCATCCCCGCACTGCGGGCGGTCAGTGAACGCAATGGGTATTTCGGCCTGTGGTGGCGGCTGCTGCTCGCTCTCGAGGCGGCAACCGACTCCGTCTACAGCAGGCGGCTGGTCGTGAACACTGCGGGCGCGGTCGGCGCGATGGTCCTGAGCATGGATCTGCCCACCCATATGGCCCGGGGACTCGCCCTGATCGGCCGCTGCGCCGGGCTGCTGGGCCACATCCTCGAGGAACAGGAGCATCCGACCGGGCAGGAGCTCTGGGACCTGATCCTTCGACAGGATCCCCGCAACGAAGTCCCCGGGAAGTTCGGCGCCTGAGTAGGCAACGGCACTGGTCAGGAGGCAAGGAAGATGCTGCGCGCTTCGGCGAATGAATCATTGTCACGGGTTGGACCGGGCTCCGCGATGGGTGAGCTGTTCCGGCGGTTCTGGCTGCCCGCAGTGACGTCGGCGGAACTGAGCGAGCCGGACGGCCCACCGGTTCGCTTGAAGATCCTCGGTGAGCACCTGGTAGCGTTCCGCGATTCCAGCGGCAAGGTCGGCATCGTCTCCGCGTACTGCTCGCACCGGCTGGCGCCGCTGTTCTTCGGCCGGAACGAGGAATGCGGACTCCGCTGCGCATACCACGGCTGGAAGTTCGACGTGGACGGCAACTGCCTCGAGACACCCAACGTCGAGGTCGGTGCGCCCGATATCCGCTCCCGCGTCGGCATCACGGCCTACCCCACAGAAGAGCGGGCCGGGGTGGTGTGGATCTATATGGGTCCGGCGGACAAGCGCCCGCCACTGCCGGGGATGGAGTACGCGAACCTGCCCGGTGAACAGGTCTACGCCGCGCGCTGGTTGCAGCGTACGAACTGGTCGCAGGGGCTGGAAGGCGAGATCGATTCGTCGCATATCAGCTGGCTGCACCGCGACTTCGACCGCGGGAACTCGCGGCAGAAGGCCGCCGGATCCCAGATGTCCGCCGACGCCGCTCCCTACATCGAACTCCGGGAGACCGAATACGGTCTGGTGTACGGCGCCCGGCGATCCCTGGACGACGGCACGTACCAGTGGCGGGTCACACAGTTCATCGCCCCGATGTTCAGCCTCATTCCGCGGGCGCCCGGCGAGTTCACCCAGGGTGGCGGTCGCGCATGGGTTCCGATCGACGACAACCTGACCACGGTGTTCACCTTCGGCTACCACGTCGACGGGCCCATTCCCGAGAGCGAGCATCGGGACTACTACGGAAGCGGCGCCCTCTTCCCGCCACGGATGATCAAGGGCGCCTTCGTCTGCCCCGACGACTACATCATCGATACTTTCGTGCCGCTGGCCACGAAGGAGAACGACTACCTCGTCGACCGCGAGATGCAGCGAACCCAGAACTTCACCGGGATCTGGGGCGTCCACGACCAGGACCGCGCGCTCGCCGAGAACTCGAGGGCGCTGGCCGGCAACCCCGGCATCGCCGACCGTACGCACGAGCACCTCGTCAGCTCGGATCGCGCGGTCGTCGCGGCGCGTAGGTTTCTGCTCAACATGGCGGACAAGCTCGCGGGGGGCGAGGAGCCCGAGATCATCCGCCGCGGAGACGAACTCTTCCGCGTCCGGGCCATCAGCAGGGTGACCTCGATCGACAACTTCGACGAGTTCGTGGACGCCTTCGGCGGCGAACTGACCCCCGGCCTGGCCGGGGCACAGGTCGGCCGATGAGCCGGCCGATCGGAATCGCGGTCGTCGGCCTGGGGCTGGCCGGCGGCGCGATGGTCCCTGTGATCAAGGCCCACCCAGGCTTCCGGTTGGTCGCGGCCGTCGACCCGGCGGCGGAGCTGCGCTCGTCCTTCGAGACCAATGAGGCTCTACCGGCCGTCGCCGACATCGCCGACCTGTGGAAGCTATCCGATATCGAGGCCGTCTACATTGCCTCTCCGCACCGATTTCATCGCGACCAGACCGTTGCCGCCGCCGCGACGGGCCGGCACGTGATCGTCGAGAAGCCGATGGCGCTGACACTCGCCGATTGCGACGACATGATCCGCGCGGCGGCATCCGCGGGCGTGACCCTGGTCGTCGGGCACACCCACGGCTTCGACCCGGCGATCTCGTGGATCGCTGATGCTGTGAGGTCCGGACGATACGGCGCGCTGGGGATGATCGGCTGCTGGACCTTCACCGACTTTCTCTATCGGCCGCGCCTGGCCGCGGAACTGGACGAGCAGCGCGGCGGCGGGATCTGGTTCAACCAGGTCCCGCACCAGGTGGACTGCCTGCGCACGATCGTCGATGCCCCCGTGCGGTCGGTGCGGGCCATCGCCAGCCGGCTCGATCCCAGGCGGGGCGCCGCCGGCTCCTGCGCGGCGCTCATCGAGTTCGACGGCGGTATCGCGGGCTCACTCGTGTACAGCGGCTACGACCAGTTCGACACCGACGAGTTGTACGGCTGGGTGGGCGAGGGCGGTAGCACCAAGGCCGCGTCGCACGGCGTCGCACGGCGCCGGCTGGCGGGACTGTCGACAGCGGAGGAACAGTCGGCCAGACGGCGCCAGTACGCCTACGGGCACCGCCGGGTACAGCAGCCGGCTCGGCACCCGCACTTCGGTGAGCTCGTGGTCACCTGCGCCGAAGCCGACCTTCGGCCGACGCCGGAAGGCGTCGTGGTGTACGGCGCCGTAGGCGCGCAGCCGGTGCGCGTACCGCTGGGCGTGTGGGCAGGCCGCGGAGACGTCCTCGACGAACTCTTCGGCGACGTGCGGCTGGGCCGTCCGGCATGCCATGACGGCGCATTCGCGAAGGAGACCGTGCGGGTATCCACGGCACTGCTTCGGTCGGCCCGCGAGGGCCATGAAGTGACTATGAACGAAAGTGGGTGTGGACGGACATGACTGCCGCGACGAACACTCGAAGGTTACGAGTTGACGCTGTCCGCTTCGAGGCGCACGGCATCCTGTCCTACGAGTTGGTCGATCCTGATCGAGGCGAGCTCCTGCCGTTCGACGCGGGCTCCCACGTGGATCTCGCGCTACCGAACGGGCTGATGCGTAGCTACTCCCTGGCCGGTTCCCCATCGGACCGTCGGCGCTACATCCTTGGCGTCCACCGCACCCCGGGCAGCCGGGGCGGGTCGTCGTGGATCCACGACAACCTCCGGCCGGGCATGCTGGTCGAGGTTTCCGAGCCGTCGAACAACTTCGAGCTGGACGAGTCCGCACAGACCTCGATCCTCGTCGCCGGCGGCATCGGGATCACGCCGATGCTGGCCATGGCGCACCGGCTGGAAGAACTACAGCGCAAGTGGCACCTCTACTACGCGGTCCGCGAGCGCTCCCTGATCGCGTTCGGCCGGGAGCTGGAGGGCCTGGCCACCGGGAGCTGCGGTGAGATCACGCTCCACGTCGACGCCGAGGACGGCGGGGTTCTGGACATCGACGCGATCGTTCGCAGCGCGGGGCCCGGTACACATGTCTACTGCTGTGGACCGGCGCCGATGCTCGCCGCGTTCGAGAACGCCACGTCCCACCTCGACGCGAAGTCGGTGCATGTCGAGTACTTCACCAGCGACGTCGAGGCGGACACGACTGGTGGATTCGAGATCGTTCTGAGCCGGTCCGACCTCGTTCTGGAGGTGCGGCCCGGGCAAACGATCCTGGAAACGATGCAGGACGCGGGGGTCGAGGTCCCCTTCTCGTGCACCGAGGGGATTTGCGGTACGTGCGAGACCGGCGTGCTCGAGGGGATCCCGGATCACCGTGACCTCGTCCTGACCGAGTCCGAGAAGGCAGCGAACGACGTCATCTTCGTCTGCTGTTCGGGCAGCAAGTCGCCGCGCTTGGTACTCGACGCTTGATCAACCCAGGAGATGGAGTAAGCCATGGCCGAGATCGTGCTCGGAATCGGCACGTCGCACAGCCCACTGCTGGCGATAGATGCCGCGATGTGGGCGGAACGAGCGCAAGACGACTTGCGCAAGACCGAGCTCCATCTGCGGGATGGGCGGGTCATCACCTACGACGAGCTGCTGACCGAGTCCGCCGGTCGGTACGCCGCCGAGGCGGCGCCCGGAAACTTCGAGAAGCAGGCGCAACAGGCACAGGAATCGCTCGACCGGCTCGCCGCGGCCGTCACGGAGGCTGAGCTGGACGCCCTGATCGTCATCGGTGACGACCAGGAGGAACTCTTCAGCAAGGCCCATATGCCGGCCATCGCGGTGTTCAACGGCCCGGAGGTCGTGACGCATCCGAAGAACGAGGTCAACCCGAACCTGCCCGGCTGGTACCGCCAGGCGAACCGGGGCTATCTCATGGACGCTGTGCACACGTACCCCGTGCGGCAGGATGTCGCCGACGCGGTGATCGGTGGGCTGATCGAGCAGGGCGTGGACGTTGCGGTCGCCTCCGACGTACTCGATCCGCACCGGGCAGGGTTCGGTCATGCCTACGGATTCGTCATCGACCGGCTCGTGCGAGACGTCGCGGTACCGCTCGTGCCGGTCATGCTGAACACCTACTTCCCGCCCAACGTTCCGCGTCCGTCGCGCTGTTACGACATCGGTCTGCAGATCAAGAGGGCGGTCGAGGCCATGCCGGCGCAACTGCGTGTCGGTGTCGTCGCGTCCGGCGGTCTCACCCACTTCGTCGTCGACGAGGGGCTGGATCGCGCGATTATCGACGGCCTGCGGGACAAGGACGAGCAGGCGTTGCGCACTGTGCCGCACTACTCCCTGACCTCGGGTAACTCCGAGATCCTCAACTGGATCATGACCGGCGCCGCCGTCAACCACCTCACCCTCGTCCAGGACGACTACATCCCGGTTCGCCGCACGCCGGCCGGTACCGGAATCGGTCTGGCCTTCCTGATCTGGCGATGACGGAAAGAAGAGAGCAGAGATAACCGATGATCATCGATGCCCACGGCCACCTCATCACACCGGCGTCCGTATTCGGGATCCGAACCGTGCTTCAAGCCTCCAACGGTCAGCACTCCAAGCAGTGGTACATCGACCGCTACGTCGACGACGACGAGCTCACAGCCTGCGCGGCCAAGGGCGTGAAGCTGATGGACCAGGTCGGCACCGACGTGCAGCTCATCTCGCCCAGGCCGTTCGTGCTCATGCACTCGCACCCCGTTGCCGAGGACGTCGCACTGTGGATCGGACTCCAGAACGACCTCATCCACCGGGCCGTGTCCCAGCACCCCACGCGGCTGCGTGGTGTCGCCGGGCTCCCGCAGGTCAGCGGAGAGCCGATCGAGATCGTGTTCGATGAGCTCGATCGAGCCGTGGGTGAGCTGGGTTTCGTCGGAGTCCTGCTCAATCCGGACCCGGACGAGGGAGGCGGGCGGTCCCCACGCCTTTCCGACCCCTACTGGTACCCGCTGTGGGACAAGCTGGTGGAGCTGAAGGTTCCCGCGCATATCCACAGCGCTGGTTGCCGGGGCCGGGAGACCTACGACGAGCACTTCTCCAGCGAGGAGAGCCTCGCGGTGACCTCGCTCGTGCATTCGGAGGTATTCGATCGTTTTCCCGATCTGAAGGTAATGGTCAGCCACGGTGGCGGTGCGATTCCGTACCAGATCGGCCGATGGCGTGCGCACTGGTGGCTCGACCTCGCCACGAAGAAGAAGCACATCAAAGAGTACTTCGTCGAGCTGGAGAAGGCGGGGACGGCCGGCCTGCCGCTGCCCGATGCGCCGGCTGATCTGACTTCTTTCGACGATGCGTTGCGTCAGCTGTACTTCGACACCGACGTTCACGCTGCGGAGTCGCTCGAGCTCCTGTTCAAGACGGTCGGGACCGATCGCACCCTGTTCGGCACGGAGCGGCCGGGCAGTGGGGGAGCGATCGATCCCCGAACGGGCCGGTCGTTCGAGGACTTCAAGTACACGATCGATCGCATCGACTTCCTTACCGATAAGGACCGCGAGCACATCTACGAAACCAACGCTCTGGAAGTGTTCCCGCGTCTGAAGGAGGCCTTCGGCGATGCCTGATCCGATTCCGGACGCCCTGCTGAAGGAGGCCGCGCGATTCCCGTCCGCAACCCTGCACGAGGCGGCGGGCCGGGCTGGGGCATTGCCCGGATACATCGGCCCGGTCCGACCCGGCATGTCGGTCGCGGGGCGGGCCTACCCGGTCTCGGGCCCCGGTGGCGACAACCTCTGGCTGCACCGTGCCATCTACGAGTGCGCGCCCGGTGACGTGATCGTGGCAAGCGTCGGGCCGGAGCGTGACTTCGGTTATTGGGGCGAGGTCATGGCGGTCGCGGCGATCGCACGCGGCATCGCGGGCCTGGTGATCGACGGCTGTGTCCGAGACGCCGTCCAGCTCGAGCAGCGGGGCTTTCCGGTGTTCTCGTCGGGACTGTGCATCCGCGGCACGGTCAAGAATCCGATCGGCTACGGCACCCTCGGCACACCGATCACCGTCGGTGAAGTCACCGTGCGCCGAGGCGACCTCGTCGTCGGCGATGCGGACGGTGTCGTCGTCCTTGCCGGGGACTCGGTTGCGGACGTGGTGGGGGCGAGCGCTCGGCGCGAGGAGAAGGAAACGCATGTCTTCGCTCGCCTCGGGGCCGGCGAACGTTCGCTCGACATCTACGACATGCCGAGGCTCACGCGGTGACTCGTCGAAGTTTTCAGGTCGCCGGTCTCGACCACGGGACGAACCCGACGCCGGTCGCAAGTCGCGTCGGACCTCTCGTGGCGACCGCGGCGATCCAGGGATGGGACCGCGAGACCAAGCAACTCCCGGCCGATCTGGGCGATGAAGTGAGGCTGGCCTTCGAGAACCTTCGTGTCGCGCTCGAAGCCGCAGGGGCCGGACTAGACGATGTAGTCCACATCAACGTCTTCGCCGCGTCCGGTGCGGTACGCCCCCACCTGAACGATGTGTGGTCCCGTCACTTCCCGGACGAGTCATCGCGCCCCGCGAGACATTTTGTGCAACTGGAGTTGCCGGCGGGCATGCGCGTACAGCTGGAAGCGACGGCTTACATATCGGAGGACACAGATGAGTAGTACGTCAACGGTGCTCGCACGACTCGAGGGGGTCGACGCGTGCGCGGTCTCCGACGCCCTGGATCTGCTCGGCGCGTCCGGCGTAGCGCTGGGCCTGCAGCGGCTCACCACTCTCGATGCCGTCCGCGGTCGCGTCATCACGGTGAAGCTGGTTCCGGCCCAGTTCGGGCAGAAGTCGGCCCGCCACCTGGGCGCAAGCGCGATCGAGGCGGCCCGGCCCGGCGACGTGATCGTGATCGACCACGGCGGCCGTGCCGATGTCTCTGGCTGGGGTGGCAATCTCTCGCTCGCGGCGGTTGCGGCGGGAGTTCGAGGGGTCATCATCGATGGCGCTTGTCGTGATGTGGACGAGAGTCGCGAGGTGGGCCTGCCCATTTTCGGGCTCAACGGAGTGCCGCTCACCGCGCGGGGGCGTGTGGTCGAGCAGGCGTGGAACGTTCCGGTGACGATCCGTGGCGTCCGCGTCGATCCCGGCGATTTCGTCGTGGCCGACGGGAGCGGCGTGGTGTTCATCGCCGCCGCCGATGCGGATCGGGTTCTCGGGGCAGCCGAACAGATCGTCGGCAAGGAAAAGCAGATGGCGGAGCGAATTCGCAACGGAGACCCCATCTCCGAGGTGATGGGCGCACAGTACGAAACGATGCTGGAGGCACGGGCATGACGATGTCGGTCGAGGACGTCTCGGCGGCGCTCGCGGACCTGAGTTGCACCGATCTGAGTGACGCCATGGACAAGCTGGCGATTCCGGGGCAGTGCCTGGGGATCATGCCACTGGATCGGAGTTTCCGGCTGGTCGGTCAGGCGTGGACGCTGCGATACGGCCCGGTCGGCGAGGATCCCGGAACGGTTGGCGACTACATCGACGACATCGGGCCGGGCAGGGTCGTCGTGCTCGACAACCAGGGTCGGCTCGACGCCACGGTGTGGGGGGATCTCCTCACTATGACGGCCAGTAAGCGCGGCGTCGAGGGAACGGTGATCGACGGGATCTGTCGCGATATCGACAGAGCACTCGAGCTGTCGTATCCGATCTTCTCCCGGGGAAACTGGATGCGGACGGGGAAGGATCGAGTCCAGGTGGAGGCCACGGGCGAACCGGTCACTATCGGGGGTGTGCGGGTCGAAGCGGGCGACTGGCTCGTCGGCGACGGGGACGGTGTGGTGAGCGTTCCGATGGCCCGGGTCGAGGAGGTCGTCGCCGTGGCGAACAACGTCCGTGATGCCGAGGAACGAATCCGCCGGGAGGTGGACTCCGGGTCGTCGCTGCGGGCTGCCAGGGGGGTGGTCGGCTACCATTCTCTGCAGACGCACGCGTCGGGCTGAGAGTGACGAGGAGAATTGGTGGCGAGAACTACGCAGCGGGTCAGCCCTACCGAGCAACGCCGACCCTCGCCTACCGTTCCCGCCGCGGCACGCGCCATGTCGCTTTTCGAAACCTTCGCCATCGAGCGGCGTGCCATGTCCAAGTCCGAGCTCGCTCGTCTGCTGGATCTACCCGAGAGCAGTACGTCCGATCTTCTCAATACCCTGCTCGAACTCGGTTACGTGACACGGACGGTCGCGACTCGCCGCTTCTATCCGACCGGCCGTCTGTTCACTGTCGCGCGGTCGATCGTCGAGAACGACCAGATCGGCGCGTTCGCGGAGGAGGCCGTCGGGCACCTCGCGGCCCGTACCTCCGAGACGGCGGTCTTCGCCGTCGTCGACGGGGACCGGATCCGGGTGGTGGGCGCCGCGCAGGGAAAACATCGACTGCGCTATATGGTGCACGTCGGCGACACCTTCTCGATCCACGGCACCGGGGTGGGCAAAGCGCTTCTCGCGACGATGGAACCCGCGGAGCGAGGCCGGCTCCTGCGCCTGAAGCCATTGGCGAAGCTGACTCCGAACACGTTGACCGATCCCAGGGAGATCGAGGCCGACATCCAGAAGGCGTCGCCGAGAGGCTGGTTCGGTACACGTGATGAGGGAACCGTCGGCGTGAGTTCGATCGCGGTGTGGGGTCGGATGGGCCTGGAGTTCGCTGCGCTGGGCATCATCGGTCCCACCGACCGGATCGTCGGCAGCGAACAAGCATTGATCGACCAGGTGCTGGAGACCCGGGCCACTGTGTTCGGCTCCGAGGAGTAAACCGGGCTGTCCGCTCGCTGTCGATCAGGTGCGGTCAGTGGAGTAATCGCGTTGACGACGCACTGATCGGGAAGGACCTGATGAGTGCGGCGGCGTCAGGACTCGGTCCCGTCCAGCCCGGCCAGGCGAACCGGGAAGCGCGCCACGGTGGTGTCGCCCCGCTCCTCGAACAGGCCACGCACGCGTGAGTTCTCGGCTGCGGCTACCGTCACCGGTGATTCGACGAGCGAGACCGGGACGTCCCGGTCGCGCAGTCGGCGCAGCACCTCCGCGGTCCCGAGAAGTGCGACCGCGGCGCCGATCATGTCGTTGATCTCGCTGCTCGCCGCAGTCCGCTCCGTGCGCGTCGCGGTCAGCAGGTCGGCGTCGAGACCGAGTTCGTCGGCGAGCGCGCGCCAGAACTTGTCCTCCAGCGCCGCGATGGCGATCCAGTCGCCCTCGGCGGTCTCGAAGGCGCCATAGGCCGGTTTGGCCAGCGTCAGCGCGCGGCTCTCGCTCACAGTGGCCCTGCCCCGCGCGCGCAGGTTCGGTGCCACCGTGTTCATCCAGTGCGTCAGGCAGTCGGCGATCGACACATCCAGGTGCTGGCCACGGCCAGTCGTCTGGCGCTGAACGTAGGCTGCGAGCGTCGCCGTCACCGCGTACATGGAACTGGCGAGATCACCGATCGGGGCTCCGACAGCATTAGCGGGTACCCGATCGCCGGAGATGGCGAGCAGACCCGATGCCGCGAGGTAGTTCAGGTCGTGGCCCGGTACGTGGGCGTACGGCCCTTCCTGCCCGAAGCCCGAGAGCGACACATAGATGAGGTCCGGCCGGCGGTCTGCGAGTTCGGCGTACCCGAGGCCGAGACGATCCATGACTCCGGGACGGAAGCCCTCCACCATCACGTCGGCCTCCTCGATCAGCTCGAGGGCTGTGTTCTTATCGTCTTCGTTCTTGAGGTCGAGGATGTGCACCGACTTGGCTCCGTTGAGCGCGTGCCATACGGCCGGCTGGAGGTTGAAGGTGACATCACGCAGCGGCCGCTCGACTTTGGTGACGTCGGCGCCGAGGTCGGCGAGGCAGTGGGTGAAGAAGGGGCCGGGCACCGCCTCGGAGAAGTCGACGACCCTGAGTCCTGCCAGCGGGGGCGTTGTCATACCGCATCCCTCCTCGCCTGTCCATCTGCTCATGGCCAAGTGGCGAGCAGTGCAATATCACGATATGACGTAAAGATACACGGATTTTCGTATACAAAAAGCCTTGTTTTTGGGTGATGCTTGCATTGTAATGCCGGTGAATCGTGCGTCCTCAATCTCGCAGAATCATAGATCAATGACGATGTTTCGGTGTATAGTTCGATATCTCGTGAGTATGGCGCAGGTCACCGGCTGCCACAGCGAGAGATCGACAATATTTCGCGCCGTACCCGGCGCTCGAATCGGTCAGAGGCCCGCAGTGGGCCGGCCGAGTGACGACAAGGAAGTCTTCATGCCGATCATTCAAGCCGCGGTTGCGGTGGCCAAGAACGCCCCGCTCGAACTCCGGGAACTCCGCCTGGACGATCCCAGGCCGGATGAGGTCCTGGTACGGATGCGGGCAGTGGGGGTTTGCCACACCGATGCCACGGTGCTCGAAAGCCCGGAGTTCCCGCCGCCCTTCCCTGCGGTTCTCGGCCACGAGGGCGCCGGCGTAGTCGAAGCCGTCGGAGCGGACGTCGACCACGTGAAGCCGGGTGACAAGGTTGTTCTCTCCTTCGGCTCCTGCGGTCGGTGCCGCAAGTGCGTGCAACGTCACCCCGCCTACTGCGACGACTTCAATTCGTACAACTTCTTCGGCGTCCGTCTCGATGGTTCACCCACCCTCTTCGACGGCGACGAGCCGCTCAGCGGGCACTACTTCGCGCAGTCGTCGTTCGCCACCCATGCGCTCGGTCACCGAAGCAACGTGGTGAAGGTGGACGACGATATGGACCTCGACATCGCGGGCCCGCTCGGCTGCGGACTGCTCACCGGAGCGAGCAGCGTGCGCAATATTCTGCGGCCCGACGAGGGTGACTCCTTTGTCGTCTACGGTGCCGGCGGGGTCGGATACGGGGCCCTCATGATGGCCAAGGTGATGGGCTGCGACCCGATCATCGCGGTGGACATCAATGATCAACGGCTGGCACTAGCCGAGGAACTCGGCGCCACCCACACCATCAACGGTAAGGACGCGGATCTGGCCGATCGGATCCGCGAAATCACCGAGGCGAACCAGGGTGTCGACTGTGCGATCGACACCACCGGGCTCAGCACGATATGCAAAGTGGGCGTCGAAACCCTGCGCCGCGGCGGCCGTCTCGGTCTCATCGCCTCCCACCGGCAGGACGGGGTGGGCCTCGACGTCGCGGCGATCCCATTGGGCGCGTACGTCTATGGCGCTGTGATGGGTGATGCGATCCCAGGCGAAATGGTGCCCTTGCTCGTCGATCTGCACAGGAAGGGGCAGTTCCCCGTGGACCGCCTCATCAAATTCTACGACCTCGAAGACATCAACCAGGCGTTCGCCGACTCCGCCGATGGTTCCACCATCAAGCCTGTCATCCGCTTCCCCCGATGATCTGCATCCCGTCACCAGAAAGACCGAAACGATGATCCGCCCCAGTTACACCCAGACGATCAACGGCAAGCCTGCTGACAACACCGCATTCTTCGACGTGATCAACCCGGCCACGGAGGATCTGGCCGGCCAGGCTCCCGAGTGCACGGACGCCCAGATCGAAGAGGCCATGGCGGCCGCCGTCGCCGCCCACCGAGGGACATGGCTCCGGGACAGGGCTCGAGTCGGCGAAGCGCTCGGCACGGCCGCGCAGATCCTATCGGCCAATGCGGAGGACCTCGCCGGAATCCTTGTCGCCGAGCAGGGCAAGCCCTTCGGAGCCGCGGTCGGCGAGGTGCTGGGCTCGGCGGCTTTCGTCCAATTCTATGCCGGGTTCGAACCGACGCAGGCCCAGCTCGGAGACGGTACGACGACCAGGGGGCGGGTGAGCACGCAGCCCATCGGCCCGACCCTGGGGATCACCGCCTGGAACATCCCACTGCTGCTGGCTTTCGCGAAGATCGCTCCTGCCATCGCGGCCGGCAACCCGATCATCGTCAAGCCCTCGCCGTACACGCCGCTGTCCACGCTGCGCGTCGGTGAACTGCTGCGGGAGGTGTTCCCTCCGGGCGTCCTGCAGATATTGACCGGCACCGATGCACTGGGGCCGAAGCTCACCACCCGTCCCGAGATCCGCAAGATCAGCATGACCGGATCGATGGCGACCGGAGCGAAGGTCTATGCGGCCGGTGCGAAAGACTTCAAGAGGATCACGCTGGAACTCGGCGGCAACGACGCCGCGATTCTGCTGGAGGACTTCGACACAGCGGCTATGAGCGAGCGACTGTTCGCAGCCACGTTCGACAATGCCGGGCAGTTGTGTATCTGCGCGAAGCGGATCTTCGTCCCGCGGGACCGGGTGGACGAGATCGCCGCGAGTTTCGCCGAGCTGGCGGCGAAAGTGGAGTTGGGGCCGGGCGCCCAGGCGAACGTCACCATGGGTCCACTCCAGAACAAGGCGCAGTACGACAAGGTCACCGGACTCATCGAGGACGCCGTCGCGCAGGGCGCCACCATCGTCAGCGGTGGCAGGCGGCTGTCCGGCCCAGGCTATTTCATCGAGCCGACCATTCTGAAGGGCTGCACGCCCGGCATGCGGGTAGTGGACGAGGAGCAGTTCGGCCCGGTCATGCCGTTGATCGCCTACAGCGATCTGGACGAGGCCCTGGCGCAGGCCAACGGGACCGAATTCGGTCTGGGCGGCTCGGTCTGGGGCGCCGATGTGCCGCGCGCCGAGGGGGTCGCCGCTCGCATGTACTCCGGCATGGTCTGGGTCAACTGCCACGGGGCCGGCCAGTACCCCGACCAGCCGTTCGTCGGTGTGAAGTCCTCCGGACTCGGGGCCGAACTCGGTTCGTGGGGGTACAGCGGGGCGAGTGACCTGCGAGTCGACTACACGACTCTCGGATAGGAGTGAAACCCGAAGGGGGATTCGGCGGCGGGATACCCTGGCAAATGCACGACATGGCGTCATTAGCTACGATATCGCGTGGAAGAGCTTCGCATGACGCACAGGTGACTGGGGAGGAATTATGGCGAGGGCGGCGTCCAACGGATCCTCGGGCCGGGCCATGCGTGCGGCGCGTGGCGCCACGCCCTCCAGCGGCATTCCGGTCCCGGCGGCCGCACGCACCATGGCGCTGTTCGAGATTTTCGCCAGGGAGCGCCGGGAATTGACGAAATCCGAGGTCGCCAGGCTGCTGGACCTGCCGGAGAGCAGCTCCTCCGATCTGCTCAACACCCTGCGCGACCTCGGCTATGTCAGCCGGACGGTCACGACGCGGCGGTTCTACCCGACCGGCCGGCTGCTGGCGATCGCGAATACGATCGGCGAGCAGGGCCTCTTCACGGCCTTCGGTGTCGAGGCGACGAGTCTGCTGGCCCAGCGGTCGGGTGAAACCGCCGTCTGCGCGGTGATCGACAGTGCGCGGATCAAGGTCGTCGCAGTTTCCGAGGGCAGGCACCGACTGCGGTACGTCATCGACATCGGCGACACCTTCACGATCCATGCCACGGCCATCGGAAAAGCGCTGCTCGGGGTGCTCGAGGACGACGATATGGCCCGCACCTTGCGGCTGCAGGCGCTGAGTCCCCGGACGCCGTACACCAAGGTCGATCCGCGAGAGGTCGAGGAACAGGTGCGGGCTCAGCGCGAGCTCGGATGGTACGGCGCGGTCGACGAGGGCACTGTCGGAGTCAGTTCGCTCGCGGTCTCGGGACGGGTGGGTGGTCATGCTGTCGGGTTAGGCATCATCGGCCCCAGTGAGCGGATCGCGGCCGAGATGGACGAACTTCGCGTGGGTCTTCTGGATGTGCACGCGAGCGTGTTCGGCGACGGCTGACACCGAATGATTCGTGGTGCCAAGCACTTGGTTATCTACGAAATGCTGTTTAGTATTCCGATGTAACGAGGCTTTGGGGTTGGCCGGGTCGGACAGCTGCCGCCGATTTGCGTGCGCGGTTGGACGCGGCGGCGGGAGCCGCATACGGAGATGAGGCCGGCGGGATGAACAGCATGACCAGTCCGCGGATCAGTCGCTTGCGCGCCGTGGACCTGGGTTCGGGGCTGCCGGCGGCCATCGTGGCCAAGGTCCTCGGCGAGCTCGGCGTCCGAGTGACCCGTGTGATGTGGCCGGGCGACAGTCTCGCGGCCCACGCCCCCGCGTTGCGCACGTCGACCGCCCCGTGGACCGCGTGCGGATCCGCCGACGTGGAATCGGTACTCGCGGAGTCGGATATCTGTGTCTGCGGTCCGTCCGGGGAGGCCGCGGCACGCGGCCTGACCGCCGAGATGCTGCGCGACCGATTCCCGAAACTCGTGGTACTGGACATCGTCGCCGAGGAGGTCCACGACGGGCCCGAGGTTCCGGCTGCGGAATTACTCGTCCAAGCCCGCAACGGGATGTGTTTCGAGCAGTTCGGCGACCGGCCCACCCAGCTCGCCTTTTCCCCCGGGACTTTCGGCGCGGCACTGTCCGGCCTGCTCGGGCTCTGGGCCGCTCTTCTCGAACGGACGGCCACCGGGCAGGGCTGCCTCGTGCGGACCTCCCTTCAGCGAGGGATGACGCTGATGTGGCCGCACCTGCTTCTCACGACGCAGCGGCCCGACCCGGTGTTCGATCGAGTCCCACCGAAAGACGTGCGGCACTTGATCTTCCGCTGCGCCGACGGCGGGTTCGTCCAGATCGTGCTCGGGGCGCCCGGTGCGCTGGCCGCGCTCTACCGACTGCTGGGCGTCCCCATCGAGGTGGACCCGGGCGATCCGGGTGCGCCCGATCCGTCGCGCGGCCCCGGCAACTTCTTCGCCGATCGCATGTTGCTGGAGCCATTCTTCGCCGCCATTCCGCACCGGGAACTTCTCGACCGGCTGGCTGCGGCCGGGCTGCCCGCGGCACCGGCACTCGAGCCGGGTGCGTGCTTCGACGACGAACAGGTCGCCGCCACCGGCTACCTGCGCGAAGATGGTTCAGGACGGCGTTTCGTCGGCAACGTACTCGAGTTGAAGGCACTCGAGACCGGTCGGCCCGCACCGACCCGGAACCTGGGTCCGGGCGAAGGCCCGCTGCGTGGGATACGAGTGGTGGACATCGGAAATTTCGTCGCCGGGCCCTTCGCTTCCCGGTTGCTGTCCGATCTGGGCGCCGACGTCATCCAAGTGGAGCCACCTACCGGGATAGCCAACTTGACCGGTGCGCGGAACGTGTGGGTCTGCACCCGTGGCAAGCGCAGCGTCCGGATCGACCTCAAGGCCGCCGAGGGGCGGGCCGTCCTCGGCGATCTGCTCAGCGACGCGGACGTTTTCCTGCACAATTTCCGGCCCGGTGTGGCGGAGCGGCTCGGTCTCGACGCCGCTACCTTACGCACCGACTACCCCGACCTCGTCCACCTGCACACGACGGCGTTCGGGGAGACCGGCCCGCGGGCCGGCCAGCCCGGGTTCGACATGGTCATGCAGGCGCTCGCCGGGCACGAAGTGCGCGCCGGCGGGGTCGGCAACGACCCGCTCTGGTACCGGTCGCCCTTCGTCGACTACGGCACAGGCGCACTCGGCGCGGTGGCGATATTGGCGGCGCTGTACGAGCGTGCCGCTGGCGGCGGCGCGGCGGAAGTGAAAAACAGCTTGCTAGGTACGGCCCTGTTCTTCGCCGCGGGGGCCGTTCGAGATTCGGACGGTACAGTCACCGGCGCCCCACTGCTGGCTGCGGACCGCACCGGCTTCCATCCGGCCGAGTCTCTCTACCAGACTCTCGACGGCTGGATCGCCGTATGGGCACCCGATGCCCCGGGGGCGCGGGCTCTTGCCGAAGTGCTGAACCTGACGGACCTGGGCCCCCGGGGAGCATGGAACCAGAGCAGTAGGGAAAGGATCGCCGGGCGGTTCCGCTCGATGAACACCGTCGAGGCTCTCGCGTCCCTGGCACGGCATCGAGTCCCGGCGGTGCGGTGTGAGCGGGATCCAGTTGTGCGGCTGTCCGGCATGCGTGCGGCCTGGGATGCCGGGCTCGTCGCCGAGACCTACGACCCCCGGTATGGCCGTGTGTGGGGTTGCTTCGGCCCGCCGGTCGTGTTCGAGGATCGGCAGCCGCGGCGTGACGGTTTCGCGCCGGCCCCGGTGAGCGGGTCGAACACGTGTGGGGTGCTGGCCGAACTCGGTTACGACCGGGTACGGATCGACGAGCTGGTCGCCGGCGGCGTGTGCCGCGTAGCGGACCCACGCGTGGAATCGCCCTCGCCTGAGCCCACTATCATCCGCTGAATCTTCGCGCCGGCTTCGGCCGACCACGGGATCGATCCCGAATATTGCATCCGTTGATCCTGTTGTATCAATCACTCGAATGTTCGATGATGTTTACGATATATCGCGGTTGCGCTTGTCCTTCCAGGTCGGCCGCAACACATCAGGCAGAGCGGAAGTGTGGTGGAAGAGATGAATGCGATCGAGATGGGCCTGGTTACCCCAACGGCATTCGAAGCGAATGGTGTCATCGAGGTGCGTAACCCCGCTCGCACCGATGAGGTCGTCGGCACACTGCCGCGTATCCGGCCGGAGCACATCGACACGATCGTGACCGCGGCGCACGAGGTGCAGCGGGGATGGGCGGCCGTTCCCGTGCGGGAGCGCTTCGAGCTGGTGGCGCGCGCCCTACAGAATGTGGATGTCGAAGGTCTGGATGTGCTCCTGACGAGGGAGCAGGGAAAGGTGCTGTCGGAGTCCACGCGTGAGCTGAAGTACCTCTCGTTCCCGGTCGCCTTTCTCGAGCAGCATCTCGACTGGCTGGACAACGGCGAGGACCTCGGACGGGCCGGTGCGAATCGCACGCTCGTCTTCCGCGATCCGGTCGGCGTCGTCGGCATCATCTCGCCGTGGAACGTCCCGGTCTCGATGGCCGTCGTCTCTGTGACGCCCGCTCTGGTGGCCGGCAACAGCGCCGTGGTTCACGTTCCGGTGACCGCGCCGCTGGCCGCGCTCTCGGTCTTCGGCAAGCTCGCGGCCAGCCTTCCGCCGGGTGTGCTCTCGCTCATCACGTCCGATGAGACGAAGGTCGCTCAGGCATTGGTGGAGCACCCGCTGGTTCGGCATGTGCACTTCACCGGTAGCACAGGCGTCGGCAAGATCGTCGCCTCGGAGGGCGCTCCGAAGCTGACGGGGCTCACGCTGGAACTGGGGGGCAACGACGCGGCGATCATGCTCGATGACGCCTTCGAGGACGAGTCCGTCTTCGAGCGCATCGTCGCCGGCGCCTTCGCCATGGGAGGCCAGGCGTGTATCGCGATCAAGCGTCTGTATGTTCCCGAAGGCCGGGTGGACGAGGTGCTGGGGAGGCTCGGGAGCATCCTGTCGTCCTGGGGTGTGGGAGACGGCCTCGATCCGAAGGTTCAGCTGGGGCCGATGCATACCGCCGCGGGTCGCGCGCGGATCGAACGCCTGCTTGCCGCTTCGCGGAGCGAGGGCGCCGAGGTGCACACCTTCGGGACGTTGAGGTCGGATCCTGCCGAGGGGCATTTCGTGCAGCCCGCGCTCGTGACCGGCCTGTCCGAGGCGGCCCCGCTGGTCAGGGAGGAACAGTTCGGACCCGTCCTGCCCATCCTCGGTTACTCCGGGGTCGATGAGGCGGTGGCCCGAGCCAACAACAGCGAACTGGGACTCGGAGCCTCGGTGTGGTCCAAGGACATCGACCGCGCGGTGTCCCTCGCGCGGCGGATCGAGGCCGGGATGAGCTGGATCAACGCTCACGGCGGCGCGGCCATCGACGGCCGGGCGCCGTGGGGCGGGGTGAAGGACAGCGGCATGGGCCGAGGTGGCGCCAATCGTGCCGGGCTCGAGGCGTTCACGCACGCCCACTCGATCACGCTGCCGATCTAACTCCATACGAGAGAAGGACCGCGGCTCGGCCTCTCGAGTCGCGGTCGGCGCCTTCTCGGTCGAGCGCCGAGGGCATCGGCTTCGGATGAATCATGGGTCCGAACCGCACGAAGGCGTCGATCGGGTCACTGCCCGGCACGTGCCCGATTCCGCGGTGATGTGCGATCCGGGCGTTTCGTGCTGATTTTACGACTTACCGGCGATAATCACGAAATAACGGATACTGTGCGTCCGGGACCTCCGTGGGCTCCCGCGATACAGCCTCCATGGGCGCTTGTCGGCCGCGTGGCCCGCCGCCTTCACTGACACCGATTACCGGGCGCGGGTCAGAGCCTGATCGACCGGGCTTCGCCGTGAGGTTCCCGCCGGATCTGCGAGTATTCGCCGATAGGGCCGAAAACCTTTTGAAACCACGACAAGTCGTGTAATTTAACGGTATATCGTTATGTGGGGTGTCTGGGAGCTTGGATGGCTGGACGAGTACACGCGGCGCGGCGAGTGGGTCACTGCTCACGCCCTCGGGTGGGGATCACTGTTGGCGTGCCGACGCACAGGCATCGATGGCGTTCACCGAGGCGTCCGGCCTGGCGCATGCCCTGTCGCACGGTCGTTCCGGGGCCGCAGCCGCGGGGGCCCGCTTCGTCGTCCGGCAGTCCGGTCCTGTCTGTGCGGAGTGAGGAGGCGGTTTTGCGGAAGTTGGCTGGTGTGGGCGCGCTCGAGGTGGTCAACCTCGGCTACGGAATGTCCGCCGCGCTGGTGGGTAAGCACTTCGCCGAGCTGGGCGCCACGGTGCATCGGATCGGCGATCCGGCGGACGACCCGTTCGAGAATGTCTACCCGGCCTACCGACACTGGCGATCACTCGAACAGCAGGCCCAGCCCGAGCATCTTCAGGACCTGCTGTCGGGCGCCGATCTGTGCATCGTCGGCGGTGAAGACTTCCCGGGCTTGGCGCACGAGTGGGTGGCCGCGGAACTCGCGGCGCGGCACCCGAGACTGGTGGTGCTGCATCTGACCGGTTACATCGAGGGTTCCGCGGTGTCGGGCCCCGCGGTCGACCTGCTGGTCCAGGCATCTACCGGGATGAGCTGGGAACATTATACCGAGCGGCCCATCGCTTTCGGGGTGCCGCTTCCGACCTACGGCCAGGTGCTGATGGGCATTCTCGGCGTGTGGGCCGCGTTGGTCGAGCGCCAGAACAGCGGTCAGGGCCAGGTCGTGACCGCGACGCTGCAACAAGGCGCCGGTATGTTCATGGCGCCGTTCTGGATGGCAGCCACCGAAGCGGATGCCGAGTTCGACAAGATCGCCCCCAAGGACGCCAACCACCTTGTCTTCGAATGCGCCGATGGAACCTACGTCCAGATGGTTCTCGGCGTCCCGCAGGCGATCGTGAAGCTGTATCGGGCACTGGGCATCGACCTCGAGGCGGACCCGGCGGACAGGGGATTGCCGAAAGCCGGTGCGGGACCGGGCAAATACTTCGGCGACATGGAGTTGTACGCGCCGTACGTCAAGAAGCTCACCCGGGAGCAGGTGATCGCGAATTGTGTGCGAGAGGGTATCCCCGTCGCCCCCGTCCTCCAGCCCGGCGAGATCTGGTCCCATGAGCAGGCTCAGGTCAGCGACATGCTCGTCGAACACGACGGATACCGGACGGCGGGCGTTCCCCTCATGGTCGGCCACGCTCACCCGGGGACGACCGGAGCCCGGCCCGCGATCGACCCGACCGGGCCCCCGTTGGCCGGGCTGCGGATCCTCGACGCCGGTGCGTTCTTCGCCGGTCCGTACGTCTCCAAACTGCTGTCGGATCTCGGGGCGACGGCGGTCAAGATCGAGGCACTCGGCGGGGAGCCGCTGCGGGCGCTTCCGCGGACGTTCCTGATCCTCTGCGCTGGAAAACGCACGATCGCCCTGGATGCCAAGAGTGCGCTGGGACGCGACGTCGTGGGCAGGCTCGTGCGGGGATTCGACGCGGTCAACTACAACTTCCGGCCCGGTGTCGCGGAGCGGATGGGACTGGACCCGGCGACGTTGCGTCGGTCCAATCCTGATGTGATCACCCTCAATACCACCGGCTTCGGCCCGACCGGGCCGATGGCCCTGGACCCGGCCTTCGACATGGTCGTCCAGGCGCTCACCGGTTTGGAAGTGCGCGGGGGCGGCGCAGGGAACGTGCCACAGTGGTACCGGCTTCCCTACATCGACTTCGTCAGCGGGGCTTTCGGGGCGATGGCCGTTCTGATGGCCTATTACGAGCGACGGGAGACCGGACTGTCACTCGATCTCTGGACGAGCCTGCTCGACGCCGCGTTGTTCATGGTTTCCGACCTCGTGTGCACACCGGACGGCACATTCCTGGCATCACCCACGCTGGACCGCGAACAGCTGGGTTTCCATGCGGCAGAACGCATCTACCGGGTAAGCGATGGTTGGGTGGCGGTGTCGGCACGCGGTGAGGAGGCGGCACAGCGCCTCGCGGAGGTTGTCGGCCTGCACAGCGAACTCGGTCCTCGCGCGCAGTGGGGCGAGTCGGCAGTGGGCAAAATCGCGAGCAAGGTGTCCGGGCTGACAACCGCGAACCTCGTCGAGGCGCTGGCCGCACGCGGCGTCTGGGCCGCGGAGTGCCGGCACGACGGGCTGGCTCTGTTGGACACCGACAGCGCCACACGCAAGGCAGGACTTCTGGTCGACCGGGACGACACGACATACGGCACGGTCTCCAGCGTCACCGGCCCGCTCGTGACCTTCTCGCGATCACAGCCCGCCCTACATGGTCTCGAGGGAGCGCACCGGATCGGTGCGCACACCAGAGAGATCCTCACCGAACTCGGCTATTCCGACGACGAAATCGACCAGGCGTACCGGTCGAGAGCCGTGCGCTAGCAGCCACCATCGAGGAGAGCACAACTGATGTCCACGGAGCACGACGAGGTGCGGCAGTATGAGCTGCTTTACCACCAGCCTTTCAGCGACGAGGAGCTGGCCTACGGTGAAACGATCCGTGCCTTTCTCCGACGTGAGGTCGAGCCCGGATACGACGAGATCGGCACCGACTCGGCGGCACGGCACGATTTGTGGAAGCGCGCGGGGGCGGCCGGGATTCTGGGCGTGTCGGTCCCGGAGCGGTTCGGCGGCGCAGGCGGTGGCCCGCTGCTGAGCGTGATCCTGTCCTACGAGTTGGCTCGATCGGTCGCCTACGCAACGCTGGGAAGTTCGCTTACCACAGACCTGGCGACGGGGCTGTTGGTGGCTGGCGGTTCCGATGAGCTGATCGCACGGTGGGCGCCGGGGATTATGTCGGGCGAGGTCATTCAGAGCACCGGGATTTCCGAGGCCGAGGCCGGTAGCGACGTGGTCGCGATCAGGACCACCGCGGTGCGCGACGGCGCCGACTACGTCATCAACGGCGGCAAGATCTTCATCACCAACGGCGACATCGCCGATATCTGCTATGTCGTGGCGAAGACCGACAAGGAGGCCAGAGGCCGCGGTCTGAGCCTGTTCCTGATGGATCTTCGTTCAGACGGAGTCACCAGGCGAAAGCTCGCGACGATGGGCTTTCCCGGCGGCAACACCGCGGAGCTGAACTTCGACCACGTCCGGATCCCGGCGGGCAACCTGCTCGGCGCGGAGGGCGGTGCGATGCGCCAGCTGGTGGCAACGCTTGCCGAGGACCGCATCCAAGTCGGTGCCCGCGCGCTCGGCCAAGCCGAACTCGCGTTCGGCCTCACCCTGGACTACGTCCGCCAGCGCCATGCCTTCGGGAAAGCCATCGTCGACTTCCAGAACACCCAGTTCCAGCTCGCGTCCATGAAGACCGAGATCTCGGTGGGCCGGGCGTTCCTGTACGAGCAGGTGCGCAAAGCTCGCTCCGGCATCGCCACCGCGTCCGAGAGCGCGATGTGCAAGCTCTTCCTGTCCGAGGCTTCCAGCCGGGTGATCGACGGCTGCCTGCAACTGTTCGGCGGCATGGGCTTCATGGACGAGACGCCGATCTCGCGCATCTACGCGGCCAACCGCGTGCTGCGTATCTATGCCGGTACGTCGGAGATTCTGCGACGGTCCATCGCGAAAGACCTTTAACAGGTGCCAGAGATGTCACAAGGAGGAACGATGACCGAGGAACTGACGCCCGAGGAGGTCGGCCGTCTGCGCGAGCTTCTGGACAAGCAGGCGATCCGCGATGTGCTCGCTGTGGCCTCGCGCGGCGTCGACAGGGTCGCGCCGGAGGTTCTGCGCGCGGCGTACCACGAGGAATCCATCGACTACCACGGCGCTTTTGTCGGCTCGGGCCCGGAGTTCGCGGCGCTTCCCGGACGGAACTCGCCGGACAATCTGATGGCTCACCACGCACTCGGCCAGAGCCTGATCCAGATCGAGGGCACGACGGCCTTCGCGGAAACGTACTTCCTGATGAACTTCGAGCGGTTCGCCCGTAAGCGCGCGGAAGTGCGAATCGGCACGATGATCGGTCGCTACATCGATCGCCTGGACAAGGTCGACGGCGAATGGCGGATCAGCGTTCGCAAGGTGGTCATCGACAGTTCCCGCGAGTCGAGCAAGGCCGACGAGTCGCCCGGCGCCTCGGCTTTCCCGACCGGCCAGCGCTGGCCCGACGACGAGGTGTTCCGTATCTCCGAACTCGGGCTCCCGGAACCGACGGCGAGGTGAACTGATGGATCTCGACCCCTCCGACGAGGATCTCGCCTTCGCAGTGCGGCTGGGGGCCTGGCTCGAGGAGAACGCAGACCCGGACTGGCTGGACAGGTGCACGGGTTATGACGACTACGTCGCCGAGCAGAACCGCTGGGAGCGATTGCTGACGAGCAGTGGCTGGGCGTGCCGCGAAACTTGCGGCGAGCAGGCTGCTCGCGTTCGCCGGGATGCGGGCGACGAGGCGCTCGTGGAATTCGCGATCGGGATGTGGGCGAACGCCCTGACGACCCGGCGCTGCCAGCGTGGGTACACGCCACCGCAGGTCTGGGACCGGAACGGCTTGCACGCGCTCTCGGAGCATTCACGTTTCACAGTGGCATCGCGATGACGGCCAAGCTGTGGGTCCACCGCTGGCACCGTCGTGCGGTGCGCGTCGCGAGTTTCCAGGGCGACGCGTCCGCGCACCTCGCACAGGTCGGCGATGTTCTGACGGATGGGATCCGGTTGACGGTGCCGATCTCCCGTCCGCTATCGAAGAAAGGAAGCTGATGGCCGACATCGAACCAGCAGTTGTCGTCGAAGACGACGGGCACGTCCGAACCCTCACCATAAACCGCCCCGACCGACGGAATGCGTTGAGTGACGAGGTTCTCGACGGCCTGACCAGCAGCCTCGAGGAGGCCGAGGGCGAGGCCGATGTCCGGGTCGTGATCCTCACCGGCGCGGGACCTGCGTTCTGTGCCGGCGGTGACATCAGCGGCCACAAGCGCCGCGCGGACGAAGGGCGCTCGATCACGGGAATTCGTAGCTATTACGTTACTCGCGGTGCGCGGGTGGCCGAGCGGATCCTCGCGTTCCAGAAGCCGATCGTAGCGGCCGTGAACGGAGCCGCTGCCGGCGCGGGAGTTCAGCTGTCGCTGATGTGCGATCTGCGGGTCGCCAGCGAGAACGCGTTCCTGGTCACGCCGTTTGCGGACCGTGGCATGTCACCCGACTGGTTCTCCACCCAGTTGCTTCCGCAGTACGTCGGTTTGGGACGTGCGATGGACCTGCTCCTGACCGGTCGCCGACTGGAGGCTCGGGAAGCGTTGGAATGGGGCCTGTTCACAAAAGTGTCTCCGGCCGAGGCGTTCATGGACGACGTACGGGCGCTGGCCCGGTTGCTGGCGGCGAAGCCACCGGTCTCGCTGTCGGTCACCAAGCGCATGCTGCGCAGTTGGTCGAACGCGAACCAAACCGTCGCTGCCGAGTTCGAGGCCCTCGCGCTGGCTTTCTGCCAGATGACCGACGACCACGCTGAGGCCGTCCGTGCATTCATGGACAAGCGCGAGGGCGATTACTCGGGTCGATGAGGTGCCGGAGAGAGTTGAGAACTTTGACTCCTCGCAGGACCTGACATCGCCGCTCTGAGGAGACCGTGGAGAAATGTGAAATCTTGTGACGCTGGCCTCGAGGCCGAGCAACGAATATCGGCGGGGCCAGTGAAAGGTGGCGACTTGACCGACCCGTGTGGAGCACCCGTTTCGGGTACTTCAGGTTGGCTCCGTGCACCATACGGCGGCAGATGGAGTGTCTGCGCTCGCGGCGCGGGACGGCGTCCGGGTGACCCGCAAGCAGTGGGTTCCGCTCGCCCGCCAGCTCGACGAAATGATGTAACTGTTCAGTCTGGAACGTACTGACGACTTCCGTAAGCCGGCCGCGCGTTTGTGGAGAACGCAGGCCGATTCTCGACCCGCTATTAGATTGGTCTGTATCGCTATGAACAAATGCCCGTTCAATCTCAAAGAAATCAACTCCACCTTCGACGCGGCAGATTCCTATGCGAAAGCGCGCGCGCACTACGGCCCGGTATTCGAGGCCGGCGATCTCGGCGAATACGTGGCGGTCATCGGCTATGACGAAGTGCGGCAGGCGGCGAGCGACGACGCAGGGCTGTGCTCCGCTCAGGGCGCGACCATCCCCGCCCTCGGCGTGAATCGCGCACTCCCCACCGAAAGCGATGATCCCGAGCACCGCGACTACCGGCGGCTATTGCAGCCCGAGTTTCAGCCTGGCCGAGTCAAGCAGTGGTCGGAGCGCATCGCGGAGATTGCCGATGAAGCGATCGACGAGTTCATCGAGACAGGCAAGGGTGACCTGCGCGAAGTCGCCGAGCGGATTCCTACCGTGCTCATCGCCGAGATACTCGGCGCGCCTGGCCGCTCGGCCGACATGGTGCGGCTGACCAACGAACTCAATTTCGCCGCCGCGGGCGCGACGGAGGAGGCTTATAACGTTCGCCTGCGTTTCAGTGCCTTCATCGAAGACCTCGTCTCCGCCGCGGAAGCGGATCCGGACTACCCGGGCACGCTCGGCTTCATTGTGCGCGCGGAGCTCGGAGGCAGGAGACTGACTCATCAGGAGGCGCTCTCGCTGGTGACCACCCTCGTGATTGCGGGGCAGGAGACCACGGTCAACGGGATCGCCAGCCTACTGTGGCTGGTAGGCACGCACCCCGAGGTCAGGAGGCGTCTGCTCGAAGACCATTCGCTGATTCCGCAGACAGTGAAGGAGGCCCTTCGTCTCGAGTCACCGGTCACGATGATGGGCCGCACTGCGACGCGTCCCATGAAGGTGGGCGGAGTGACCGTCGCGCCGGGGACGAAGGTCGGCCTCTTCTTCGGAGCAGCCAACCTTGACGCGACACAATTCGACAATCCCAATGTCTTCGACATCGACCGGAATGGACAGCCGCACCTCAGCTTTGGACACGGCATTCACCGGTGCCTGGGCGAGCACCTGGCCCGCCTCGAGATGTGCATCGCGCTCGAGCGGGTGCTCGACCGCATTCCTGACTACGAGGTCGACGGCGAAGTTGCGGTGGGAGCAAGTTTCCCGATGAATCGTGGCCTGCTCGCACTGCCCGTCAAGTTCGCACCTCGCTCGAAGCTGGGCAGCGGGGGAGCGGCACCGACGGGACTCGAGCAGTAGGCGGCCCCGATGATCGCGACTGAATTTCTGGGACCGCGGTCCCACTATCGGCGGCGGCGGTGGGGTGCGAAGGCCAGCAGGTAGGTTCGGTGTCGAAGTGAGTGGAGGGGTGGCACCGCTGTTGAACTGTCCCCGATTGTTGGACTGGCGAAGTAAAAGCCTACGGCCTCGCGAACAAAGTCGTGCGCGCGGGATCGAGGAGTTCTCCCTGGACGCGGCGATGACGTGGGTCGACGATGCCTGCGGTTTCTTCGCCAAGGAACGCGCCGGGACTCTGTCCCAGACCGACGTCCACCTGTTTCGGGTCGCTCAGATGCTCGAGGAGTATGCCATTCACAGTGCGGTGCTGCCCGCTCCTATGTCCTGCCTGGCGGGGTGTTGCCCCGCCCGCCCCGCAATGGCTGAACGCAGGTTCGAGGGTTTACACCGGCCCTCGCCGGCTCGAACGTTGCCCTGCCGGAGCAGATGCAGGACATACCAACATGGCTTACAGCGCCGCGGCGGCCGCCGACGGCTACCTCGAATCGCTGGGAACGACACGGGTGGTCGACAATCGGGATTTGTGGGCGGCCTGGCTGCCGAGTTTCATCTCCGCCATGGGACCGGACCATCGCGTCACCCTGCTGGTTCGTAACCATCTCGCGAACTGCCGTGACCGCGGCGGCGAATTCGCCACCGCCGTTACGGAATTGGAAGAGCTGGCCCGCGATCAGACGCGCGTTCTCGGCGCGGGTGACTCTCGATACCGTTACCGCCCGCTACGACATCGCCGATTGGCGCGGTCGTATGGGCCAGCTCGAGCGGACGATCGCGGACTTCGAACGACTCGTCATCGATCACATCCGCATCCTCGGTTCCGACCACCCGTGGACGCTGCGCGCGCGGAACAGCCTGGCCTACTGGTGCAGTGAACGTGGTAGTGCGGTGGCCGAAATGCTGGCGCGATTCGGGGTGTTCGGGCCGGTGCAGCTGTCGAGCGATGGCGTCGCGCTGCGCCGGTCGGTGGGCTGAAGCAGCGTGCGGTGCTGGCGCATCTGATGATCAATGCCAATCATCCGGTCTCGGTAGACGCGCTGGCGCAGGCGGTGTGGGAGGAGAGTCCACCCTCGGATGTGCGGGTGAGCTTGCCCGCTGTCGCCTGGAATGCGGGCGAATCAGCAGTGGTATAGCGAGCGGTAGGCGGCGAGCGTGGCCACGCAGTGGTCGATGACCTGCTCGCGGGTGGCGCGCAGCGATCCGTTCAACCAGGCCGAGAACATGCCCGCATTACCGCTGGCCATGGTGAGCGCGGCCAGTCGGCGCCGCACCGGATCATCGATATGGACGAACAAGTGGTCCTGCAGGACCTTGGTGAAGATTGGCATGACCGCGATGGTCGTCTGGCCGAGGCCGGTGCTCGAATACGGTTCGACCAGGAACAGGCGGGACTTGCGTGGATCGGCGAGCACCTTGTCGACCAGGATCTCCGATAGCACGCGGTCGCGGGCGGGATCGGCGGCGGCGAAGGCCGTCATCGGTTCCAGGAATTCATCCGCGACCTGCCGGTAGAGCACATCCAGCAGTTCGTCGCGGCTGGCGAAGCTCTCGTAGAAGTACCGGTCCGTCAGATTGGCGCCCCGACATACCGCGCGCATGGTGACACCGCTCGCGCCCGATTCCCCGATCAGGTCTAGTGCTGCCTCGAGCAGTGCGGCGCGGCGCGCCTCCCGACGCTCGGTAAGCGTCGTACCGCCCCAGATCCGCGGACCGGCAGCGTCAGGTGATTCCTGGCCTTTCTGCACCCGCCCACACTAATGCCTGGGGGTTCGGCCGCCGCGCTCGAGCGTGAATCCGGCATCGCGCCAGCCGAGGATGCCCCCGTCGAGACTGCTGGCGTCGAAACCGTCCTGGCGGGCGATCGCGGCGAAGCGCCGGGATAGTTCGCCGACCGGACAGACGAACACCAGCGGGCGCGATCGCGAGAACGGGACGCCGTGACTGAACATATCGTCGAGCTGGTCGTCGCGGATATTGATCGCTCCGGGCACGTGACCGATGCGATACGCCATCGCGCCGCGCGTGTCAACGATGGTGGGCCGGGCGGTGCGCTCCAGCTCGGCCAATTCGTGCGGGGACATCGCTGGGGTCGCGGCGAGCTCGCCTGGAGTGGGCGCGCGGCGGCGATCGGCCCGGTCGAACAGCTCCGGCCTGCGCTTCTTGATATAGGACAAGTACGGCTCGAGTCGATCGCAGACGATGAAGACCGCGACCACCGGCTCGGTCGATGAAGCGGCCTGCTCGCCGAGGGTATCCAGTGCTGCGGCATAGCTCGCGCCGCTGGTGGGACCGGCGAGTATGCCATACCTGGTGGCCAATGCGAGGGTGGCCTCCACCGCGCGGGTGGAATCGATGGTGACGATACGGTCGTAGAAATCGGGTTGGAACAGCCCCACATCCCACATCTCGCTCTCCGAGCGAATACCCGGTATGAAATCGGACCGATCGGAGACCACCGCGACGCAGCGCAATTCGGAATTATGTTTGCGCAGGTAGGTGGCGGTGCCGCGGGTGGAACCGGTGGTGCCGAGCCCACCGATCAGGTAGTCGACGCGGGTGATGCCGTCGGCGGCCAGATCCTCGTGGATCTCGCGGCCCGTGCCGTGGTGATGTGCCTCGATATTCTTCTCGTTGGTGTACTGCGAGGCGTGATAGTAGGCGCCCGGCTCTTTGCCCATAGTCGCTTCGATCACCGAATACACATCGTTCGGTGTGGTCGGGTCCGGACATTCGGACAGCCCGGGCAGCTCCACGATCTCGGTGCCGAAGAGCTGCAGCAGCTCCCGGACCTCGGCGACCTTGATCCGATTGGTCACCGCCCGCAGGCCGATGCCATGCACGGCGCCGAGAATGCGCAGTGCCTTGGCGGTATTGCCGCTGGACGCCTCGATGAGCGTCTGCCCGGCTGCGCGGATCCCGTCCAGATCGTCGCGGATCATGCCCCACGCCACCCGGTCCTTGACCGATCCGAAGGGATTGTGCGACTCCAGTTTCGCGTACAGCTCGACATTGGCCAGGCCGTGCACCGCGGGATCCAGTCGCAGCAGCGGCGTATTGCCGATCAGCTCGGTGATGTTGTGGTAGCGCATTACGGCGCCCCGGAGGGCCGGCGCGGCCGCGGTGGTCGGCGTAGGCCGCGCGCAGGTGTGCGGCGTGGTGGCGGCACACCGACGGGTATGAGCGGTTCGTAATCGGTATCGCGGTAGACCTGGAAACTGTCCGCGCGGTGCACGACAGCGAGTTTCGCGGGCAGTGCGTGCATCGACGCCGAAGCTGCGGACAGATCCATGTGATAGGCGCCGGTATTCGGGAACACCACCAGATCACCCGGGCGCGGACATTCGGGTAACCACACCTTGTGATTGGTGATCAGATCGCGCTCCAGGCATAGTCGTCCGGCGAAATACACACCGACCGGCCCGGATTCGACCATCGGAGGCAATGTCGGCGCGGTGCCCGGCTTCTGCGCGATACTCGGCAGGATCACCGGATCGACCATGACCTCCTGATCCGCCGGGGTCACCTGATCCCGGCTCAGATCTAGATTCACCAGCATCGTGCCATCGGCGAGCTCCTTCACGAACTCCACCCGCGACACCGTCACCCCCGCATGATCGACCAGCGCCTTACCCGGCTCCAACCAGATGTCGAGCATATTGTCTCCGGTGACTTGCGCCACGGTCCGGCCACCGTGGCGCTCCAGCGGCGCGCCGAGCAGATCGTCCAGCATCCGCGTCGCGGGCACGGTATTCGCGTACTTGTGAAAGACCGGAATCCCGTGCACCGCACCGTCATCGATGTGATAACCGAAGGTGTTGTTCGACCAGCTCATTGATTCGCCGCGGCCGAGCAGCGCTTCCCGCAGTGCCCGCACGTACCCGTCGAAGCGGTCTGCGTCGGCGGTGAATACCTGCCGGAAGCCGCCGCCGATATTCAGCACCGACGGGCCGAGTCCGCGGTCGTAGGCGCGCTCGACCAGATCGAGGCAGGCGTCGACGGCTCGGACGCGTTCTGCGGCATCACCGGAGTCGATGTGAAAGGCGAAGCCCAGGAACGTGATTCGTCGGCGATTGGCTGATAGCAGATCCAGCGCCCGGTCCACATGGGCCAGCGGTACACCGAACCGGCTCACGGCCGTCTCGTCGAATCCGGAAACCCGCAGTAGCACCGGAACTCGTGCGTGATCACCGGCCAATTCGGTGATCCGCCGCAGCTCCCACAGATTGTCAACATTGATGGTGACGCCGCAATCGATCAGATCACGCAGGAACGCTTCACCTTTCGGTCCGGTCACCTCGATGCGCATCGGGCTGAATCCGGACACGATCGCATTGGCCAACTCCTGCGGCGAGGCGACATCGATGGCGATACCGGCATGTTCGGCGGTGCGTACCAAGGCACGGGACTGATTCACCTTGTGCGCGTAGTAGATTCGGTAGCGCGTACCCTTGCTGTCGAGTACGGCGCGCATCCGCTTCAGGTTTTCCGCGTAGACCTGCGGAAACACCAGGTGGTTCGGGGATCCGAAGCGAATCACCGTCTCCTCGACGGCATCGCGGGCATCGAGAAAGGCGCGCACCAGCGGATGGATTTTCGCGGGTAGCGCCGGTAGCGGCGCCGTCATACGGCGGTTTCCGTGGGCTGGGACCGGGTGGGCGCCACCGTCGTTCGCGCCGGTTTCTCGGTCACCGGGTTGTAGCCGCCGTCGCGGATGGACTCGAAGGCGCGGGCTCGATTGCGCGGACTGCGGAATTCGGCGACCACCCGTTTGCTGGGCAGATCGATCTCGAGCACCTTGATGCCCATCGTCTCCAGCACTCCGGTTATCGTGCGGACACAGTGCTGACAGCTCATATCGGGCACATAGAAGATCCGATCCTCGGCGCTGGCAGGCGCGTCCGCGGTCAGTTCGTCCAGCTCGGCGCTGACCTCGGTGATCCGGACTCGCTCGGCGAGCTGTTCGAAGATCTCGACGAACTTGTCGACGACCACTGGCAACAGCGTGTAATGCCCACCGCCGAGATGGTGTGGCATGGCGGCCAGACATGCGGGCCGGGTATTGGCTGGCACCAGCGCGTACTGGCGGGAGATGAGATCGAGATCGTCGTGGTACTTGGCAATCGCCGCCTCGATGCTCAGCCCCTCGACGCGGGTCGCGCGCCGCATCACCGTGTGCGCCTGCTCGATGGTCGCATCCTTCATCGCGCGCAGCGTAGCCGCCGTATCGGCGGTGTAGCGCACCGTGCCGTCGGGCTGGGTGGCCAGCGTCACCGGGATCATGCCGCGCCGGTATGTGGAGGCCTGTAACTCCCAGTACCAGCGGGTGGCGACCGCGGAGAAGATCCCGGAATCGTGGATGCCCCTGGCGAATTCGGCCGCACTGCGATAATGCGTCTGCCGCGCCAGCAGTGCGTGCTGGGCGAGTGCGCGCCCGGTGGCCTCGATGCCGACGCGGAAGATTTCGATCGGATCGTGATCGGTGGTAGTGCCGTCGAGCACCGCGTGCTCGCGCGGACCGAGGCGGTAGACCCGTTGTGTCAGCGCGGAATTCGAGGCAAGGGCATGCCACAGCGCCAGTACGGTTTCGCGCATGGCGATGGGGACCAGTGGGCCGAGGCCGTCGGCGCGGAAGTGTCCGGTATTGGGAACACCGTCGCTATCGGTCCAGGCGATGCGGTGCGTCGCGCTGGTGACCTGTGCGGGCTGGCACGGTCGCATGAACTGCTGCAGGTACAGCCGCTGCGAATAGGTGAGGTGACTGCCGGGCTCGGGACGCAGTGCGGCACAGGTGTATTCGATATGTCGACTCGACGGGACCGCGATGGGAGTGGCGAACAATCCGGGTTGGGCCAAGCCCGCCAGTACCCGGGACGCCGCGCGCCGGTCATAGCGCGGGGTGTCGTCCATTCTCATGTGACCTCCTCGGCAATCGTCTTGACGCAAGTCGCGAACCGGTCGATCTCGTCGACGGTGTTGTAGATGTGCGTGCTGACCCGTACCGAGTCCATGGCATCGTCGCCACGCCGGGGTGAGCAGTGTAAGCCGGTACGGACCAGAAAACCCAACTCGCTCAATACGAATCCGAGATCGGTCGCGGAAATACCGGCGAGGGTGAAGGACACGATGCCGTAGCCGATGGCGCAGGGCGCGTGCGCCGGACCGGGGAGGAATTCCAGCCCGGGTACTGGACGGAGATTGTCGATGAGCCGCAGCGTCAATGCGCGATTGTGGGCGGCGATCACACCGAGATCCATCGATTCCAGTACCTCCAGCGCGCTGCCGAGGGCCAGGATTCCCGGAATGTTCTGAGTGCCGCCCTCGAGCAGTTCCGGCATGCCGGACGAAGTCAATCCGGCGTCGGTGAGGTCGACGCCGGTATTCCCACCGGGCAGGAACGGCAGCAGTCGATCGTGAACTCTGCGATGGCAGTAGAGGATTCCGGTACCGGGCGCGCCGAACATCTTGTGCGCTGCGAAGACCGCGAAGTCCGCGCCGAGTTCGGTCACGTCCAGCGGCATGTGCCCACCGCTCTGACTGCAGTCGAAGCACAGCAGAATCCGCGGATCGAGTTTCCCTCGCAACTCCTCGAGCGTGGTGAGCCCGCCGAAGACGTGGTGCAGATGGCTGGTGGTGATCAGCCGGGTGCGTGGGCCGACCTTGGCCAGAATATCGGCGGTATCGGCTTCGCCGAGCTCGGTCATCCGGTAGGCGACCAGATCGATGCGCCGGCCGAACCGGGCCAGCACCTGTTGCAGATAGTGCCACGGATGCACATTCGAGGCGTGATCGCGTGGGTTGTAGAGGATTTCGTCGCCGTCATCGAGTTCGGCCAACCCCCACGACAGTGCGACGGCATTGAGTGCCGCGGTCGCGCCGCCGGTGAAGACCACCTCGGCCGATGATTCGGCGCCGATGAAGCTGGCCGTGCGATCACGGATCCGGGCCAGGCGGGCGGTCAGATCGGTGGCCCACGGGTACGTGCCGCGACCCGCATTCGCGGTTCGCGAGGTGTGGTAGTGGTGGATGGTCTCGATGACCGGCCGCGGCTTCTGCGTGGTGGCCGCGCTGTCCAGATAGACTTCCGTGGATTCGCCCAGCGCCGGAAAAAGTCCACGCACGGCGGCGAGGGGTGATGATGCCGGCGTCCGTGCGGCGGACTGGGTGGTCGCTGGTCGAGCTGAGTGCGTGCCGGACACAGGTGAGGGCAACGTACCGCTCCATTCCGAGAACGCGCTGGACGCCACCAACGATACGCACTTTTCCGAGCGACTTCGAAGGTTCTCTCGGCCAACGTCTTTCGACAAGTCGTAGGTACCTGGGGCTCGGTCGCGGTTATCCGTGGTCGTTCAGTACTGCCCCTGTACGTACTCGACGAGATGCTGGCGTTCGGTGGCCAGTTCGGAGATCGCGCTCTTGACCACATCGCCGATACTGACGATGCCGATCAGGCGGCCGTCATGGACTACGGGTAGATGTCGGATGCGGTGCTCGGTCATGGTGCCGCGCAGCCCGTCCACCCGGTCATCGGGGTGGCAGGTGCGCACATCGACGGTCATGATCTCCGCGACAGGTGTATCCAGCAGCGCGGCGCCGCGCGCATGCAGACTGCGCACCACGTCGCGCTCGGAGACGATGCCGAAGATCCGGTTGCCGTCCGGCGATACCACCACCGCCCCGATATTGTGCTCGGCGAGCGTGCCGAGCAGGGTCCGTACCGTGGTCTCGGGTACGACGGTCGCTACGTCGCTACCCTTCCTGTGCAAGATCTCCGCTATTCGCATGATCCACCATCCCGACGTTGTGGCACTACCAGGATGACGCCTTTGTGATCTCGTGACCAGCACAAATCCGCATCAGGCTGCGTTTTACAGCCGTCGGGCCACGCTACGGTCCACACCGCGGGCGAGCCGGGCGATGGCGGCCCGCGAGATGCCTGCCGAGGCGGCCAGATCGATCGAACTCAGCCACGTCAGTCGGCGCAGCCGGTAGTCGGGTGTACATCCTCATGATAGGCGCGCAGGATGACCGCGGGCCCATTGCGCCGCCGCCCTGACTTCGCCGAACTGTTCCTCGCCGGGAACCATTCGCTAGTCGAACATTTCGGCGGCCAGCGCGAGGCAGCTGCGGGTCAGCTCGGTGACACCGCCGCGCGACTGCTCGCCGGGCAGCGTGCGGCACGGCGCCATACAGGTCGCGAAGTATCCGATCATGCGCGAGGCGACGCGGTCGGTATCGAGTAGGGGAATCGATGCAGGCTGGCCGCCGATCTCTAGGACGGTTCCGTCGGCTCGACGGATAGATCCAGCGCGGAGAAGGTCATCAGCGTCGGGCCAATGCCACCTCGGATGTGATAGATCTGCGTCCGAATCGTTGCATCACTATGCGAAAAGGTTATGAAACCAGCGAAAGGCTACGCGAGATCTATTGCGCTGCCGCGACGTTGTGCCTTGTCCACCTGCGAGCCGTGTGTCGTGGTGGGAACCTCCAGCGCGGTGTGAGTTGTGGCAATCGGTGACCAGCCGTCTTGACGTTGGCCTCGGTGTCGGCGTTTGTATGTGGTTCGCCCGTTCTAGGCCGCGCCTGGCTGATTCCGCAGATCTGAATCGAATACTACTGCGCCGCTGCGAATTTCACTTTCGATCGCGATGGCGGCGTAGTGCTGACCGCTGGCGCGTAGTTCGGCGATGCGCCGCTGTAGTGCCTCGGTGCCATATGCCGCGGCGATATCGGCGATCCCGAGTCGACGGGCAGCGTGTGGTGGATTCATGCGAACGCCCCTGTGGCTCTGGCGCCGAGAGATCCCGGTGGCGACAGCGGCACGGGCTCCCGGTTGCGAAACTCCCTTGTCGCGCATGAGTTTAGAGCGACGTGCCGTGCAGATGCAAGTACATTTGCACGAACATGGCTGCGGGTGAAGCGATTTGGAAGCTATTTCGATAGAGCGGTTGGCGTGGATCGCTATTCGTCGTCCAGTCCAGCTGAGAGGTAAGCCGCGGCGGCGAGCCACTGGCGGCACTGCGGGCCGTGTACTTCATGCAGGCGCAGGGTCTCGCGGGCCTGTCGATAGGTGAGACCGCGCGGTTCGACTCCGCAATCGAGTGGCGCGTACTCCGGCGCCGAACATTGCCGCAGGGTGTCGATCCCGGATCCGTCGGCGATCGTGGCCCCGCGCGGAGTTCGGAATGGCGTACTCATCTCGACCGCCCCTCGCGTCTGCCGGATGGGGAGGCGACGATGGTGACGCTGGTGCGAAATCGCTGCGTACCTCCCCGATTCTGGTTCCGAGTTTAGGCTCTCGGCACTTGCAGATGCAAGTACATTTGCACGAACGACCAACAGGAATAGAACGGCGGCCGTCGACCGGGAGGCCGATGACCGCCGTTGCGCCGCTTGCGCTTCAGGGCTTGCGTGCGACCGCGCCGTCGGCGATCTGGCCGACCTCGGCGACCTCGGCGGCATCGGTGCGCCACTGGGTTATCGAGACGAATCCAAGCTCTACCGCTTCCAAACCGTCGAATACGGGACGGATTTCGGCCTGCGGCGGGGGTATACAGCCGGTGTGGGTGTAGTTCTCACACAGCGTCACGCACTGCTTGCCGTCGTCGGTACCGTCCCAGATGACCAGGAAGCTGCCCGACGGCACCGTGGCGAGCGCCGTGCGCACGATGCGTAGCAGCTGGTCATAGGACTTGGCGGGCCCGAGCGCGCCTATGAACATCACCGCGATCGGCTTTCGAAATTCAGTACGTTCTCGGCGCACATGAGGAACTGGCGCGACTATGCGGCCATGGTGGTGATGTCGGGGTCCACCTCGACACCTCGGCGAGCTGATAAACAGCGAATCGGACTGCGCAAGCGGGTGTCGCGATTGACTCGCTCCGCCGATGTGCGCTGTGACAGTACAAGATTCGCATCTGCTCGACCGAGGGCGTAGTAGTCGATCACGCATTTCGGGCACGGCACGTGGTGCGCCGCGGCGCTCGCGTAACCCGTTGAACAGACGTCGCGAAGGGGACCGGCAGGTCTGAATTCTTTTGTGTCGCATAGCGGAGCGTCATGCTATCTTGCAGATGTAGGTGCAAATGCAAGAACGTTTGAGCGCACATCTGTAAGGCCGCTCGAGCGTACATCGCACACTGGAAGCCGAGGAGTTGGGAAGATGTTCGACACCGGTACACCCGAGATCAAAGGCGCGTGGCGCAAGAGTTCGTTCAGCGGTCCGTCCGGCGGCAACTGCGTCGAGGTCGCCGAGGCTTCGGATGGTTCGATCGCCGTTCGCAATTCACGCGACCCAGAGGGGGGCATGCTGTTCTACACGCGACCGGAGATCGATGCGTTCGTGCGCGGCGCGAAGGCCGGGGAGTTCGACGACCTGACCAGCTGAGCGGTAATATAGGCGATCGGCGCGGTGTGTTCTGGAACGCGGTTCTTGTGACACACTGTGGTCAAACCCGAGTATCGGAGATGACTTCATGATCGCAGAACCCGATGACGACGGTCGTGTGCAATCGGTTGTAGTGGAACGTGGTCCAACCGTATTGCGGATCGCGCTGGGCGGGCAATTGCGTGATCTCCGGGTGAAGAACGGTATCACCCGTGAGGCCGCAGGTGAGGCCATCCGCGGTTCACACGCCAAGATCAGTCGTCTCGAATTGGGGCGCACCGGTTTCAAGGAACGCGATATCCGCGACCTGCTGACCCTATACGGCGTCGCCGACGCCGAGGAGCGGGAACGTTTCCTGGATCTGGCCCGGCAGGCGAATGAGCCGGGCTGGTGGCATCGCTACAGCGACCTGCTGCCATCCTGGTTCGGCACCTACCTCGGCTTGGAGCAGGCCGCGACCAAGATCCGCACCTACGAGGCGCACCTGGTGCCCGGTCTGCTGCAGACGCCCGAATACGCCAGGGCCGTAATGTCACTCGGGTACGAGGACGCCGATATGGACCGCCGCGTGCAGGTCCGCATCCGTCGGCAGGAGGTATTGCACCGCGCCGATCCGCCGGTCGTCTGGGCGATCATCGATGAGGCAGCGCTGCATCGGCCGGTAGGTGGCTCGCGGGTGCACCGGGAGCAGATGGAACACCTCATCGAGCTGGCGGAACTGCCGAATGTCACAGTGCAGGTCCTGCCGTACTCTGCGGGTGAGCATGCGGCTGCGGGTAGTTCGTTCAGCATCTTGCGTTTCGCCGAGGCCGAGCTGCCCGATATCGTCTACCTCGAACATCTGACCAGTGCCCTGTACCTGGATCGCAAGCAGGATCTGGCGCTGTATCTGTCGGTCATGGACCGTCTGAGTGTGCAGGCCGAGGCGCCCGGCGAGTCGCTGAAGATCCTCGCCGACTACGCCAAGAAAGCCTGAGCGGCTCAGTACCCCGATCGACCCGGCTCGCTCGCGTCGATAGTGCTTGTCTCGGCCGCGAACGTGTCCGTGACGGCGAGATCGAAATCCCGTGGTCACTGCCGAGTCCGCGAGCGACCAGCGCGGCGACCGCACTGCCGAGTATCGCGGCGGCCCGCAGATTCCGGCCGAGCGCGATCGCCCGAATGAAACCAGCGGCGAACGCGTCGCCGCAGTCGGTGGTGTCGACGACTTCGATGGCGAACGCGGAATGTGCTGATGGTCGACGTCGGGGCCGACGAGTAGCGACGGAGGTACTGACGCCATTGTCCTTGGCGTGCTGTAGAACTCGCGCGGCGTTGGTCGCGCCGATCAGCTCCGGGCCGCCGAGGTGCAGATGGTCGACGGCGGCGAGCGCGGCCCAATCGATATCGTCGAGGGCGTCGAACGGGTTGGCACTCAACAGATGCCGGCTGCGACGCTCGCCACTGAGGCGGATCGGCAGAACCGACGACGAGGTGGGCTGATCTTCCTCGCGCACCGCCGGTTCTGTATCGATGCCGGCCTCTGCGTCGTGTGCCGATTCAGGCGCGCAGCCGGGATCGGTTGGCGCGGGTGCTCGAGGTGGCCGATAGGCCGATCGCCGCGGAGGGCGTCGAGGCGCTGACCATGATCAGAGTGGCTGGGAAGGCACGGATTTCGGTCGGCTCCCTATATCAGTACCTGACGGATCGCGAGGCCGTCATCGAAACCCTCGCCGCGGCCTATATCGAGCAGTTGGAGGCCAAGGCGGCCCTGCTGCTCGAGTTCGCGCGCCAGGGACGTTGCGGCGATCCGATCGGTGCGCTGGTGGACGCATTCGCCCAGGTGTATCGGGAAGACCCCGGCTTGCGCGCGCTGTGGTTCGGCAAGGATTTCAACGCGGCCGCATGGGCCGCCGATCGCGAGCACAAACGTCGGATGGCGGTGACGCTACGGGATGTGATACTCGCCCAGGGCGCTGCGGCCGATGTCGAACGACTCGATATCGCCTGCCGCGCTGCCTATCTCATGGGCGATGCCGTCCTACAGGAGGCATTCCGGTCCGATCCCGACGGCGACCCGAAGCTGTTGCGAGGCCAAGATTGCACTGCGGGCCTATATGGCACAATGCGTACCGGCGACCGAGGCATGAAGCAATTCGGTTGCGCTGCTAGATCATTGGGTGCGCGGCTGGTTCTTGCCGGTCACTGCTTGATGAAGCTGGAGGCGATGCGCCAGAAGGTGGCCGGCTGCAGGGCCTCGAGATCCCAGTCGTCGGCCAACGCATGGGCGGTGGTGACGATCCGGTCGATATCGAAATCGTGTCGAGTGGCCGCACCGGTCGACTCGACGGCATCAATGACGAAAGCGACAGCGGTTTCTCGCGAGTATGCGGAACTGTGCTGTCCGCTTCGGGTCGACGGTGTGCTCATAGTTTTTATACCGTTCGCTGGCTGGTCGACCAGTGCGGCTTCGGCGATTCCGAGCCGGCCGCCGTGAATTGGTTGGTCCATTCGAACGCCCCTGACTTCTGGCGACAGCAAACCCCTGGCAACATCGGCCCTTGGCTTACCCACGCGGCCTCCCCTGGTTGTCCCATGTAATGCCTTGCGGGACTGAGTTTAGGTCGGTGCGCCTTTCAGATGCAAGCACATCTGCACGATCGATTGTGCATTCGCGGTAGGGTTTTCGAACCTGCTAATAATCCGCGAACCGGCGCGATCGCGGGCGAATTTCGCGCGATCATTTCGCATTGATCACCACATCGGTGCTGTAGTGCACCTGAGTGCCAGGTTCGACAAATCGGTCGGCCGCGCAGCGCCAGGCGAGGAAATGGTCGGTGAAACGGTGCGCTTCGGCGGCCTCCTCATCGGTATAGACCTGGTAGAGGAAAAACCGGTGTGGATCAACGCGGTCGGCACATGCATCGAATCGCAGGCAACCGGGTTCCTCGCGCACCGATGCGGCCGCACTGCGACCTACCACATCGAGGAATTCGCCGCGGGATCCAGGTCGCAGCTTCAGGGAAGTGATACGGCTGAACACAGTTATGTTCTCCAATCCAGCGGCGAAAAATATCAATCGGTAAGTGCGGCACCGCCTTCGGCGACCGATTGGCTACCGATATCTGAGACCGCTTGTGATACCGGTGTGTCGCCTGCGACGAGTTCCAAAGTGGTACGCGTGGTCTGTGCCGCGTACAGAATTTCGGCGAGAACGGCGGCGACATCGGCACGGGCGATGCTGCCGAAGGGCAGCGGCGGTGTGCTCAGCAGAACCCGGTCCGTCGCGGCGGTATCGAGCAGTCGGCCGGGGCGCAGGATCGTCCAATCGAGATCACGGGCCCGCAGATCGTCCTCTGCCTGGGTCTTGGCGTCCATATAAGCGGCCCATACCTCGTCGGTACCGGGTGCCGGCGGCTTACCCGCGCCCATGGTGGAGATCTGCACGAACCGCCGGACACCGGCCGCCTCGGCGGCATCGGCCGACAGCACCGAACCGCCCTTGTCCACCGTATACTTGCGGGCCGCCCCGCTGCCCGCACCGGCACCCGCGGCGAAAATTACAGCGTCGGAACCCTTTACGATGGCGGCGAGTTCCGCCACCGTGCTGTGCTCGAGATCGAACACGACCGGTCGTGCGCCGGTCGCCGTTACCTCATCCGCATGGTCGGCATTGCGGATCAGGCTGTCGACCTCGTCGCCGTGCCCGGTGAGTATCTCGCTGAGCAGTAGCGCGATCTTCCCGTGTCCGCCTGCGATGACGACGCGCATATGGGTCCTTTCCGGGCGTAGCGACTGCTTGCAGATCGCTGGAAATGATCAGCGTTCGGGGCCTCCGGGATTACACGATGCCTGGACGGTGGCCTGATAGCCCACCGCCGGGCGCCAGGGTTCCAGATTCCAGCTCTCTTTGTCGGGTTGCACCATGCGGGCCCAGACCCAGTGACAGATGAACTGGTCACGCATTCCGGGTGTATCGGCGTCGGGGGAGTGCGTGAGCACCTCCTGCCACGCCCGCTCCTCGGTATTGGGGAACGCCTCGCGCCGCCCGGCCTCGGTGGGGTAGACCAGCAGGCGCGGGCCGTCGACCCCGTCGGTCCAGGTGGTGTGGTCGATGAGCGGCACACCGGCGTAGGGATCGACGCTCGGCAGGGCGGCAAGGGGAGTCGTGGGTGTGGGTGCAGCCGTGGTTGTCGATGTAGTTGTCATCACGGTCTTCCCGACCGACGGTCTCGCGTCGGAGTCGCACGCGGCCACGGCCGCGACTAGCGTACCGCAACACAGCAGCGCCGCGCCCCATCGTGCCCGTTCGGTATTCCGCTGGGTCAATGTCGATCCTCCCGCATGCTGTCCACCATCCGAGAGTAGCCATCGTGCGGCGGCACAATAGCCATACCGAGATGTGGCCGTCCAGCGGTTCACGGCAGCGGTGCCGTAGCCACAGCCAGTACCACCGCGAGCCGCACCGCAGGCGCCGCAGCCCGGTCGGACCTTGCTGTCGACCGGCACAGTGAACCCGGCGTTGACCGCGGCCGAAGTGAACTCCCAGGACTCGGCTCGGGTGGGCGGCGTACTCGAGAACGAGTGCGTCCTCGGGGGTCGCACCGGCGAAGTAGACGGTGATCGGTCGCGGATTCTGGATATCCATCGGATACACCGATTTTCGCTCGGGGGAATCCGTTTTCGGATTTCACAGTGCGGTCCATGCCACGGCCGTCTTCCGACCCGACTCGCCGCGTCGATGGATCGACAGTAAGACGGGCGTCATGGTGCGGTGCAGGGTCGGGCCGATCGGTTGGACATATCACAGAAACGACACCTTGCGATCGGAGACGGTCACGAAGGCGCCTGGCTGCGACCATTGGTCGGGCACCAGGGAGTTGTGAATTCTCAGAACATTTCGCTTTGCCTTTGTCTTCTGACAATCGCGGTCCACTATGTTCGCAGCGTTGGACCATACTCTCCCCCGGAGGCAAAACGTCGATGAAACAGGCCCCACGTAGCCCGATTCGCGCACTCGGCGTCGTGATGAGAACGACCGGCAAAAAGTTGCTGACGATGACGATCGGTCTGCTCATGGTGCTTACGGCGGTGGGCGCCGCCCACGCCACCCCCCTGTATCCCACCCCGGATCCCGACCCCTTCTACGCGACCCCGCCCGATCTGGCGGATAAGAAACCCGGTGATGTGATCGCGACGCGGGTGATGCCTGCGCTGGCGATCTTCCCGGATACCACCGTCACCGTCGTGCGCTTCCGTTCCACCAGCTCCGAAGGTCAGCCGATCGCGGCGACCACCACGGTGCTCACTCCAAAGGCGCATGCACCCGACGGCCCCTTGCTCTCCTATCAGCACATCATCAACGGACTCGGCGCCGAGTGCTCGGTATCCCGGGTGCTCTACACCGGTGATCCGAACCTCATCGTTAGGGAGGCGCCGAGCTGGAATGTGCTGCTCTCGCGCGGCTGGAGCGTCGCGCTGCCCGATCACCTCGGTCCGAATTTCGCCTACGGCGCGGCCAAATTGGGCGGCATGATCACCCTCGATGGCATCCGGGCGGTGAAGCAGGTCGCCGAATTACAGGTGCAGAAGAGCCCGGTATCGATGGTCGGCTACTCCGGCGGCGGTATGGCCACCGCATGGGCGGCCGCGCTGGCTCCCCGATACGCGCCCGAACTGGAGATCGCCGGAGCCGCGATGGGCGGTGTGCCGATGAATCTGGTGACCATGCTCGAGACCCTGGGCTTCAACTCGCACCCGGCCTTCGGGCTCGCCCTGGCGGCCGGACTCGGTCTCGAGCGGGAGTATCCGGACCGCTTTCCGCTCAGCGACCAACTCAACGAGCGTGGCCTCAACGCACGGGCCGCGATCGCCAACAGCTGCACCAATGACATTCTGGCCGCCGGCGCGGGCCGCGGCGCGCTCGACTTCGCGAAGTCGACCTCGATGATCAACGATGCCACCGCCCGGGCGGTGGTCGAGGAGAACAGCCTCGAACTCTACGACGGCGTGCCGACAACGCCGGTCTTCGAATGGCATTCGCCGATCGACGGACTCATTCCCATCGACGCGGTGGTGAATACCGATAAGCGCTGGTGCGCGGCCGGGGCGCGGGTGCAATCCGAGCAGATCCCCGTGCCCGACCATCTCACCGCCGCGGTCCTGGGCATTCCTGCGGCGCTGAATTGGTTGGATGCACGATTCCGAGGGGAAGTGGCGCCGAGTAACTGTTGAGAAGGAGCACAAGCGATTTGGTGCGATCCGGCGCATGCCGGATCGGCATCGAAGCGGATCCGCATTGCTGGACAAGCGGATTCGGCTCGGAATGTTGCGATTCGGCGACGTGACACATACAACTCGGGCACGGCGCGGTAACTCGGCGATTCGCCTCGGTTAGCCTGACGTCCTGGCCTCGGCACTCAGGGGCATTTCGGGGGTCGAAGGCACCAAAAAACCCGGGCGCCAGGGAACCTGATGTCGCACCTTGGGGCGTGTGTTGATGAGTTGCCTGCGTGTCATAGTTTTCGCACTGTTGCTGGTGTGTTCGGTCGCGACGGGGGAGGCGGCGGCTGAACCGCCGCCCGCGCCGGCCCCGCCCGCCATTCCGGGTCTGCCCGCCATGCCGACTCCGACCGGCGGTTCGCTCCTGCCGGATCTGCAGCAGTGGATCGATAAAGTGATCCCGCCGCCGCCGATCGCTCCCGGGCCGCCGGTGTCGGGTCCGAGGCAGGAGGCCACCACCCTGTCCCCGGCGCTGGCCGCTCTGCGCGAGGCCTCGGCACCGAGTGCCATCGGTGATCCGATCTTCGACGCGTGGCCGGCGAATCTGGAGGATTACGCGCCGGGTGAGCTCGTGGAGGTGCGCGATGTCAGCGCCACGGCCGGGCCGCTGGTGCTGGTGCCCGTACGGCAAGCGTTGCTACTGAAATACCGCACCACCGATTCGCGCGGTGCGGCCTCGTATGCCACCGCGACATTGATCATTCCGGCTACCGCATGGCCTGGTCCTGGCGGTCGACCGGTCGTAGTGAACAATCTCCCGATCGACGGGCTCGGCCGGGACTGCACGCCCGGCTACACATTCGCGCACGGCTGGTCACGCAATACCAGCATCACCGACTTGTTTCCGCCTACAACGCAATTGGCGGCATCGCGTGGATACGCGGTGCTGGTTCCGGACCATGAGGGACCGTGGATGGCCTACGCTGAGCCCTATGTCGCCGGACATGCCGTCCTCGATGCGATTCGCGCGGTGCGCGGACTGCGTCCCGACGAATTCGGCGACAGCCGATTCGGTATGACCGGCTATTCCGGCGGTGCCATCGCCACCAAAGGTGCGGTGAAGCTGATCGACAGCTACGCACCGGAATTGGTCGGATCGATCGTCGGCGCCGCGCTCGGCGGCGTGCCCGCCGACTATGAAATTCTCGGGCGCAGCATGAACGGCAACCTCGCCTCGGGGGTGTTCCTGGCCGCGACCTTCGGCGTCGGCCGGGAGCGCCCGGAGATCCTGGCCAGCATGAACAATCTGGCGCAGTGGGCGGCGACCTCGCCGCTGAAAGATCTGTGCGGCAACGCATTCGGTGCGGTCGGCGTGCTGATGCTGCCCATCGATATCGCCGCCAAGATTCCGGATCCACTGCACTCCGAGGTCGCCACCGAGATATACGACGTGACGCGCATGGGGGGCATGAAGTCCGCGACACCGCTCTACATCTACAACGGCGAGCAGGAATTCTGGATCCCGCCCGAGGGTGCACGCAACCTCTACCAGGAGCAGTGCGACCTCGGCGTGTCGGCGGTGTATCGCAGTGTCTTCGGTGAACACATCATCGCCGGGGCAACCGGCTATCCGGAGGCGATGATCTGGCTGGATCAGCGTCTGCAGGGCGTACCCGCGCCCGATGAATGCTGAGGGAATTATGTCGATCGCCTATCAGAGTTGCATCTGGCGCCGGGGCAGCGATGTATGACATGTGACGGTTTCGAGTGGATCTGAGCAGGCCCGCGCGATGGTGGGGCGCCACTATCGGATGTCCGACCATTATGAGGTCGGGCGGGAGAAGATTCGCGAATTCGCCCGCGCGGTTCGCGGCTTCCACCCCGCGCACTGGTATGAGGACGCGGCGTGCGAACTCGGCTACGACGCGCTCATCGCACCGCCGACCTTCTCCTCGATCATTTGGCTGCTGCTGCAGCGCAGGATGTTCGATTCGGTGCTGACCGGCTACGACATCAGCCAGGTGCTGCAGACCGAGCAGAGCATACGGGCGCACCGGCCGCTCGTCGCCGGTGATCGACTGCGCTGCGACTCCTACATCGAATCGTTCCGGCAGTTCGGCGATATGGACTTCATGATCATCCGGAATGTGCTTACCAACCAGTACAAGGAAGTACTGCAGACCGCGCATACCACCGCGGTGGCCCGCACCGACGACGACGTTGCCACCGAACTGGTCACCGCGGTCGACGGTGTCATCATGAGTGGCGAGGCGCTGGCGGAGCGGCAGGACGCGACCCGGCGGCTGCCGGCGCATGTGGGCAACGGCGTGATGTTCGAATGCTTCGACGAGATGGCGCCCGAGGCTTATATGGACGACTGTCCGGTGCGGGTGCCGTGTGGCATCGCGTTCGACGAGTTGCGGGTCGGTGCCGACCTGCCCACCCGCGTCGTCCCGCTCTCGCGGGGCGATCTGGTGAATTATGCCGGGGTATCGGGTGATTCGAATCCGATCCACTTCAGTGAGCATGTCGCGGTGACCGCGGGACTGCCCGGTGTGGTGTCGCATGGCCTGCTGACGATGGGGCTCGGCGCGAGCTATCTCACCGACTGGCTCGGCAATCCGGCCGCGATCGCTGAATACGGTGTACGCTTCGCGGGATTTGCGCCGGTCCCGGCCACCCGACAGTCCGAGATCGAATTCCACGGCCGGATCAAGGCATTGAATCCGGACCGCCGTGCGGCGACCATCGCACTCACCGCGATCTCCGATGGCCGCAAGCTGTTCGGTCGGGCGAACGCGGAGGTTCTGCTGCGCTGACCGAACATGTTCAGGAATGTCCTTGCAGATGCGCGAATGCTTGTGAATGCGGGGCATTTCGGTTCTGGAGAGTCGGTGCTATTTCATGGCAAACGCATCGAATGCGTGCTTCGGCACTCCGACATTAGTTTTCCAGCAAGAATCCGGCTGCCGACGGTGGACCGGCCGCATTGCGAATGATGCTCGGCAGGATGCCACGACTGCGCGAGGCCTGTGACCTCTCCGGCGAGGACGCGGGCGAGGCGATCCGCCGTTCCGCATTCCGAGATCAGCAAACTCCAATGGGGGCGCCAGGCGATTCGCGGTGAAACGCTGAAAACGACAAGCGGCACAATCCGACTCGGCGTGATGCGGTGCAAGGCCGGGTTCGTCAACAGCGTACGGAGTGATGCCGGGTCTCATACGATAGAGACCGCACAGATCCCATGGACAAAGGTATCGACAATGACCGACGATGCTGCGCCCCCGACTCGGCTCGATCGGGAGATCGACCAGAGCAAACCGAGTATCGCTAGGGTTTACGACTATCTGCTCGGCGGTAAGGACAACTATCTGGTCGACCAGGGGGTCGGTGATCACTTCAAGGTGAACCTGCCCGGTTCCGTGGCGATCGCCTTCACCAGCAGGCAGGCGCTGATCCGCGGGGTGCGCGATATGGCCCGCGCGGGTATGCGGCAATTCATCGATTTCGGCAGCGGCCTGCCGACCGCCGACAATGTGCATCAGGTCGCGCAGCGGTACGCCGCCGACGCCCGGGTGGTGTACGTCGACAATGATCCGATCGTGCTCGCGCACGGCCGCGCGCTGCTGGCCACCGATAAGAACACCACGGTGATCCAGGCCGACGCCCGCGATCCAATATCGATCCGCGATCATCCGGAGGTCGCACGGTTGATCGATTTCGAGCAGCCTGTCGGCGTTATCTTCAGCTCGATCCTGCATCACCTCAACGACGACGAGGATCCGGCCGCCGTGGTGCGCTTCTGGAACGACCAGATTCCTTCCGGCAGTTACATATTCATCACGCACTTCCGCTCCGGCCACAATCCGGAGACCACTGCGGCCGAGCAGAAGCTGCAGTCGACCTTCGGGCGCGGGCAGTGGCGTAATGCCGACGAGATCCGCGATCTCTTCGGCGACCTCGAAGTCCTCGATCCGGATGTTGTCCCGTCGGCGCAGTGGCGACCGGACGTGCCCACGGATGATACGGCCACGGTCGGCGCCGTCGGCCGCGAACTCAGCGTCTGGGAGCAGCTGATCGTTACCGGGCTGGCACGTAAGCCCTGATGTGAATCACACCGAACTAATGTCCCGCTGGGACAATAGGGCGTAGACTCCCGGTATGGGCATCGACGACGACGTCGACCTCGACGGCCGTCGACTGCGCACGCTGCGCAGTCGCGCGGCAATGTCGCGTGCCGCATTCGACCTGCTCAACGAGCGCGGGTTGGGTTCGGTGGCTGTCGAGGACATCGCGGAGCGTGCCGGGGTCACCCGGCGGACCTTCAGTCGTCATTTCTCCTCCATCGAGGAGGCCGTACTCGGCGAAATCGAACAGGACGTGCACCTGTTCAACGAGGCGCTGCGCTGCCGCCCCACGGGCGAGTCGCCGCTGGTCGCCTACCACAATGCGGTGCACGATTGGCTGGCCGCCGAACACGCCGGTCCGAAGGCGGCGCGCTTGGCCCGGCGCTGGGCGCTGTTCCAACGCTTCGAGGCGGAGCCGACACTTGCCGCGGGCTATCAGCACATCCGATTGGACGGCCAGCGCGAATCCGTACGGATCATCGCCGCCAGACTCGGTGTCGATCCAGCGGTGGACCGGCGGCCCGAGGCGGCCGTCGCGGCCGGGACCGGACTGCTCATCGCCGCCCTGCAGGTCTGGGGCGCAGGCTCGGACACCGGCGGATTACCCGATCTCATCGACACATTCTTCGCCACCCTGCACGGGTTGACAGCTGAATTCCAGAGCGAGGTGTCATCGTCATGACCGCAGCAACCGGGTCACCGAGCGTTGTCCGCCGCACCTGCCGCCGGGTCGGCCTGGATCGAAATCCGATGCGCCGCCGCGAGGATCGCCTGCAACTGGCGGTCGCCGCGGTGCTCACGCTGTTGTTCCTGATCATCGTCCCACTGCTGTCGATGGCGGTCGGCGGCCGGATCTACCAGACCGAAGACCGCATCGCGCGTGCCCAGGCGGCGCGGTTGCACGAGGTCGACGCGACCGTGCTCGAGGTCGGCAAGACGCCGCTCTATGCGCCCATCACCCCGGCACGGGTGCAGTGGCGCGACGCCGACGGTGCCACGCATACCAGCGACTACCAGGCCACCGGATTGGTGAAAGCCGGTGGCATGGTGAAGATTTGGCTCGACAGCGCGGGCAAGGTCACCGAGCCGCCGTCGAGCACTCGGGCACTGAGTAAGGCAGTGCTGATCACCACCGGCATGGTCTTGGGGATCGCGGTCTCCTTCGGCAGCGGCTACGCGCTGCTGCGCCGCGCGCTCGATCGGCGCAGGGCCCGGTTGTGGGAGGCCGAATGGGCCACGGTGGAACGCATTTGGGGCAACCACGGGACGCGTCCGGATCAGGCATAGTGCCCAAGTGCGGCGCGCCGACTCGGAGTGGGTGGGGAAACTCTCGGTGGGCGCGCGTGTGACACAACACGAACGGGACACCGCACCCTACACCGGGAAGAGGCTGTGCTTGCGTGGGTTGTGCTTGCGGACCGCGTCCTTTTCCCGCAGCAGGCGCAGCGCCATGCGGATCTCCAGACGGGTCTGTGACGGCTCGACCACGGCATCGATATAGCCGCGTTCGGCCGCGGTCCACGGCGTGGCCACGGTGGCGTTGTAGAAATCGATCATCTGCTGGCGCACGGTGGCGCGCTGGTCGGGCGGGGTCGCCTCCAGTTGCCTGCGGCCGATGATGCCGACCATACTTTCGGCGCCCATCACCGCGATCTGCGCCGTCGGCCAGGCCAGGGCCAGATCCGCGCCCAGCGGCTTGCAGCCCATCACCGCATAGCCGCCGCCGTAGGCCTTGCGTGTCACGATCGAGACAATCGGCACGGTGGCCTCGATGACCGCGCGGAAGAACCGGCCGCCGCGCTTGATGACGCCGTTGCGTTCCTCTTCGAGGCCCGGCAGTACACCGGGGGTGTCGACAACGAAGATCAGCGGCAGGCCGAACGCATCGCACAGTCGGATGAAACCCGCCGCCTTATCCGAGCACAGCCCGTCCAGTGCGCCGCCGAGTACCTGCGGCTGATTGGCGACCACGCCGACACTGCGACCGTCGACTCTGGCGAAGCCGGTGATCAGATTCTGGGCGGTGCCCGCGCTGATCTCGTGGAAATGGCCGTCGTCGAAGATACGCAGCAGCACCTCGTGCATGTCGTAACCGGACCGGTCGGAATCCGGAATGATCGAGTTCAGCTCCAGGTCGTGGGCGGTGACCTGCGGTTCCAGGCCCGGATTAACCACCGGGGCCTGCTCGAGGCAGCTCGACGGCAGGTAGCTCAGATAGCTGCGGACCCAGTCGAAAGCGGCCTGCTCGTCGGCGGCGACATGGTGCACCGTGCCATTGGCCTGCAGGGCGGCCGCGCCACCGAGATCGTCGGCGCTGACCACTTCGCCTGTCACCGCCTTGATGACCTCGGGCCCGGTGACGAACATGTACGACTTCTCGGTCGCGACCAGTACATCCATATTGATCGGGCCGTAAACCGAACCGGCCGCGCATTTGCCCAGCATGACCGCGACCATCGGCACGAAGCCGGACAGATCCTCCTGGCGTCGGCACATCAGCGCGTACCAGGCCAGCGATGTCACCGCCTCCTGGATACGGGCGCCGCCGGAATCGTTGATCGACACCACTGGGCAGGCCTTCTCCTGCGCGAATTCCATTGCGGCGGCTACCTTTCGGCCGAACATCTCACCGACCGAACCGCCGTGTACCGTCTGGTCGTGGGCGATGACGACGACCGGCCGGCCGTCGATGTAGCCGCGACCGGTCACAACACCGTCGCCGTACATGCCGTCGGTGCTGCCCGGCTGGCGCACCAGCGCGCCCATTTCGACGAAGGAGCCCTTGTCCAGCAGCATGCGCACGCGCTCGCGCGCACTCGGTATGCCCTTGCTCTTGCGTTTCGCGATACCGGTCTCGCCAGCGGGTTCCTCGGCGAGCTCCAGGATGTCCCGGAGCTCCTCCAGCTTTTCTCGCGTGTCGCTCATAGCGGGTATGCCATCCTTCGAACTCGTCGCCATGCACCGTCCGGGTTCACCGAACGGCACAAGGCGCTCGATGCTGTCGGGCACATAACCCGCAGCACAGGGATTCCACCTTAGTCATAGGACGGCTCACAGGTTAGCTGGGTGTGCTCGGCCTGAGTCCGCACCGAGTGGGTACCGGCGTGCCGTCCACGACGGGCGTCGGTGGATCGCCGCCGGGTGTTACAGCCGTCGCGCCGAGGCGGCGCATCCGCGTCAGTGTCCGCGTGCCGTACCCGGGCTCGGCGGACAATTTCCGGTCATCTGCATGACCGGAAACATTGTGGCCGAGAATCGCTACGCTGCTTGTTGTTTCGCCCGCGCCGGTCGGCGCGGTGTGAATGACTTTCCTAATTACTGAACCGGGTATGCAATTTGGTCCGAACGCCGCTATACTTCCGGATTCTTGGTGGACAAGCAGGCTGGTTCGGGCGGGCAATCCTGGAATCGAAACTGGTCGAATATTTGCCTTTCCAGGCCGGGGTCGCACAGTGTGGAGATCTCGGTACTATCACGCGCAGCTATCCGGCGGAGGTCGCCCGAGTGCTGGAAACGGTTCCACCGCGCTGTCGCCGCTGACGGCTGCACGATCCTGGTGCCCGATCACGAGGATATCCGCCGCCGGTCGCCATCTCGACGAGCACTTGCGCAAGGCCATGGTGTCATCCGCACGGTTATGTGCCATGGGGCGATAGCCGGAACTTCGCGGCCCTGGGCGGTATCGATGGGATCCGGAACAATCGCAGGTATCGGAGTTCGCGCGGGCCCCATGGTGATCAACCTGACCCGAGGTAAATCTGAACTCCTATCACCGGGAGATCTCGGAGTTGTTCTCATTGGACGGCATCTGGCGCACCTGGGTCAGGCGCTGAACAGCGGAGGAAAATCGTCATGCGATCGTCATGCGCGATTATCCGGTGGTGACCCGCGCAGTGGACCCGTGGCCCTCGAACAGGCCATATGGCACATATGTCATCGGTGTCGCGAAACCGGATAAGCTTCCGCATTTCCTGCGTTCGGTCGCATTTGTGACACTATAGGAACTGGCGACCCGGATAAGTCACAGAAATACCGGCGCCGCCTGTAATGAGCCTGTCGCCGAGTGTATGCTGCAAAGAATTGCCGCCGACGAGAACCTGCATATGATCTGCTATCGCAACCTCAGTGCCGCCGCCTTCGCTCGCGATGAGGCCATGCGCGCGGTCACCGATATCGTCAGGCGGTTCCAGATGCGCGGTCTCACCCAGTCCGCCTGCCGGCGAAATGCCGTGGTACTGGGCAAGAACGGCATCCACGACCTGCGCCAGCATCTGGATGTCGTGCTGCGCGCCCGGAATGTGTTCGGCCGCACCGATCTGTGCGACGACGGCGAAGGTGCCCGCGATCAGCGCGGCGCCTTCCTCGACGAGTTGGACATCAAGGTAGCCCGTTTCGAGGAGCAACGCGACCGCGCCGCGGCCGGACAAGCAGAGCGAGCCGCCCTCGTACCATGAGTTTCCGAGCACCGATCACCGCGGCGGCGATGGCCCTCATCGCCGCGCTGGCGTCTGTGCCCGCACTCGCGGATCCGCCTCCTGTCGATCCGGCCATGACGCGGACCGGAACGATCGGCATCGAAGCGGTCGGTCCGCGCCACGAACGTTTCGCCATCGCCTCGGCCGCCATGCGTCGGGTCATTACAGTGGATGTGTTGCGCGGCAGCGGTTCCGGGCCGCGTCCAGTGCTGTATCTGCTGGATGGCGTCGACGGCGAGGCGGTCTCGGGGTGGCTGACCAAAGGCCGTGCGGCCGAGTTCTTCGCGAATAGACCGGTCGATGTGGTGTTGACCAGCGGTGGCACCGGGAGCATGTACAGCGACTGGTTGCGCCGTGACGCCGCCCTCGGAGTGAATCGGTGGGAAACCTTTCTTACCGCCGAGCTGCCACCGATTATCGAGTCGTATCTGAAAACCGATGGGCGACGGGCGATCGCGGGTGTATCGATGGGCGCGCAGGCGGCGATGATGCTGGCCCAGCGCTATCCCGGGCGGTATCGCGCGGTCGCGGGAATGAGTGGATGTTATTCCACCGCAGACGATCTCGGTCGTGCGGTAACCACGATCACTGTCGCCTCACGCGGCGGCAATGTCGAAAACCTCTGGGGCCCACCGGGATCACCGGAGTGGAGCGCGCACGACAGTCTGCTCGGTGCGCCGCACCTGCGCGGCACCACGATCTATCTGTCCGCGGCCAGCGGCCTACCGACCGACGCCGACCTCGTCACGGCATCGCGTGCGTCGGACCTGGTCGAAGCCCTGAAGACGGCGGGTGGGGGTCTGGCCCTCGAAGCAGGGGCGCGCTCGTGTACCGAACGCTTCGCCGCGCGACTGGCTGAGCTGAACATTCCGGCGACCGTCGACTACGCCCCGACAGGCATGCACACCTGGCCCGACTTCGAAGCCCAGCTGCCGCGCGCCTGGCGCGTACTGGCACCGGCCCTCGGCCTGTCCGACCCGTACTGATTGACGCGGCACTCCTGGAGCTGGTGCGGCTGCCGCGGTGTGTCGCGTCGGTAGGGTGGAGGCACATCGACGGAGGGGACATTCGATGCTGGAAGTCGCACACCTGGTGCGCCGGTTCGGGGACGAGGTGGCGGTGGACGACGTGTCGTTTCCGGTGCTGCCCGGGCGCTGACCGGATTCGTCGGCGCCAATGGCGCGGGTAAAACCACCACGATGCGAATGATCATAGGGGGTGCTGGCGATTCACGGTGGGGGAGGTCCGGTGGCGGGGCCGGTCGGTGACCGTCGGGGATCGGCGCTCGTTCGGTTATATGCCCGAGGAGCGCGGACTTTATCCGAAGCAGCCGGTGCTCGACCAACTCGTCTACCTGGCGCGGCTGCGCGGATTGTCAGCTGTCGAAGCCAAGCGGCACGCCGCCGAACTGTTGGACCGGTTCGCGCTCGGGGACCGAGGGAAGGACAAACTGGAGTCGCTGTCGCTCGGTAATCAGCAGCGGGTGCAGATCGCGGCCGCGGTGATCGCTCAGCCGGAGGTGCTGATACTCGACGAACCGTTCTCCGGTCTGGATCCGGTCGCTGTTGATTCGATGGCAGAGCTGCTGCGGGAATATGCGGCGCGGGGGATACCGGTGCTGTTCTCCTCGCATCAGTTCGATCTGGTCGAGCGGTTGTGCGATCAGTTGGTGATCCTGGCGGCCGGCGCGGATCAGATCATCGCGACCGCGAACAGCCTTGCTGACCGTGCCGATAAGAATGTCCACTTTCACGCCGCATCCGGGGGCCGATGTGGCCGCCGTGGAGCGGCAGGTACGTGACGACGCGGTCGATGTCGGGTTGGTGCCCGCCGGGGTGAGTGAGTGGCGCCTGGTCGGCAAAGCCGGCCAGGACGATTATGCCGCGACATACCTGACGGACGCGGTCCGGCAGATTGCGGTGCAGCGCAATGCGATTGCCGCTGGCACATCGATGGGGGAACCGATGGGACTGCGGGGTTTCGAATGAATTGCCTGATCACGTTCGCCCAGGAGTGCCGATCAGGTTCGGGGGCCGGTGATTTCGAGTTCTCGGAGGGTGGGGTGGGGGTTTGGGGTGGTGATGGTGAGGCGGATGTAGCGGGTTGACATGGGGGTGGGCAGGGAGCCGGTGGTCGGGTCGGGGGTTGCCGGGGTCCAGGTGTGGTTATCGGGGGAGGTGGTGAAGGTAGTCGGGGTGGGGATGCTCCAGTGGGGGAGTATTCGGTCGATGTGGGTTTCCTGGCCCAGGTCGACAGTGAGGGTTGCGGTGGGGGCGTCGGGGGACCAGCCGGTGGCGGGGGTGCCGTCCACGGCTGCTTCGGCGTATTTGCCGGGTTCGTCGGAGCTGGTGGTGACCGGTTTGCAGCGGGCGAGGTTATCGGTGGGGGTGCGGTCGGGGCGGCGGGTCGGAATGATCAGCTCGCTGTCGAGGCGGTGGGTTTCGCTGTCGGTTCGGACTTGCAGGGGTTGGCCGCCGGTGAGGGTCAGTGCGGTTTTCTCAGGGCCGATGGTGGCGTCGAAAGTTCGGCCCTGCCAGTGGATGCCATGGATGGTGAGGCCGTTCGGGAGTTCCGGCGGGAGGGTGGGGGCGATGCGGATCTCGTCGGTGTCGAAGCGCAGGCCGAGCAGGCCGTTGGTGAAGGTTTGCAGGAAGCCGCCTGCCGCGGTGACGAATGTGAAAGCGGGTGCGCCCGCAAGTGGATCCTTGGCACCGACCTTCGCGCCGCGCGCCTCGGCGAATTGGCCGAAGGGGGCGCGGACGAACGGGCGGGCGGCACGTTCGAGGAAGGTGTCGGTGGCGCAGCCGGGGACGCCGAGTGTCGCCGCGTCGATGGCGTGCACCGAATCGGTCATTGCCGGGCCGTCGGGGTCTGTTCGCTCCGAATAGTATTCGAGCACATTGGCGGCGACATCAGGTGGCATCGGCCAGTTCAGAGGGTAGACGAGCAGCACGGTGTCGGCCTGCTTGACGGGAGTGCCTGTGTAGCCGTCGAATTGGACGAAGATCCGCAGCTTTGCATCGAAGGGCATGCGCAGACGATCGGCGATCGCGGTCCATTCGGGCGGGTGCGGCACGCCCAGCAACTCCGCCGCGCGTGCGGCATTGCGCAGGGCGAGAGCGGCAACGGCGTTGGTGTAGACCGAGTCGTTCACCCCGTTGCTGTACTCGTCGGGCCCCGCGACATTGCGAATCGAGTAGCTGCCATCGTCATTGCGCGTCACCCGCGAGACCCAGAATTCGGCGAGCGCGCGCATGACCGGCCAACCGCGTTCACGCAGGTAACCGGTGTCACCGGTGGCCGTGTAATACTGCCAGGCCGCCAGGGAGACATCGCCTTGTAGATGGATCTGGGTCAGGCAGTGCGGCGGATCCCAACTGTGGCATTCGTCGAGATCACCGCGACTCGCACTGGTCCACGGATAGAAAGCACCACGGTAGCCGAGCCGCTTGGCGTTGGCCTGCGCCGCGGACAATGTCCGAAAGCGGTAGTCCACCACGGATTTCGCCGACTCCGGTGTGAACTGCAGCAATCCGGGAAGCATCCAGATATCCGCATCCCAGAACACTGCGCCGCCATAGTTGTCGCTGCTGAGTCCGACGGGCGAGATGCTGTTGTCCTGTGCCGAATTCGTGCTGGAGTACAGCGAATACAGCGCACCGCGCGCCCAGATCTGCACGTCGGGCTGTCCGGGCACCTCGATATCACCGTGCCACCGCGTCCGCCAGGCCGCGGATGTTTCGGCGAGCAGGTTCGCCCATCCGGTCCGCACGGCCCGCTGTGCTGCCTCGAATGCGGTCGCCGCGGGATCAGGCGAGGTGCGGGTGGTGTCGACACCGACGAACTTCGTCACCTGATATGTGCCGCCGTCATGCACCGGAAACCGAACATCCTGGCGCACAGTCAGATCGCGTCCCGGCGGCATCGGCTCGATCGCGTTCGAAGCGATACCCGCTCCCGGCCGCAGCACGGAGACGATATCGCCGTCGACATCGGTGCCGTCGGTACGGAAGCCGACTCGAATGGTGTCGTCATCGCGAGCGCCCGCCTCGGACTGGCTCACCCGTCGTGCACCCGCGCCGTCGACGAGATCGGAGACGACCATCTCGCCCGACCAGCGCGGCACCACCGTGACGTGCACCGCGCCGACATGCTGATCCGACTGATCGGCGAGCACGTCGTAGACCAGATCGGTGGCGTTGCCATCGGGTGTGGTCCAGGTCAACCTCGTGCGCACCAGTCCGCAGCGCAGATGCAGGGTCTGTGCGAAGTTCGTGATCTGAGCCGCCGGTGTGGCGGGTGAATAGGTGTGCTCGCCGACACCGACCAGCAATCCGGACCAGTTCGGGATGGCGGCGGCGACCTCGCGGTTATCGGCCACACCCGGAGTGTGGGCGTAGAGGCCCGCGACGAAAGCGCCGTCGTAGGCGGGCGTATAGAGCGGCCAGCCAGTCATCTCATCAGTCGCGGTGTACCCCATGCCGCGCGGCGGCACACGTAACCCGAGATAGCCGTTGCCGACATATGGATGCGCTGCGATCGGCGCGTCTACCTGGTCGTTCGTCGGCGCCCACGCCGGTGCCGATGCCAATGGATCATCCGGACATGCGCCGCTGACCACCCGATCGGTGTGACGCACCACGACCAGCACCGCGGTTGTCGCCAACACGATGACGGCCGCGAATGCGATACCCAACAGAATCGTGGTGCGACGGCTCACACGGTGTAACAACAGGCCGATCCGCGACATTCACGCCTCCACGTCGAGCTCGACGTTCGTGCCGAGCCGCGATACGCGTCGACGACCGCAGGACCGGCTACCGGTTTACGCAGCTGTGGTTCGTATTCTTCCATCCGGCACCAGCCGAACGATGGAATGCGGCGGGGCCCGGGGTGTTGACACACATCACTTCGGGACTCGATCAGGTGCGGTTTCGATTCTGGATCGCTCACGAGTCGGGCGCGGACAGAGCCATCCGGAGGCACTGCGCGAGACCGATGGAATTCGCTCGCCGGCACAGGACTGGGGATATCACCGGTTCTGGGTCTCGGGGCATCACCTCTTGGGGCATCACAGTGTGCCCGGCGTTGTGGGCTCGGCGCCGACCGTATCCGCCGCGGCCACCGCGGCGGCGGCCTGGCGGATCCGGATCGCGACGGCGGGGCGACGGTGCCGAACCATCAGCCCCGGATCGTCGCCGAGCACGGTGGGCATTCGGATGTCCGGAGGCGTTGTGGCGTGCGGGTGGTCGTCGTGAACGTTCGGCGAACTCCGGGACACCGCCGGGAGATGCTGGTTCACTACTAGACGGCAGTGTGATTGGTGTTATATCGGGTGGGCTCGGCACGCCTATCCGCGACCACAGCAACCGACCAGTGAATGGAGATACCGATGCCTGTTCGAAGCACGCCTTGGTCCGAGGGCACCCCGTGTTGGGTGGACTGCCAGGTCGACGACCCGGCGAAGGCGAGCGAGTTCTACGCCGGTTTGTTCGGCTGGACCATCGAGGGCGGTGGGGAGGAGTCCGGCGGATATCTGATGGGATGGAAGGGTGGAAACGCGGTAGCCGGAATCGGTCCGAAACCCCAACCCGGGATGCCCTCGGTGTGGACGACTTACTTCGCTGCCGACGATGCGGACGCGATCGCCGAACGGGTCGGTGCGGCGGGTGGCGAATTGGCCATGGCCCCGTTCGATGTACTCGAGGCTGGGCGCATGTTCATCGGGGTCGACAGCGTCGGCGCGGTATTCGGCATCTGGCAGGCCCGCGCGCACGTCGGCGCGGCCGTCTACAACGAGCACGGCGCCTACTGCTGGAACGAACTGCACACCCGGCAGCTCGACACCGCGAAGAAGTTCTATGCCGACGTCTTCGGCTATACCTACACCGATATCGGCGACGGCAAAAACATGATCTACGCGATGTTCACCCCGCGCGGCGGTGATCAGCCCGCGGGCGGCATGAACGACGACACCGTGATGCCCGGCGAGCCTGTGCCGAGCCATTGGCTGACCTGGTTCCAGTTCGACGATGTCGACGCCGGCGTGCAGCGGGCTTCCGAACTCGGCGCGTCGGTGCTGTTGCCCGCCTCCGACTCGCCGGCCGGCCGGATGGCGATGGTCGCTGCGCCACAGGGCGAGGTGTTCGGACTTATCGACACGAACGTGATGGTGGGCGAGATGCCGCAGTAACTGACGGAATATCTGCGCGTCGTATCTGGAGCACGGACCGTCTGCGGCGATGGTAGCCAGGAAGGTGCGGACCGTCCTGCAAGCATCCGGACCGCGCCGACCTGTGCGACGACCATACGATCCTCCCGAATCTGCTCCAGCGAATCGGCACGCACCGATAATCGACGCCTGATCGGCGTGGGCGGCGGCGCTCGACGATGCCGGCGGGAATGATGTGGCGATGGCCAATGATCCGAGCGTTCCCGATATCAAACCGCGCAGCCGCGACGTCACCGACGGTCTGGAAAAGGCGGCGGCGCGTGGCATGCTGCGGGCCGTCGGCATGGACGACGGGGACTGGGGCAAATCCCAGATCGGCGTGGCCTCGTCCTGGAACGAGATCACGCCCTGCAACCTGTCGCTGGATCGGCTCGCCAAGGCCTGCAAGGAGGGCGTATTCGCGGGCGGCGGGTATCCGATGGAATTCGGCACCATTTCGGTCTCCGACGGCATTTCCATGGGCCATGAGGGCATGCATTTCTCGTTGGTCTCGCGGGAGGTGATCGCCGACAGTGTCGAGACGGTGATGCAGGCCGAACGGCTCGACGGTTCCGTCCTGCTCGCCGGATGCGATAAATCCCTACCCGGCATGCTGATGGCCGCGGCGCGACTGAATCTGGCGAGCGTATTTCTGTACGCGGGCTCGATCCTGCCCGGTATCGCGAAACTCTCCGATGGCAGCGAGCGCGAGGTGACGATAATCGACGCGTTCGAGGCTGTCGGCGCGTGCTCGCGCGGGTTGATGAGCCGGGCGGATGTGGATGCCATCGAGCGGGCCATCTGTCCCGGCGAAGGCGCGTGCGGCGGGATGTACACCGCCAACACCATGGCCAGCGCGGCCGAGGCCCTGGGCATGTCGCTGCCGGGCAGTGCGGCGCCGCCCGCGACGGATCGGCGGCGCGACGGCTATGCGCGGCGCAGCGGTGCGGCGGTGGTGGAATTGCTGCGGCGCGGGATCACCACCGCCGATATCCTCACCAAGGAGGCCTTCGAGAACGCGATCGCCGTCGTCATGGCATTCGGCGGCTCTACCAATGCGGTACTGCACCTGCTCGCGATCGCGCACGAGGCGAATGTGGATTTGGCGCTGGACGATTTCGCCCGTGTCGGTCGCCGGGTGCCCCACCTCGCGGATGTGAAACCCTTTGGGCGACATGTGATGACGGATATCGACCGGATCGGCGGCGTACCCGTGATGATGAAGGCGTTGCTCGACGCGGGCCTGCTGCACGGCGACTGCCTGACCGTGACCGGTCGGACGGTGGCCGAGAACCTCGCCGATATCGCCCCACCGGATCCCGACGGAAAAGTGGTGCGGGCCATGACCTCCCCGATCCACCCGACCGGCGGTATCACCATCCTCGCCGGATCCCTCGCGCCCGGCGGCGCCGTGGTCAAGTCCGCGGGCTTCGACTCCGACGTATTCACCGGCACCGCACGGGTTTTCGACCGTGAGCGGGCGGCGATGGACGCGTTGGAGGACGGCACGATCACCGCGGGCGATGTAGTGGTCATCCGCTACGAGGGCCCCAAAGGTGGTCCCGGAATGCGTGAAATGCTCGCGATCACCGCGGCCATCAAAGGCGCGGGGCTCGGCAAGGACGTGCTACTGCTCACCGACGGGCGATTCTCCGGCGGGACCACCGGTCTGTGCGTGGGCCACGTCGCCCCCGAAGCGGTGGACGGCGGTCCGATCGCGGTCGTCCACGACGGCGACCGAATCCGCCTCGACGTCGCCGCGGGCACCCTCGACCTGCTGATCGCGCCCGCGGAAATCGCCCGCCGCCGCGACGGTTGGCATCCCTTGCCGTCGCGCTATACCCGTGGCGTACTTGCCAAGTATTCGAAGCTGGTCGGCTCGGCGTCCTTCGGCGCGGTCTGCGACTGACGGCAGGTCCGGTCGGATCGGGTTCGGTGTGCCGGCGAAGGTTCGGTAGAACATTCTTCGCCGATATCGATCCTGATCCCGTCGATCGCGGAATTCGATGCAGCACAGCGCCGTATGCGAACTCGCACAGTGTGCAATGTCGCACTGCATGCCAAGAGCTGGCTATCGGCCCACGATCACCGCCTGGTCGGCGGCGGTCGCAGCCCGAGATGCTCGCGCAGCGTGGTGCCGGTGTATTCGGTGCGGTACGAACCGCGCTCCTGCAATTCCGGAATCAGCCAGTCGACGATCTCATCGAGCCCGGTGGGCACGAGATAGGGCGAGATATTGAACCCGTGGGTCGCGCCGTGGCGGACCCAGCGAGTGAGCTCGTCGGCGACCTGGCCCGGTGTCCCGGCGAATCCGGACCGCTGCGAGGTTTCGATGGCGACCTGGCGCAGCGACAGATTCTTGGCCTCGGCCAGCGCACGCCACTCGCGGGCGATCGCCACTGGATCCTGACCGGCGCGCTGTGCGCCGCGCTCGCCCGACATCATCCGGGGCTGCGGGTCGTCTGCGGGCAGCGGACCGTCCGGATCGAGATCCGACAGGTCACGACCCCACACCTGGCCGACCAGGGAAAGTGCGGTTTGGCCGGTGAATTGGCCCTCCAAAACCCAGCGCGCCTTCTCCTCGACCTCGGATTCCCGTTCCGCCAAGACGATCTGGGTGCCGGGCAGGATCTTGATGTCATCGGCCGGTCGGCCCGCGCGTTCCAGGCGGGCGCGAATATCGTTCGCGAAGGCGAGCGCGGCGTCGAAATGTGTTCCGTGCCTGGAGAAGATGACTTCGGCATTGGCCGCGGCGAAATCGCGGCCTGCGGGTGAATCACCGGCCTGGAAGATCACTGGATGGCCCTGCGGGCTGCGCGGCAGGGTCGGTGTGATCGCGACGTGGAAGTGCTCGTCGTCACGGGTCACTGTCCGGACCGAATCCGGTCTGGCCCAGTCGGTATCGTGGCGCGAGGTCGCGATCGTATTGTCGGCCCAGGCATCCCAGATCTCACGGGCTGTCCGAATGAATTCGCCCGCGCGCTCGTAGCGCTGCGCGTGATCGAGGAAGCCGCCGCGCCGGAAGTTCGCACCGGTCCAGGCATTGTTGGTGGTGACCGCATTCCAGCCCGCACGGCCGCCGGATAGCAGATCCAGGCCCGCGAGTCGGCGGGCGAGATCGGCGGGTTCGTTGTAGGTGGTGTTCTGGGTGGCGACAAGACCGATCCGGCTGGTGATACCGGCCAGCGCCGCCAGCTGAGCGATGGCGTCGGGACGTCCGGCGATATCGGTATCGAGCAGCTGTCCGTTCTGCTCGCGCAGGCGCAGGCCCTCACCGAGGAAGAAGGCGTCGAAGAGTCCGCGCTCGGCAGTGCTGACGGTATGCCGGAAGGTCTCGAAGTCGATCTGCGAGCCGCTGCTCGGATCCGACCAGATGGTGCTGTGGTTGACGCCCTGGAAGAAGACGCCGAAATGGACCTGGGCGTCAGGAAACGGAACCTGCGTCATCAGTGCTGATCCTTCGCATAACGGTTGATCGGCCGCGCCAGGCCGAGATCGGCGCGCAGGGTCGAACCCGGCACCGGACGGTGGGTCACACCGGCCCGCAAGAGTACGGGCAGGACGTAGCGCGCCAATGCCGGGAGGTCTTCATCGATGACGGCAGGATGCACCCGCACGCCGTCGACGTGGTGCGCTAGCTCGGTGATGAGCCGCACGAGTTCGGCAGGGGAGCCCGAGAATCTCAGGCGTTCGGTGCTATTCGCGGCCGTGTAGGAGTCCAGGTGGGCGAGGCGTTCGGCGGCGGTCGTGTCCGGAATATCCAGGGCGACATCGAGTTCCGCGAATACCAGCGCACCGGTGGCCCGCGCACGGTCGGCGGCGGCGAGCGTCCGATCGAGATCGCCTCCGGTGACCAGGATGACGTCGGCGGCGCCGGTGTCATGGGCGAAGACGACCACCTGCCCCTGTGGCGGCCGCGGCACGATCGCCGGACCCTTCACCGAGAACGTTTCGCCGCTGAAGTCGATGTAGTGCAGCTTGTCTCGATCGAGAAACCGGCCCGCCGCATAATCGCGTACCACGGCATCGTCTTCCCACGAATCCCAGAGCCGACGCGCGACCTCGATCGAATCACGTTGTTCGCGTGCGAGTTCCGCATCGGTAGTGCGCGCGGGACGTCCCCAGGCGGTGGCGGCTGCGGCATCGGTCGTCGCGATCCATCCGCCGCGCCCGCGCGAGGCGTAATCGAGTGTGGCCAGTTGTGACGAGGTGTGGAACGGTTCCGCGTAGGTGGTCGCGACCGTGGCCACCAATCCGATGGTGCTGGTGGTCGCCGCGACGAATGAAGCCCGCGTCACCGCGTCGATCCGCCCCGCCGGAGCTGCGACAGGCGGCAGGATCGAATCATCGAAGGTGGCGAGGGTGAAACCGGCATTCTCGGCGGCGCTGACTCGTTTGTGCAGCGTACCGCCGGTAAGCAGCTGGTCGGGGGCATGCGCGGCCCGCCGCCACGCGGCCGGGTGATATCCCTCGCCATCCAATTCGATGCCCACCGCGAAGAAGTTTCCGCTCATTGGTATGACGATCGTCAAACTTGCCCGCCGCCGCCATGATTTGCGTCGCGATGATCCGAACCCGCCGCATCGAGCCGACGATTCCAGTGCGGCACACGAGAACCTCGGCCGTCGTGGCAAATGGGCCCGCGCCCGATCTGTGGGACTGGACCGGTTCACCGTCTCGTGCCGCGACGGTCCGCTCGTTAACATTGGTACACGCAACAGCTGAATACGGTCTGGTCAGGGCAAGTCGAAGCCCAGCGCCTCGGCCGCGGCGGTGGGGGTCGGCTGGGACCAACGCTCGATCAGGGTTTGGCTGGAGGTCAGCGAGCGGGTGATGGCGCGATCGAGGTAAAGGGTGCCCTCGAGGTGGTCGATTTCGTGTTGGACGATGCGGGCGGGCCACCCGGACACTTCCTCGTCGAGTTCGCGGCCGCGTTCGTCCTGGCCGCGCAGGCGCGCGCGGGCGTGACGCGCGACGACGGCCTGCCAGCCCGGGACGCTCAGGCAGCCCTCGAAGAACGCGGCCCGTGCGTCGCCGATGGGTTCGTAGCTCGGGTTGATCAGGACTCGGAACGGTAGCGGGACCCGCCCGCGAACCGCGCGCAGCTCATCGGTCACCTCGGCCGGATCCTCCAGGACGGCCAGCCGCAGCGGTATCCCGACCTGCGGTGCGGCCAATCCGACGCCTGGCGCGGTATGCATCGTCTCTCGCATCGCCCGCACCAGGCGGTCCAATTGCGCCTGCGTCAGCTGTCCGTCGTAGTGCGCGGCGGGCGCGCGCAGCACCGGGTCGCCTGCGGTAACAATGGAGAGTGGACCACCGAGCAGCGTCTCGACAAGATCGGGGAGCGGGATCGTCATGGTTACAGGATCGCAAGGTGCGGCGCGACGCACTGATCTGACCAGGCCCGTTGCCGAAAATTTGCCGCACTGGAATATTTAGCCAAGCTAACGTGTTGTTGGCTACGGGCGTCTTGAATCTGCACAGAACAACCGACGGTCGGCATAGGACCGAAGGAGGCTGGCCATGATTATTGATACGCGGATGGAACAGGTCGTGCGTCGCATCGCCGACCTCTACGCCACCTATCCGGACATTCGCGACGCGCGACCGATACCGGAGACTTTCGCCGCGATCCGAGAACCCGGAATGCGGCCGGCGCAGATCGTGGCGACGGTCATGGCGGCCTACGCTGATCGTCCCGCGCTCGGGCACCGGGTCCTCGCGCCCGCGACGGACGAGTCCGGGCGGCGCACGCTGCGACCGCTGCCCGAATTCGCCACCATCACCTACGGCGAGTTGTGGGCGCGCGTCGTCGCGATCGCCGCAGCCTGGCAGCACAATCCCGACAACCCCGTCAAAGCGGGCGACTTCATCGCGACAATCGGCTTCACCAGCGGCGACTACGCCACGCTCGATCTGGCGTGTCTGTATCTCGGCGCGGTCGCCGTACCACTACAGGCTGGTGCCGCGCCGAAGCAATTGTCGGCGATCCTCGCCGAGACCGCACCGCGCGTCTTCGCCGCGACGCCCGAAAACCTCGCTACCGCGGTGGAGTGCGTCCTCGCCGGAGCGACGCCGGAACGCCTCGTGGTCTTCGACTATCACCCCGAGGACGATGATCAGCGCGACGCGTTCGAATCCGCCCGCGCTCGCTTGGCGAACACTCCGATAGTGGTGGAATCGCTGGCAGCGGTGATCGAACGCGGCCGCACCGTGGCGCCCGCACCACTGTTCGTACCCGCCGACGACGATGCGTTGGAGGCGCTGATCTACACCTCCGGCAGTACCGGCACTCCCAAGGGCGCCATGTACACCAGCCGGCTGGTGACCGCGATGTGGTCGGCCCAGCCCGAGGTAGCTGGGATCAGCCTGAACTACATGCCGATGAGCCATGTGGCCGGACGGTTGTCGCTCTATGGCGTGCTGGCCCGTGGCGGCACCGCGTATTTCACGGCCAAGAGCGATATTTCCACGCTGTTCGAGGATATCGGCCTGGTCCGGCCCACCGAGATCTTCTTCGTGCCGCGCGTGTGCGATATGGTCTTCCTGCGCTATCAGAGCGAAATGGAACGTCGTTCGGAGTCGGGTATCGCTCACGCGGAACTCGACCGTGCGGTGAAAACCGAACTGCGCGAAGACTTCCTGGGCGGCCGATTCATATCGGCCATCGTCGGCAGCGCGCCGCTGGCCGCCGAGATGAAAACCTTCATGGAATCGGTCCTCGATATGGACCTGCACGATGGCTACGGTTCGACCGAGGCGGGCGGCGCCGTCATGGTCGACAATATGATCCGCCGTCCACCCGTGCTCGACTACAAGCTGGTGGACGTGCCCGAGCTGGGATATTTCGGTACCGACCAGCCGAATCCGCGCGGTGAGTTGCTGCTCAAGACCACCACCATGTTTCCCGGGTACTACAAGCGCCCCGAGGTCACCGCGGAGATCTTCGACGCGGACGGCTTCTACCGGACCGGCGATGTCGTTGCCGAACTCGGACCCGATGAACTCGTCTACGTCGACCGTCGAAATAATGTACTGAAGCTGTCCCAGGGGGAATTCGTCGCGGTCGCACATCTGGAAGCCGTATATGCCAGTAGCCCGCTGCTCGAGCAAATCTTCATCTACGGCAGCAGCGAACGTGCCTACTTGCTCGCGGTCATCGTGCCGACCGAGGAGACGTTGCGCCTCGCCGATCCGAAAGCGGCACTGAGTGATTCGCTACAGCACATCGCCAAGGAGGCTGATCTCGAGTCATATGAGATCCCGCGCGATTTCCTCATCGAAACCGAACCCTTCACCACCGAAAACGGGCTGCTCTCCGGCATCGGCAAGTTGTTACGTCCCAGACTGATCGAGCACTATGGCGAGCGGCTGCAGCAGCTGTATGCCGAACTGGCCGAAGGGCAGGCGAACGAACTGATCGCGCTGCGTCGCGAGGCCGCCGACCTGCCGGTGCTGGAAACCGTGAGTCGGGCCGCGCGGGCATTGCTCGGCTGCGCCACAACCGATCTGCGACCCGATGCGCATTTCACCGATCTCGGCGGCGACTCACTGTCCGCGCTGTCGTTTTCGAATCAGCTCCGCGATATCTTCGCCGTCGATGTGCCGGTGGGCGTCATCGTCAGCCCGGCCAACGGATTGCGCGAGTTGGCGGAGTATGTCGAATCGGCGCGGCAACCCGGCGCGATGCGGCCGACCTTCGCCGCAGTCCATACGCGTGCCGGTGTCGCGCGTGCCGATGAGCTGACACTGGACAAGTTCATCGATGCGCAAACACTGTCCGCCGCGACGACTCTCCCCCGCGCCACCGAAACGCAGACGGTGCTGCTGACAGGTGCCAACGGGTACCTCGGCCGCTTCCTGTGCTTGGAATGGCTCGAGCGACTGGACGAGTCGGATGGCACACTCATCTGCATCATCCGAGGCAAAGACGCTGCGGCAGCGCGGAAACGGCTCGACGAGGCCTTCGACAGCGGTGATCCGGAACTGCTGCGGCATTACCGCGAGCTGGCGGCCCGGCGCCTCGAAGTTCTGCACGGTGATATCGGCGACCCGAATCTCGGCTTGGACGATACGACCTGGCATCGGCTGGCCGACACCGTCGATCTGATCGTGCACCCGGCCGCGCTGGTCAACCATGTCCTGCCCTACGACCAGCTGTTCGGCCCCAATGTCGTCGGCACTGCCGAACTCATCCGCCTGGCCATCACTTCGCGGATCAAGCCTGTGACGTATCTGTCCACGGTGGCCGTCGCCGCCCAGATCCGTCCGTCGTCCTTCGAAGAGGACGGCGATATTCGCGAAATCAGCCCCACACGCGCCATCGACGACAGCTACGCCAACGGCTACGGCAACAGCAAATGGGCGGGAGAGGTCCTGCTGCGGGAAGCCCACGACCTGTGCGGACTTCCGGTCGCCGTCTTCCGATCCGATATGATCCTGGCACACAGTCGATTCGGCGGCCAGCTCAACGTTCCGGATATGTTCACCCGACTGGTGCTCAGCCTGGTGGCCACCGGCATCGCCCCGTATTCCTTCTACGAGACCGATGCCGACGGTAAACGTCAACGCGCACACTACGACGGCCTGCCCGTTGATTTCACCGCGGCGGCGATCACCACCATCGGTGCCGAGGCACGTACCGATTTCCACACCTTCGATGTCCTCAATCCGCACGATGACGGTATCTCCCTCGACGAATTCGTCGACTGGCTCATCGAATCCGGCCACCCCATCCAGCGGATCGACGACTATCAAGAATGGCTGCGCCGATTCGAAACCGCGCTGCGCGGGCTCCCCGAGAAGCAGCGACAGGCCTCGCTACTACCGCTACTGCACGCCTATAGCCGACCTGAACGGCCGATCCGTGGCGCCGCCCTCCCGGCGAGGGGTTTCAGCGCGGCCGTAGCAGCCGCGAAAGTCGGTGCCGAACACGATATTCCGCATCTGAGGCCCGCGCTGATCGACAAGTACGTCAGCGATCTGCGATTGCGTGGACTGCTGTAGTCAGGTGAGCTCGAGCATGGTGAGGGTGAGTCGGGTGGCGTAGTCGACCACCTCGTCGCGGTTGGCCTCGACATCGCCGTCGAGCCAATCCAGGAACAGTGCGACGAGCGCGCCGGATATCGCGCTGACCGGCAGCGGTATCCGCCCCGGCCCGGATGTGAAGCGCGCGGCCTGCCCCGGTGCGAGCTGGGTTGCCACAAGCGTGACGAAGGCGCGCAGTGCGTCGGCGCCGTGGACGCGCAGCGTGTCATCGGCCAGGGTTTCGCGGAACATGATCCGCCCGCGGCGCGGATCGTCCGCGAAATACTGGGCTGCGGCGTCGAAAGCCGCTCGGGCACGGGCGGTTTCATCGACAGGGGCATCGCTGAGCCGGGTGGTGACGGCATCGACGAGCCCGTGTGCGGTCTGGTCGTAGATCTCGATGAGCAGGGCTTCGCGGTCGGCGAAGTTCTCGTAGAAATAGCGCAGGCTCAGGCCGGCTTGGCGGCAGACCGCCCGCATGGTCGTCGCCGCCGCCCCCTCCCCGCCGAGCAGCGCATAGCCGGCGCGCACGAGTAGCTCGCGGCGCCCGGCGGCGCGGCTGGCCATGGTGCTGCCGCGCCAGGTAGTGGCTGACGAACTCATGGGTTGGGTCATGTCATGCGCTGCCGGACTCGCTGCGCGAGCGCTCTTCGAGCTCGCGCAGCAGCACGCGCAGCTGTTCGTCGGTGCTGAGGTAGTGGTCCATCAGCACATTGACAGCACCACGCAGCAGGGAGTAGGGCTGCCAGACGCGGGGTGCGATGGTGCGCGGGGCGCGGTCGGCAATGCCATCGGCGATGGCCAGCGCGGCTTGGGCAGCGCTGATGCGCTGGTTGAACGGCCACGGCAGCATGGCGTCGGCCGCGCGGCCGAATTCGTCATCGTCGAGCGTGTGGTGGGTCATGGCGGTATCGACGATGCCGAGATAGGCGACCCCGGCGGTTGCCCCCGAAGCGGCGAGTTCGACCCGCAGCGCACGACCCAACTGTTCCACACCGGCCTTGCTGATCATGTACGGTGACCCGCCCATTCCGGGCGCGAATGCCGCACAGGAGGAGACCACCACGACGTGGCCGCGGGTTGCGACGATATCGTCGAGAGCCGGTCGGACGGTATTGAAGACACCGGTCAGGTTGACCCCGATGACCCGGTCGAAATCGGCGGGGTCCATCGTGCGCAGCGTGGCGGGCCTCGGGGTGATACCGGCACCGGCGACGACGAGATCGATGCGGCCGAAGCGGTCGCGGACCGCCGCCATGGTGGCGACCATACTGTCGCGGTCGGCGACATCGGCGCGCAACGCAACCGCACGCGATCCCAACCGTGATGCGGCAGTGCGGGCTCCGGCCTCGTCCAGGTCGAGCAGGACGACCCGCGCGCGGCGGTGGTGCAGGATCCGCGCCAGTTCGGCACCGATACCGCGCCCGGCACCCGTTATCACCACCACCTTGTCGGTCACGTCGAAGGTGTCCTCGGTCGGCAGCAACCGCAGCAGGTTCACGATGCCTCGATCAGGTAGGCGTCGGAATCGAATCGCATGGTGCGCCTGGCATATTCGAAGCTCCAGTTCGGATACAGCCCGGCATTGTGCCGACCGTCGGCGGTTTGGTAGTAACTGCGGCAGCCGCCGGTCACCCACACCGTATCGCGGCTACGTTGCTCCATCTCCTCGATGAAGTCCCGTTGCACCTGTGGCCGCACCTCGATGCGGCGAAGTCCCTTGTCGCGCATATTCTTTACCGCATCCACGAGATAGCGGATCTGGGCTTCGATCATGAAGATCGCCGACTGGTTCCCGGCCACGCCGAACGCGCCGAGGGTGGTGAAGAAGTTCGGAAACCCGGTGACGGTGGTGCCGAGATAGCTCTGTGGGCGTTCGCGATACCGCTGGGCGAGGGTGCTCCCGGCGGTGTCGTGGATAGCCTCGAATATTCGTGGTGGCACACCGAATCCGGTGCCCCAGATGATCGTGTCGACCGCGTGTTCGGTGCCGTCCACGGTGACGATCGATCGCGGCCGGACCTCGGCTATGCCTGCGGTCTCGACCTCGACATTCGGCTTGCTCAGCGCGGGGTAGTAGGCGTCGGAGAAGATCGCGCGTTTACAGCCGATCATATAGTCGGGCGTCAGCTTCCGGCGCAGACGCGGATCGGAAACCTGCCGACGCAGCTGCATTCGACCCAGCGCTTCGAACGGATGCCGGAACCGCGTGTCCACGAATCCGACCAGCCCGAATCCCTCGATACCGGTGAAGTACGCGGCGCGGATCATCTTGCCCAGCAAGGGCATTCGGCGCAGGAGTGCGCGCTCGACGGCGCTGGTCGCCCAATCCATACGCGGCACGATCCACGGCGCCGAACGCTGGAACACCGTCAACTGCCCCACGACCGGCTGGATCTCCGGAATGAACTGCACCGCGGACGCGCCGGTGCCGATCACCGCGACCCGCTCGCCGGTCAGATCATGGTCGTGATTCCAGTGCAGGGAATGGAACTGGGTGCCGGTGAAATCGGCGATGCCGGGTAGGCGGGGGATTTGCGCCTCGCTGAACGGTCCGATCGCCGGGATCAGTACATCGGCGGTCAGCCTCGCCTGCCCTGTGCGAATGCGCCACCGTCGGGTGGGCTCGTCCCACACGGCGTCGAGTACTTCGGTGTCGTACCGAATGTGTTGTGGCACATCGTATTTATCCGCGACACCGCGAAGGTACTCGAGGATCTCCGGTTGGGTGCCGTAGCGGCGGGACCAAGTCGGGTTCGGGGCGAAGGAATACGAATACAGCATCGACGGCACATCGCACGCACAGCCCGGATAGGTGTTGGCGCTCCAGGTGCCGCCGAGGTCGGAGCCGCGTTCCAGGATGACGAAGTCGCGGAAACCGGCCTCGCGCAGCTTGACCGCCAACCCGATACCGGCGAACCCGGCCCCGATGACAACGATCTGCACATGGTCAGGGTGCGTCGTCGGCTGGTCCATCTGCATTCCTCCGGACGATTCCGCATTCGAGCTTATGAGAATCGGTCGATTCCAATGGAATCAGATGGTTCCTATTGAGTGGTTCGGTGTCAAGGCCGAGTGGTCGAAGGCTCGACCATAGATTTCGTCGATGATCGGGTTCTTGCCCAAGTTGTAGTCGGCCGGTGTGTTGGTTGTCTGCGCGGCCAAGTCGCGTTTGGCGGTTTCGTACAGATCTCGGTCGGCGGGGTGGCTGCGCAGCCAATCGCGAAACACCACGTGCCGAATGTGCTCGGGCGCGTTCGTGCTGAACACGTGTAGGTTCACGGCAGGGTCGGTACGGGTGAGCATCCGGTGCTCGTGCCAGTGCGGCTCCCGCAGGACCAGACGAAACCCTGTTGCTTCCAGCCTGGGAAGGTAGGCGGGCTCCTGCGCGGAATCGGCCACGAGGAGGTCGATGTCGATGATCGGTTTGGCGGCCAGGCCGGGGACCGCGGTACTACCGACATGCTCGATCGTGACGTCCTGGCCGACCAGGGCGCGGCGGATCATGTCGGCTTGCTCGGCGAAAAGCTGTGGCCAGCGCGGATTGTAGGGCGCGAGGACAATCGGTTCGGCCTGTGGCGGCCTGCCACCAACCCACGCAGCGGCCATCTGCTCCGGCGTACTGCGTAACCGTTGCCTGACCTCGGGCGGAAACTTCACTGCCACACACCTCCTGATACCGGGAAGGCAGTCCACGAGCATATCTCGACAAACGAACCGAACCGACAGATATATCGCCTGAGTCTCGGCGGCCATGCCGGTGCTGTAGGCGAGCCGATAGCGGTCCTGCGTGACCGGACCCCAATGCGTTCCTCTCGCCAACGGCTTCGCTCGTGCGAGTGGTCGCGCTGGCGGTTCTGGAATCTGGACGAATATATCTCTTATCGCACCGAAATATCCCAGCTCAGAACCTATTCCTGTCGTAAATGAACCGAGTCATGAACGACTTTCGGAGACAACCGAGGTCGATAATCGCGAAGTCTGGATGCTGATCATCGTCTTGACCGAGCGCAGTAAGGAGATCGATATGAGTCGAACCGGTACGGGCGGCGCTTTCACCAGGGTGTTGTCGAGGACTGCCACATGGTTCGCCGCGGTTGGTCCGTGCAGTTCGCGCTGGGCATTTCTGGATCTGCCGCCAGAGGACATCCAGCTGGTTCATCGAATGTATTCGACATCAACGTCCATTATGTGACTCAGTAATAGATCGGGCCGGGTACGCCGCCGCCCACCGCGATAGCGTCACCGGTGATCGCGACGCTGCGCGGAGAGGCGAGGAAGGCCACGACATCGGCGACCTCGGTCGCGTCGATAACGCGGTGCAGTGTATTCCGGACGAGTTCGGATTCGAGTTCTGCCACCGTCTGTTTCGTCTGCCCGGCTTGCTCGCTCAGGCGTCGGGTCAGTCGCTCGGTCCGGGTCAGGCCTGGATGGACGACGGTCACATTGACCCCGTATGGACCCAGCTCGTCCGCGAGATTCTTGGTCAGCGCGGAGACGCTGATGTTGCGGATCGTCTGGGCGATGGAATTCGCTTGCCGCGCACCAAGTCCGCTGATATTGATTATCCTTCCCCAACGTTGCTCGATGAGGTGTGGTGCGACCGCGCGGGCGGTTCGTAGATAGCCCAGAACCTTGATCTCGACCTCACGGCGGACGATCTCATCGCTGGTCGCCGCCAAGTCCGCGGGCGCACCCGCGCTCCACGGTGTGGCAGCCGAATTCACCAGGATATCGACTCCGCCGAGTTCGGCCACCGTGCGCTCGACCAGTTCCCGGACGCGGTCGTCGTCGCCGGTGTCGGTGGGTATGGCGATCACTCGCCGCCCGGTCTCGTCCGAGAGTGTGCGTGCGGCAGCTTCGAGGGTTTCAGCATCGCGTGCCGCGATCACCACGTCGACGCCTTCGGTCGCCAATGCTCGGGCCACGGCGTAGCCGATGCCGCGGCTACCACCGGTGACGATGGCACGCTTTGCATTCAATTGCAGATCCATTGCCCCGACATTAATGAGGTTGGCGTCAGGACCGACCGATCTTGATCGCGATGATTCGAAGTCGCGGTCACGTCGCGCGGCGCCGAGTCAGCACGCACCCGGTAGGCGGCCTGAACGCCAGTTTTCACCGGCCCGGGGACGCAAGTAGTCGAGCCGATCGGTGCCGCCTCATCGTCGGTCATAGAGCGTGTTCGTCTTTGCGACCGATTCGCCGTAGACAGCACCGTCCATCAGCACGGCTGGGGAGACGAATCTGCCGGGTCGGGCACCATCCGCCACCGCGGGCGGCCGACCTACGGTCATAGATTGCCATAGAGGATGCAAAGATGAGCCATGCGTTGGTTTCTGCTTCTGGTTCCGGTTGTCGTTGTGACGGCGTGCTCCTCGGGATCGGGGCCGGCCGGTCCGCCGTCGGTCAGCATTTACAGCCTTCAGTCCAAAGGGACGGATCTGTTCAAAAGCAAGATTCATCAGGATCCGAAGTCGGTGTCTTGCGACGGCGAGCTGGACGCCACAGTGGGTGCGACACAGAAATGCACGGTCGTGGATCTCACCGGCGGGCAGTGGGCGTTAACTGCCAAGGTCACCGATCTGGACGGTGACATCGCCGTATATGACATGAATTTCGACGACAAATTCGCGACAGCCGAGGAGGTGGCGAGACAAGTCGGCGAGCTGGTCCATCTTCAGGGGATCAGTACCATGAATTGGCAGTCGGTCGGAACAGTCGAGTCGAGTACGTGCGACGGAGTTCTGCGCGGCACGGTGGGTGCCGAAATCCATTGCACCGTCACGAACAGCGATGGGACTGTCGTGCCCGCGACCGCGAAAACCGTGGGGATCGAGGCTGGCACCGTGAAGTACGACGTGTTCGCAGGCGGAAACCATTGGAGCCGTTAGCCAGTTCCTCGTCACTCGGCGGCACGATATGCCTCGCGCAGATGCACCGGAATCTCCTATCACGGCTGCTCAGGACCGCAACTATCAGCCATATCTCGCACAGGGCACGCGAGACCACGCAACAACCTTCGACAGTTGGGATCCTGACAGCACCGCAGCCCGCCGATGCCTCCGATATCAGCGGCGCATTGGTGCGCAGGGCCGTCACCCACGCCGCCCAAGCCTCGATCCGAACACCGAATCCGCCGCTCGCACCGCCGTCACGAGGTAATGGGTGAATCACCCTCCACCGTGCGCCGCGTGGTCTCGGTAACACCTTCGAAGATCTTGCGCCCCTCGGGTTTCGACCGCTCGAACACCTCGCCGGGAACGACGTCGTGGTAGTCGTGGCCGGTTACATCGACGCCTAGTACGTGGGAGACCGACACGCGATGTCGTGCGGGCTCTCTGGGCGCCGGCCCCGCGATGCCCGCCTGCAGCAGCGCGGGGTAGGAGATCTCCTCCTCCGCCTGCGCGTGCAACTCGAGGAATGCGGCCAGCCTGCCCCAGATCGCGGAGCGCGTGGGTCGGCCGGTTACTGTGGCGGTGTGGGGTTCAGTGAATACGGGCCGGGCGACGTCGTCTACTTCCCGGAGGGACCGTTCAACGGGATCTGTGCAGTAGTGCAGGAAGTCGACCTGCGCCGCAGCAAGCTGCGTCTAGTCTTCAGTGAGGGCACTGTCCATCGCGAAGGAAACGTTCTGCGGGAACGGCGCCACAGCCTGACTGTCGGATTCGATGAGATCGAGTTGATCTAACAACCATCAAGCTACCGAGGATGACGTGCATTCCGGATCCGGCGAGGGCACCGACTGCCGCCGCGCGCCACAGTGTGGCGGCGGTGTTGAGTCCGTGCGCGCTCGGCCCGTCGCGCGGAAGCACGCCTGCGCCGAGGAAGTCGATACCTGAAACGACCTGTGCCGCAAAGCAAGTCGGGGTCTATGCCGCTGAAGCGGTGTACGGACAGCAGCACGAACAGGGTGGATCCGGCGGCGATGAGCGCGTTGGTACGCAGGGCCGCCATACGTGCGCGGTACTGGCGTTCGAGCCCGATCACCGCGCCCAAGCCGACTCCCGCGCCCAGGCGCACCAGCATCCCCGCTCGACATAACGAACTCCCGGTCACTCGGCAGCCACAATCGGGGCCGTAGGGTAGCCGGGTTGCAGGACGGCAGGCTGGTGCGCTAAAGGTTGTTCGGTGAACATTCGGCGAACCACCGCTTCGGTCGGGGTCATCGCCTCGGAGTCGGGCACGCCATCCAACTGAACCTGCACTACGGCGGCGTCGGCCTGCCCGAGCAGCGAGACGGCGCACCCTGCTGATCTTCATCCAGATCAGGGTCTACTCGCGGTATTCGGACAGGTCGTACGCGGTTACCGTACCAAGGTGGGCGGGAGGAAAGTGGGCGGTGACCCAGTCGCGGATATCGGTGTGGGTACCTGCGCGGTGGTCGTTGCCGACGACCAGGTAGTAGCCCAAGCGGTGCGCGCGTACCTCGTCGACGAACTGGTCCAGTGTCGGTGTCTGGTCGGTGCCGGCAAATCCGCCGATCGCCATGACGGCCGTGCCGGAAGCCAGTTCCAGCTCGGCCGCGGTCTGTGAATGCTCGACCGCGGCCGACCAGGTCGTACCGGTCGACGACAGCAGCGACACAAGTTGTGTATTCGACGCCACGTCGGGTGAACCGTTGGCCCAGACCTTCGGACCCGCCACCAGACGGACCTGGTGGGGCTGACCCAACGTCGCGACGGTGTATGCGGTGCAGCCACCGAGCAGGCCGACCATTCCTATGGCCAACGCCACCAGCGCCCGCCGCCGCGACATGGTCGGGCGCAGCAGGGCGATGCCTGCGATCACCGCGGCCGCCAGCACCGTCCACCGCAGCAGGGGATGCCACGCGCCGTTACGGTGCAATACCCAAAACCCCCAGATCCCGCTGGCGAGAACGATGGCGGACAACCCCGCTCGGCCCGTTCCGGTGCCGCGCAGCCGCCACATCTGGTGGATCCCGATCGCAGTCGAGGCTGCCACCGCGGGGGCGATCGACAGGCTGTAGTAGGGGATCACCAGCCCGCTCATCGAACTGAGCACGCCGCCGTCGACGAGGATCCAACTGCCGAACACGATGGCGGCAGCGCGGACCGGATCGGTGCGGGGCGTCCCCCGCCGCACCATGACAACCAACACCACCGCCAGCAGCGCAGCCGGCAGCAACCAGCTGATCTCGAAGGCGAACTCACCGGTGAAAAGCCGCGCGGGGCCGTTCGCGAACGCCAGATGGCCGGGACTGTGCGCGGGCGGCCGATGACCGAGAAGCCGGGCGAAACCGTTGTAGCCCAACACGAGATTCATGAACGTGTTGTCCGTCGATCCGGCGATGTAGGGCCGCGCGGACGGCGGCCACAGCGCCGTCAACACGACGTACCAGCCGGCCGAGATCACCAGCGCGACCAGGGCACCGAGCAACTGCAGCAGCCGCGCGCGCAGCGGGTTCGGCGCGACGATCAGATAGGTCAGCCCGATCGCGGGCGCCACCATCAGCCCTTCGAGCATCTTCGCCAGAAACGCGAATCCGAGCGCGACACCGGCCAGTGTGATCCATGCCGTGCTCGCTGTCGGCAGCGCTCGCACCATCGCGTACACCGCGGCGGTCATCAACAGCACCATCACCGCGTCGGGCTTGTCGAATCGGAACATCATTGCCGCTACTGGCGTCAGCGCCAGCATCGCACCCGCCAGCAAGCCCGCCGCTCGTCCGGCGAGGCGCCCGACGGCGCCATACAGCAACGCGACAGTCGCGACGGCCATCAAGGCCTCGGGAACCAACTCGGCGGCACTACTGAACCCGAACATCCGTGCCGACAACCCCATCACCCATTGCGAGACCGGCGGTTTGTCGACGGTAATGAAGTTCGCGGGATCCAGCGAGCCGAATAACCATGCTTTCCAACTGCGGGACCCGGACCACACCGCCGCCGCGTAGAACGCGTTACCGGTGCCGTTGACCGTAATCCGCCACACGTAGACGACCGCCGTAGCTGTCAGCAAGGCCGCCAAACCGACACGATCCCGCATTGAGCCGGGCGCCGCGCGAGTGGTGGCGCGCCGGGACAACACGGACGTTGCAGTGAGCATCACATCGCGATTGAGCACCCGGCCATTGATCCACAACCGACCTGCGAATCGCTGTGACCACCCGGTGAATTGGCTGAGTATCCAGCCGGGCTTACTCGCACTCGCCGACTCGTTGCCAGGAACCTGGTCGGTGGATCGGGCCTACTACGCGGCATTTCGCGCACGTCAAATATTCGTCGGCATTCTCTCCGACCGCTGGCCTTTGTCAGCGACCGGCGGCCGGCGCGATCTCCCGACTGATCAGCGACGGAACCTGGCGCGTAGCTGCGGATCGTTCTCCCACCACAACCCCGAGGTCTGCGGTTCATCGTCTTCGACTGGCGCAGCCGTCCTCAGGCCGTGGCGCGCGGCAGGTGCGGAATTCGCCTCGACCGCATCGAGTTCGGCGTCGACCTGGGCGGCCTTGCGGCGCTCGTCGGAGGCCCACGACCGCATCAGTGCGAGCAGATACGGCAGTCCCAGAACATCGCCGAGTACCCAGATGATGCCGGCACCGATGACCTGATCCAAGCGCATATCTGGACCCCACGTGCGACTGATCTCGGCGTAATAGCCGGCTGCGCACAGCGGACCCAGCCATAGCACCAGTCCGAGAATGCCATCGGCCAGCGACTCGAAGATCGTGATGAGCAGCGAGATGCCCTGCGAATACCGGCGCGGTACCGGGTCGGTCTGCAGCCGCGAGTAGAAGTACCCGAATCCAATGGTCACCAGCCCGATTCGCGTCGCCGCATCGGCGAGCCCGTGCCGCAGCACCACTTCATACCATGGCGTAAGGAACAGCAGCCACGGTGCGGCCAGGATCGCCAGCGACGACACCAGCGGGTAGGTCAGCGCCCGCGCCAGTGACGAATCCAGCACCCGATCCAGCCGGGCCTGCCCGGTAGGTCCCAACGCCGTGCGCAACACGGTCACCGGCCGGCCGGCGGCCAACCCGAATGGAACCACATACAGCAACAGCAGCGTCTGCAGGGCCCGCACCCAGAACAACGTGCTGGAGTAGACACCGACGACGCTGATCCCGGTGAGCAGCCAGACTCCCAGGCCCATGACCAAGAAAGCCGCCATGCGTCCCGCCGAAACAGCCTGCCCCCGTTGTCGGGCACGCGAGCGCGCCACCCAGTAACCGGCTCCCAGCACGACGGTCACGACCAGGGTCGAGGTATCCCATCGCCACGATTCCAGCAAGGACTGCAACGTCAGCGGTGTGTCGTTCCATGCCATGGCCGCCAGTATCCCCTTGTCACCACCACTGCACGACGAAAGCTGGGCCGCTGACGCGTGACAGCGAACGCGCGCCACTTTACTTTGGCAGTGTTCGGGGTCCGGGGTTCGAGCCCCTTTAGCTCCACTTCACAGTGAGGCCGCAGGTCATTGACCTGCGGCCTCACTGTTGTGTAGTACTCCGCGAAACCCTTTGTGGCGGTTCAGTCATGGGACACGCTGAGCCCAGTGGTGCAAAGACGACGGAGGTGGTTCCCGACAGGCGACACGGCATCGAGAATCTAGCTAGAATTCTGTACAGTTACAGTATGTCCATCCTGCGCAACCCTCATGAGCTCAGCGTTTCCGACGCCGCGCAGCGAGGCGTCGCTGGACTGGTAGCGGATGCCGAAGGTGGTACCGACCTGGTGGTCACCCGCCATCACCGGCCGGTTGCCGCCGTGGTCAGCATGAATCGGCTCGCTGAACTGGATCGCGCGGAGTCCGACCTGCGTGACCTTGCGCTGGTGCTCGCCCGGGCCGCGACCGACGGCGGGAACCGAACGTCACTCGATGATGTGCTCGGCGCCTTCGGACACACAAGGGAATCCCTCGCCGAACTCGATGACCACGGGTAAGCCGATGGTCGAAGTCCTCTTCACCGATGCGGCAATCGACGACCTTCGAAAACTCGGCCCCGATGCCGTGCCCAAAGTCCTCAAAAAGGTGCTCCTGCTGCTGGATTCACCGCAAGCCGGCTATCCACTCGGCGGCGAATTGACCGGGTTCCGCAAGCTTGTCGTTGGCCGCAACACCTGGCGGATCGTGTACCGGGTCATCGACCAGCAGACCATCGAGATCTGCGAGATCTGGGCAATCGGAGCACGCGCCGACTCAGAAGTCTACGCGGAAGCAACTGCCCGCATCGTCGCGGCCGCCGGTCGGCTACCGGAATTCAGCAAGCTCGGCGCAGTGGTCGAGCGACTCGGCCGCAGTGCCGAATCGCTCGGAATTCCACCGACACCGATGCGCGAACCTGTTCCCGATTGGCTCGCACAGCGATTGATCCACACGGTCGGCATGGCACCCGCCGAGGTCGCGGCACTCGGTCTCGAACAGGCCGTCGACCACTGGGCCGAATACACCTCGCGGCCATCAACGTAACCAGGCCGAACACGATCCTGCCCTACCAGCTCCACCCGTCGACCCGGGGCACGTCCCTCACCGCGTCCCAGCGGCTGTTCGTCTGCCGACCGGCACGATCCGAATCGCCGGCCCCTCGACTGTCAAAGGGTTCAGGGTTGTGGAGCGTTGGGCCCATATCCCGAAGCCGGGGTGAAAGCCGAGTTGGCTGAAGTTTGCGGCGAATCTCGAGGAGGGTGCTCCGACGCCCTCCGAATGCTTACACAACACCTATTGCACGTCAATATTCTGCACGTATCAGCCACGGACCTGCGGAAATGCAGGGAATCACAAGGCATTCCAGGCAGCGAACCCAAGAGAAGCGGCTGCACTGGCCCGTGGGATACGCTGTTGGTTAACGAAGAGTTAACAATCGTTACCGTTGCCGGGGACATGCTGGCGGATGGTGTACAGCCGATGAGCGAGGAAGATCCGTTCCGGACACTCCGTGACGTGTCCGAGCCGGTCACAAACGAACTGGCGGCGGCCGGGTTCGAGGAGGTCGGGCGGGGCGGTTTCGGCGTGGTCTATCGCTGCATGCAGACCGAGCTGGATCGGACGGTGGCGGTGAAGATTCTGACCGCTGAGTTGGATGAAGAGAACCGGGCGCGGTTTTTCCGGGAGCAGCGCGCGATGGGGCGGCTGACCGGGCATCCGAACATCGTGACGATGTTGCAGGCGGGTACCACCGCGAGCGGACATCCCTATCTGGTTATGCCGTATCACCCACTGGACTCCCTTGATGCACGGATCCGCCGGAACGGTCCGTTGCCGACCGAGACCGTGTTGTGGATCGGGGTGAAGATCGCCGGGGCGTTGGAGAGCGCGCATCGCCTGGGCATCGTGCATCGGGATGTGAAACCGGGCAATATTCTGCTGACCGATTACGGCGAGCCCGCGTTGACGGACTTCGGGATCGCGCGGATCGTCGGGGGGTTCCAGACCACGGCGGGCACCCTGACCGGGTCGCCGGCCTTCACGGCC